>NZ_JBHTWG010000034.1:0-79300 GCF_042792555.1 Streptomyces sp. NPDC056628
TCGCCGTCCTCGCTGCTGCACTGGACCCGGCGCATGATCGAGATCCGCAAGCAGAACCCCGCCTTCGGACTCGGCTCCTACACCGAGCTCCAGTCCTCGAACCCGGCGGTGATCGCGTTCCTGCGCGAGTACGAGGACGACCTCGTGCTCTGCGTCCACAACTTCGCCCGCTTCTCGCAGCCCACCGAACTCGACCTGCGCGAGTTCAACGGACGCATCCCCGTCGAGCTGTTCGGCGGCGTGCGCTTCCCCGCCATCGGCGAGCTGCCGTATCTGCTGACCCTCGGGGGCCACGGCTTCTACTGGTTCCGGCTCACCCGAGTCGCATCCCGCATCGGCAGACGATCTTGAACCTGAGCTTCGAGCGACTGCCGGGGAAAGGACGCGTCACCATGCAGAAGACCGCAACCGCCCGACCGGGCCGTACGACCGACGCCGGCCCCATGGCGTCGCTCTCCGGCCTGCTGCGCGAATGGCTGCCGCGGCAGCGCTGGTTCGCCGGCAAGGACCGGCCCGTCACGGACCTCGTCCTGCTGTCCATGACCGAGCTCTTCCCCGGCTGTCTGCACCTGCTGGTGCACGCCGGCCACTCGGCCGTCCCCTCACCCGGCGGCGCCCAGCCGGCCGGTGACTGCTACCAGCTGCTGCTCGGCGTACGGGAGCACCCGTCGCCGCGGCTCGGCCGGGCGCTGATCGGCCAGGCTCCCGAAGGACCGCTGGCCGGGATGACGGTCTTCGACGCCCTCCAGAACCCCCGGTCGGCCCAGCTGCTGCTGGAGCGGCTGCGGCATCCCGGGGAGGCCGGTCCACTGCGCTTCGAGGGCGATCCTTCCGTGCCGGTGCCGGCCGGTCTCGTGCCCCGGCTGCTGGACGCCGAGCAGTCCAACTCCTCGCTGGTGTACGGCGACGCGTTCATCCTGAAGCTGTTCCGGCGCATTCAGCCCGGGGTCAACCCCGATCTGGAGCTGTCCGGTGCGCTGGCCGGGCAGGGCTGCCGGCGGGTGCCGGCCCCGGTCGCCTGGTTCCGTACGACGAGCCCCTGGGAGGCCACGCTCGGGGTGCTCCAGCCGTTCCTGCGGGACGCCTCCGACGGCTGGACGCTGGCGCTGGCCGCGCTCGCCTCCGGTGACGACTTCACCGCCGAGGCGCGCCAGCTGGGCCGGGCGACGGCCGAGGTGCACCTGGCGCTGGCGTCGGCGTTCCCGTCCCGCGCGCACGGCGAGAACGGCCGGATGGCGGCCGCCATGACCGAACGGCTGGAACTCGCCGCGCACTTCGTGCCCGCGCTCCAGCCCCATGTCCCCGGGCTGCGCATGGCCTTCGGCGCGCTCGCCGGCTGCGACCCGGGCCCGCCGGACCAGCGCATCCACGGTGACCTGCATCTGGGTCAGGTGCTGCGGGCGGGGCGCGAGTGGTTCGTCATCGACTTCGAGGGCGAGCCGTCACGCCCGCTCGCCGAGCGGCGGGGCGTGCACTCCCCGGTGCGGGACATCGCCGGGATGCTGCGCTCCTTCGACTACGCCGCCCGGCAGCGCCGGCCGTGGCGCCCGGAGTGGGCGCGCCGCTGCCGCGAGGCCTACTGCGCGGGCTACGCCTCGCTCGCCGGGTGGGACCCGCGCAAGAAGCACGGACTGCTCCGTGCCTACGAGACCGACCGCGCCGTGTACGAGGTGCTGTACGAAGCCCGGCACCGACCCGACTGGTTGCCCGTACCCATGGCGGCGATCGAACGCCTCGCCGTGAGAGGAGCCTGACCGATGGCCCTGCACGAGACCTCGCGCCCCGAGTCGGCCGGAGCCGGTCGGAGCGTGACCGCTCCGGCCCTGGATCCCGGCGACCGTGACCGCCTGCTGGCGGGCACCCACCACGATCCGCACGCCCTGCTCGGGGCCCATCCCGTCCCCGGTGGGATCGCGGTGCGCGCGCTCCGCCCGTTCGCGCGGGCGGTGAGCGTCCTGGTGGACGGCGAGCGCACCGCGCTGGTCTCGGAGGGCGGCGGACTGTTCTCCGCGCTGCTGCCGCTGCCCCGGATCCCCGCGTACACGCTGCTGGTGTCGTACCAGGAGGACGGCGGCGACGAGCACGAGGTGCACGACCCGTACCGCTTCCTGCCTGCCCTGGGCGAACTCGACCTCCACCTCATCCGGGAGGGCCGGCACGAGGAGCTGTGGAAGGCGCTCGGCGCCGAGCCCATGGAGCACCAGGGCGTGCGCGGCACCCGCTTCACGGTCTGGGCGCCGAACGCGCGGGGCGTGCGGGTCGCCGGGGACTTCTGCCACTGGGACGGGACGGCGTTCCCGATGCGGTCCCTCGGCGCGTCCGGGGTGTGGGAGCTGTTCCTGCCGGGCATCGGCGAGGGCACCCGGTACAAGTTCGAGATCACCTCCCGGTACGGGCACCGCTTCCTCAAGGCCGACCCGATGGCGCGGTGCGCGGAGGTGCCGCCGGACACGGCGTCCGTCGTGCACGCCTCGCGGTACGAGTGGGGCGACGCCCGGTGGATGGCGCACCGCGGCGACATCCCGGTGCACGAGGCCCCGCTGTCCGTGTACGAGGTGCACCTGCCGTCCTGGCGACCGGGGCTGACCTACCGTCAGCTCGCCGAGCAGCTGCCCGCGTATGTCGCCGACCTCGGATTCACGCACGTCGAGTTCATGCCGGTGGCGCAGCACCCGTTCGCCGGGTCCTGGGGCTACCAGGTCACCGGGTTCTACGCGCCCATGTCCCGGCTCGGCAGTCCCGACGACTTCAAGTACCTGGTCGACTCGCTGCACAGGGCCGGCATCGGCGTGATCATGGACTGGGTCCCCGCGCACTTCCCCAAGGACGACTGGGCGCTGGCCCGGTTCGACGGGGACCCGCTGTACGAGCCCGGGGACGCCAGGCGGGCCGAGCACCCCGACTGGGGGACCCTCGAGTTCGACTTCGGGCGTACCGAGGTGCGCAACTTCCTGGTCGCGAACGCCACGTACTGGTGCGAGGAGTTCCACATCGACGGGCTGCGGGTCGACGCGGTCGCCTCGATGCTCTACCTGGACTACTCACGCGAGTCCGGGCAGTGGGCGCCGAACGCCTTGGGCGGGCGGGAGGACCTGGCCGCGAAGGCGTTCCTCCAGGAGATGAACGCGACCGTGTACCGGCGCAATCCGGGGGTCGTCACGATCGCCGAGGAGTCGACGGCCTGGGAGGGCGTGACCCGGCCGACGGACAGCGGCGGGCTGGGCTTCGGGCTGAAGTGGAACATGGGCTGGATGCACGACTCGCTGGAGTACATCGCCAAGGAGCCGGTGCACCGCAAGTACCACCACAACGAGATGACGTTCTCGATGGTGTACGCCTACAGCGAGAACTACGTCCTGCCGATCTCCCACGACGAAGTCGTGCACGGCAAGCAGGCGCTGGTGTCGAAGATGCCGGGCGACTGGTGGCAGCGCCGGGCGAACCATCGCGCGTACCTGGGCTTCATGTGGGCGCACCCCGGCAAGCAGCTGCTCTTCATGGGGCAGGAGTTCGCGCAGGGCGCGGAGTGGTCGGAGGCGCACGGCCCGGAGTGGTGGCTGCTCGATCCCGGGTACGCCTCGGCCGGCGACCACCGGGGGATGCGCGATCTGGTCCGCGATCTCAACACCGCGTACCAGGCGACCCCGGCGCTGTGGCAGCGCGACACCGACCCCGGTGGCTTCCAGTGGTCGCTGGGGGACGCCGCCGACGACAACGTCTTCGCGTTCCTGCGCTACGACGCCGAGGGTGTTCCGCTGTTCTGCGTCTCCAACTTCTCGCCCGTGGTCCGGCACGACTACGGTCTGTGGGTCCCCGACCACGTCACGGCGTGGCAGGAGACCCTGAACACCGACGCCGCCCGGTACGGCGGCAGCGGTGTCACCCACCCCGGCCCGCTCAAGCCGGAGGACGGGCGGCTGCGGCTGACGCTGCCTCCCCTGGCCACGGTGTGGTTCACGCCGGGTCTGTGACGGGTCCCGGTCCGGGTCAGAAGATCAGGATCAGGGCGTAGACGAGGAAGAACGCGGAGATCAGGGCCGTGACGACGAGGATCAGGGCCAGCGGGGCCTTCGCCCAGCCGGTGGGCGGGTTGTGGGTCTCACGGGGGCCGGCGCCGGACATGCTGCTCTCCGCGGGCGGGGTCTCGCCGGGCGGCACGGAACCACCCGGTTCGAGGCCCGTGGTGCGCTCGGGCTCCGGGTCGGGGTTCGGGCGCCGGCCCGGTTCCGAATCGGGTTGGGGGGTCGCATGTGTCATGCGCCCCGGGTTCCCCCTCACGGCCGAGATCACCGAACGACGTCAATTGTCAGATCAGGGCACCGCGCGCTCCCTGCTGGGCTAGATTCGGGCGACGCCGATAACAGAAATCATCGGTGGTGTCACACCCGGTACATATCAGGAGCAGCGCATGCGCGATCTCGGCCTCGCTCCCCCGCCCGTACGGCCGCTGACAGGAGGGCTCGCCGACAGCCTCTTCGAGACGGCCGCCGCCGATCCCACGCTCACGTTGCTCGCGCGCCGCCCCCACCCCTCCGCCGCCACCTGGGAGGAGGTGACCGCCGTGGAGGTCCGCGACGAGGTCACCGCCCTCGCCAAGGGCCTGATCGCGTCCGGCATTTCCCCCGGCCACCGCGTCGCCGTGATGGCGCGCACCCGCTACGAGTGGACGGTGTTCAGCTACGCGCTGTGGGCGGTGGGCGCCGAGGTGGTGCCGATCTACCCGACGTCGTCGCGCGACCAGGTCGAGTGGATCCTCCGGGACGCCGAGTGCGTGGCCGTGGTGGTCGAGGACGAGCAGGCGATCATGACGGTCGGGTCGGTCTGCGGGACGCTGCCCAAGCTGCGGCACGTGTGGCAGCTGGACGCCGGCGGGCTCCAGCAGCTCGTCGCGGCGGGCGAGTTCGTGCCGTTCGCGACCGTCGAGTCGCTGCGCCGCATCGTGCTGCCGGACTCCACCGCGGCGATCATGTACACCTCCGGGACGACGGGCCGCCCGCTGGGCTGCGCGCTCAGCCACCGGGGTCTGGCGAGCCCCTGTGACACGCTCCTGGCGGGCTGGGGCCACACGGTCGTCCCGCCCGGCGAGCGGCGCGGCTCGGTCCTCGCCTTCCTGCCGTTCTCCCATGTGTACGGGCTGCTGGTGCAGGGCCTGTGCGTCCGCGGCGGGATGCTGATGGGGCACGAGCCGGATCTCAGCGGGGACGCGCTCGCCTCGGCGCTGCGGACGTTCCGGCCGACGTACTTCACGGCCGTTCCGTCGATCTTCGAGAAGATCTACAAGAACTTCCTGCGCACGGCGCAGCAGTCCGGCCGCGGCGCCCTGTTCGAGCGGGCCGCGGACACCGCGCGGGACTTCGCCGCGGCGCTGGAGCGTCAGCGCCTGGGCGGCGGCCCCGGCCCCGGCTTCGACCTGCGGCTGCAGCACGCCCTGTACGAGCGCACGGTGTACCGCAAGCTGCGGGAGGCGCTGGGCGGCCGGGTGTGCCGGGCGACCTCCGGCGGTTCCCCCCTCAACCGTGAACTGTCGCTGTTCTACGAGGGCATCGGCATCTACGTGAACGACGGCTACGGCCTGACCGAGACCTGCGGCGGGGTGACCGCGCAGCCGCTGGGCCGGGAGATGTCGGGCACGGTGGGCCAGGCCCTGCCGGGCGTGGACATCAGGGTGGCCGACGACGGGGAGATCCTGGTGCGCGGGCCCTCGGTGTTCCAGGGATACGTCAACAACGAGGCGGCGACGCGGGAGGCGCTGCGCGGCGGCTGGCTGGCGACCGGTGACCTCGGACGGCTGGACTCCGACGGCTATCTGACGATCACGGGCCGCAAGAAGGACGTCATCATCACGAGCAGCGGCAAGAGCGTCTCGCCGGCGATCCTGGAGCAGCGGCTGCGGCAGCATCCCCTGGTCCACCAGGCCGTGGTGGTGGGCGACAACCGGCCCTGCGTCGGGGCGCTGATCACCCTGGACCCGGAGTTCCTGGCGTTCTGGCGGGACTCCCTGGCGGCCCGCAGCGACGCCCGGGCCCGCGAGGCCCGTGAGGAGAACGCGCTGCGGGAGGAGATCGGCAGGGCGGTGGCCGCCGCCAACAGCGCGGTGTCGCGTCCGGAGTCGATCCGGGTGTTCCGGGTGCTGCCGGAGCCGTTCGACGTGGCCAGCGGTCTGCTGACACCGTCGATGAAGCTGCGCCGGGACGCGATCGTGCGGCACTACGAGGCGCAGATCAACGCCATGTACCAGGCGCGGTCGCGGATGCCCCGGGAGCATCTGTCGGACGACGTGGCGCACTGGGACGACGGCGACAGCGTGTTCGGCTGAGCGACGGGAGGACCGCTCGGAGAGGGCGGGGCCGTGACCGTCGAGAGGCGCCGCGTTCCGGTCTTTGCCCGCCGAACCGGTGTACGGGCGCCCGGGCCGGGGCACTGGTGGCGGCGACGTGTTCATCCGCCGGCCGCTCCCGGCTGGCGGAACGCCCCGTGGCGCGATGGGATCGAGGCGTGCGACGCGGCGATTCAGGGGCAGGCGAACGACATCGAGGCAGACCGCCTGGAGCCGCAGAAGGGATGATCAGCGTGACACGACCCAGGATCCTCGTGGTTGGCGCAGGCTTCGCGGGAGTCGGATGCGTACGCCGGCTCGAACGCAGGCTCTCTCCCGACGAGGCCGAGATCACCCTGGTGACCCCGTACTCGTTCCAGCTCTATCTGCCGTTGCTGCCCCAGGTGGCCTCCGGTGTGCTGACCCCGCAGTCCATCGCCCTGTCGCTGCGCCGCAGCCGCAGGTACCGCACCCGGATCATCCCCGGCGGCGCCATCGGGGTGGACCTCGCGTCCAAGGTGTGCGTCGTGCGCACCATCACCGACCGCATCGTGAACGAGCCGTACGACTACATCGTGCTGGCGCCCGGCAGTGTCACGCGCACCTTCGACATCCCGGGGCTCGCCGACCACGCGTTCGGTATGAAGACGCTGGCGGAGGCCGCCTATCTGCGCGACCACGTCATCTCGCAGCTCGACCTCGCCGACGCCTGCCAGGACCCCGCCGAGCGGGCGGCCCGGCTCCAGTTCGTCGTGGTCGGCGGCGGGTACGCCGGCACCGAGACGGCGGCCTGCCTGCAGATGCTGACCCACAACGCGGTCAAGCGCTATCCGCGGCTCGACCCGCGCCTGATCAAGTGGCACCTGATCGACATCGCGCCGAAGCTGATGCCCGAACTCGGCGACAAGCTGGGCCGGGACGCGCAGGAGATCCTGCGCAAGCGTGGCATCGAGATCTCCCTCGGCGTGTCCATCGCGAAGGCCGGAGCGGAGGAGGTCACCTTCACCGACGGCCGGGTGGTGCCCACGCACACGCTGATCTGGACCGCCGGTGTCGTCGCCAGCCCGCTGATCGCCACGCTCGGCGCGGAGACCGTCCGCGGCCGGCTCGCGGTGACGTCCGAGATGCGGCTGCCCGGGCACGACGGCGTCTTCGCGCTCGGCGACGCCGCCGCGGTGCCGGACGTGGCCAAGGACCAGGAGGGCGCGGTGTGCCCGCCCACCGCCCAGCACGCCATGCGTCAGGGCAAGGTCGCCGCCGACAACGTCATCGCCGCCATGCGCAGCCGGCCTCTGCGGCCGTACGAGCACAAGGACCTCGGCCTGGTCGTCGACCTCGGCGGCTTCGACGGCGTCGCCAAGCCGCTCGGGGTGGAGCTGAAGGGACTGCCCGCGGTGGTGGTGGCCCGCGCCTACCACTGGTCGGCCCTGCGCACCAACGTCGCCAAGGCCCGCGTCATGACGAACTGGGTGCTGAACGCCATCGCGGGCGACGACTTCGTGCGCACCGGGTTCCAGGCGCGCAGGCCCGCCAAGCTGAAGGACTTCGAGTTCACCCACGCGTATCTGACGCCGGAACAGCTCAAGAAGCAGATCGCCGCGCAGGACGGGGGCGGAAGCGCCGGCACGTGCTAGGACGTGTCCGCGAAGTCCCACCTGCCGTACGGCATGATCGGCGAGACACCCCCCGGGCGGGGGCGGGCACGTGAGTGGGACGGTGTGAGGGCGGCGGAGGAGACGGTCCGGGCGCGGCTGAGGGACCGTGTCGCGGCCTCGGACCCCGGCCTGCTGAGGCTGGCGGCGGCCGTGCGGACGGTGGGGTCGATCGCCCTGACGGTCGCCGTGCTCGCCGTCCTCGGCACCGATCTGCCGCACCTGGTGACGGGGGCGCTGGTGGCGATGGTCTCCACCTTCGCCATCCGTGAGAAGCAGCGCTCCCGGCAGGCGGTCACCCTGGCCCTCGGTCTGCCGGTGACGCTGGCGTCGATGACACTGGCGTCGCTGCTGCACCACCGGGTGGTGCTCGGCGACCTCGTCTTCGTCGCGTTGATCTTCTGTGCCGTCTACGGGCGCAGGTTCGGCGACCGGGGCACCGGGCTGGGCCTGATCGGCTTCCAGACGTACTTCGTGGCCCTCTTCGTCGGGGCCACCCCCGAGGGGCTGCCCCAGATGTACGCCGCGGCCGCCGTCGCCTTCGGGTGCAGTGCGCTGATGCGGTTCGCCCTGGTCCCGGAGACGCCGGTCGGCGTGCTGGAACGGCTGCGAAGCGCCTTCAGGGCCCGGATGGCCCAGCTGCTGTCGGCGCAGCTCGACCTGCTCGACGCCGGACCCGACGAGGCGGACCGGGCGCTGCGGCGGGTGCGGGAGGGCACCGCGCGGCTGCACGAGACGGCGCTGCTGATCCAGGGACGGCTGGCGGACGGGACCGCCGACGAGGCGGTGGCCCGGCTCGTGCAGCGGCGCATCGCGGACGCCGAGATCGCCGCCGAGCGGCTGGGCCTGGCGCTGCTGCGGGCGCGCGGCGCCGAGCGGGTGGACACGCTGGCCCTGCACCTGCCGGGGGCGCCGGTGCCGTCGGGCGGCCGGCAGCCGGTGCGGGAGGAGGCGACGACGGCGCTGCGCCGCGACCTGGACGCGCTGCGGGTGCTGGTGCTGCGCCCGGTGGAGGCGGCCGGCGGGACCGGCGTGGCCCAGCTGCGCAACCGGCTCCTCGGCTACCGCGACGAGGAGAACGTGCCCGTCGCGTCCCCGGCCGTGCAGGACGCCTTCCGGGCCGTCGGCGAGACCGCGCGGGCGGTCCTCGGTCTGCGGATCGCGCTGGGCGGGGCCCGGGACGAGTCGGACGACTCCCCGGCGACGGCGCGGTCCCGTGAGGAGCTGGACGCGGAGGACGCCGTCCTCGACGCGGAGGAAGAGGAGGAGGCCACGGGGCTGGAGCGGCGCACCACGCGGGCCGCCGTGCAGGTCGCGGTGGGGTCGCTGCTGGCCATCGTCGGCGGCGAGCTGCTGTCGCGGGACCGCTGGTACTGGGCGGTGCTGACGTGCTGGATCGTGTTCTTCAACACCGCCTCCACGGGCGAGATCCTGGTCAAGGGCTCGCGCCGGCTGGTCGGCACGGTGCTGGGAGTGCTGGCGGGCATCGTGCTGGCGGGGGCGGTCGGGCACCACACCGGTACGGCGTTCGCGCTGGTGCTGCTGTTCGTGTTCGCGATGTTCTACTCGGCGCCGCTGTCGTACACGCTGTCGTCGTTCTTCGTGACGGCGGCGCTGGGGCTGCTCTACACCCTGCTGCACACCTACAGCCTGTCGGTGCTCGTGCTGCGGATCGAGGAGACGGCGCTCGGCGCGGCCTGCGGGTTGATCGCGGCGGCGTTCGTGCTGCCGGTGCGGACCGACCGGCGGACCAACGAGCTGCTCGCCACGGTGCTGCGGCGGCTCGGGGAGGTCACGAACAGCGCCGTGGACCAGCTCAGCGGCGGGCCGCCCGGGGACCTGATGGAGCAGGCCCGCGACCTGGACCAGGCGCTGGCCGATCTGCGGTCCGCCGTCCAGCCGCTGACGCACCCGGCGACGCCGCTGCGGGCCCGCAGGGAGACCGCCCGTTATGTCGTCGCGCTGCTGGAGACGTCCGCGTACCACGCGCGCACCCTGGCTGCGACGGCCGAACTGCTGCTCACCCGTCCGTCGATCACGGCCGATCCCCGGCTGCGCGGCGCGACGGGCCGGATCTGGCGCAACCTGGAGGCGATCACCGCGCACGTCACCGACGAGCACGCCGGTGCCACCATCGAGACCGGCCCGAGCATCGCCTCCCTGCTGGGGCCGAGCGCGCCGAGCGCGCGGGGGCAGGGCCGGGTCACCGAGCACGTGCTGCGGCCTCTGCAGCGTCTGGACGAGGCCGTCACCGGTCTGGCCCGTCCACTGGACGTGCCCGTGAAGGCGTCGGAGGGATGAGCGCATCGGGCCCGGGCTGGGTAGGCGACGTACATGACCGATGTCGTGGACTCAGACGAACTGTTGCGGCGGATGCAGCGCGCGCGGGCTTGGGCCCGTCAGGAGGAGCGGACGTGGCGGGGGCGGAGCGAGGAGTTGCGCGCCACCGATCCCGAGGGGGCGCGGGACGCCGCCGTGCGGACGCTGACGTACGAGACGGTCCTCGCCGTGCTGGACGAGATCCTGACCCCCGGGAAACACGCCGATCACCCGTGAAACATCGACTGGAGTGAAACGGGTCACGTACCCCCGTCTCGATTACCGAGACGCCGACCGAATGGTTTAAGGTTCATCCATAGTGGTCACGGGGTCGACCGAATCCGTCCCCCGTGAACCACCATCAACGGCCCTGGCTGGCCTCCCCCGTCCAGCCAGGGCTTTTTCATGCCCGCGGCGACCCGGCCGCACGGGCCACCGGCCAAAGCCGCCCGCCGCCGAGGTGCCCCCGGCCGCCGCAGCCGCTCCAATGGACGCAGGGAGACACCGGAATGCCTGTCGTCGGTGAGGAGCCCCGTGCCATGACCAAAGCGATCAAACTGCTGACCGCCCTTCCACCGCCCCAGCGTCAGCGCCTGATGACGCTCGCCCGGGAGACCTCCTTCCCGGAGGACACCCGCATCTTCGAGTCCGGTGGTACGGCTGACCGCTTCTGGGTCATCCGCTCGGGCGCCGTCACCCTGGACCAGCGGGTGGCACCGACGCAGCGGATCACCGTCGCGAGTCTCGGCGCGGGCGACCTGCTCGGCTGGTCGTGGCTGTTCCCGCCGTACCTCTGGGACTTCGGCGCGGAGGCCTTCAGCCCGGTGCGGGCGTACGAGTTCGAGGCGGCCGCGGTGCTGCGGCTGTGCGACGAGGACACCGCGCTCGGACTGACCCTGGTGCGGTACGTGGCCGAGATCCTCGCGCACCGTCTGGAGATGACCCGCGGGCAGCTCATGGAGCGGCACGCGCAGACGTGGCGCAGCGTGTACTGAGCGTCAGACGCGGTAGCGGCGCAGGGCCGGCACCGCCGCGGCCAGGCCCAGCATGAGGACGACGACGAGCAGGCCGCCCCCGGCCGTCGCGGTGCGCGCGCCGAACGCCGAGCCCGCCGTGCCGTGCAGGACGTCGGCCAGGCGCGGGCCGCCCGCGACGACGACCGTGAACACGCCCTGCATCCGGCCGCGCATCTCGTCGCTGGCGGCGGACAGCAGGATGGCCCCGCGGAACACCATGGACACCATGTCCGCCACCCCGGCCAGGGCCAGGAACACCACCGCGAGCCACAGGCTGGAGCTGAGCCCGAAGCCGGTGACGGCCAGCCCCCAGGCGACGACCGAGCCGATCACCATCCAGCCGTGCCGGCGGGCCCGCGAGAAGGTGCCGGAGAACAGCCCGCCGGCCACCGCGCCGATCGGGATGGCCGCGAACAGCAGGCCGAGCGCGAGCCCTTCACCGGAGGAGCCGTACGTCTCGCTCGCCAGCTGCGGGAACAGCGCGCGGGGCATCCCGAAGACCATCGCGATGATGTCGGCGAGGAAGGACAGCAGCAGCACCTTGTGCAGCGAGATGTAGCGGAAGCCCTCCGCGATCTCGCGTACCCCGGCGCGGCGCCGGACGGCGGCGGTCGGCGGCGGCGGCGGCAGCGCGGGCAGCCGGTACACCGCCCACACCGTGACGCACAGGGCCAGGGCGTCGATCAGGTACAGCTCGGCCAGGCCGACCACCGGGATCAGCACCCCGGCCAGCAGGGGTCCGACGACCTGCCCGGTCTGCATGACGGTCGAGCCGAGGGCGTTGGCCGCGGCGAGCTCGTCCGCCGGCACCAGCCGGGCGATCGAGGCGTTGCGGGCCGGGGAGTTGAGCCCCCAGAAGGCTTGCTGGAGCGCGAGCAGGACCATCAGCACGGCGACCGACTCCAGCCCGGCGACGGCCTGGAGCCAGAACAGCACCGAGGTCACGGCTATCCCGCTGTTGGTGATCAGCAGCAGCCTGCGCCGGTCCATGCTGTCGGCGATCGCGCCGCCCCACAGCGCGAACACCGTGAGCGGCACCAGCCCGGCCAGGCTCGCGGCTCCCACCCAGGCCGAGGAGCCGGTGATGTCGTAGACCTGCTTGGGCACGGCGACCGCGGTGAGCTGGCTGCCGACGGCCGTGACGATGGTGGACGACCACAGCCGCCGGTAGGCGGGGCGGTGCAGCGGCCGGGTGTCCATGGCCCAGCGGCGCCAGCCGCGGGGGGTGGCGGGTACCGCGGGTGGCTCCTTCTCCTGCGGTGCGGTGCTGCTGTCGCTGGTGTCCACGGGCTTCCTGGATGCTCGCTACATCTTTTTGTCCGGGGATCACTATCGCAGCACCGGCCGGGTGTTCGGACCGGCGTCTCAGGTTCCGGCGATCAGGGAGGCGCCGAGGGCCATCATGGTGACGGCGATCACCCCGTCCAGCACCCGCCACGCCCCCGGCTTGGCGAGGTGACGGCTCAGCAGCCGCGCCCCGAAGCCGAGCGCGGCGAACCAGCACAGGCTGGCCACTGCGGCGCCGAGGCCGAACGTCCAGCGCAGCGGGCCCCGGTCGGCGGCGATGGTGCCGAGCAGGAACACGGTGTCGAGGTAGACGTGCGGGTTGAGCCAGGTCATGGCGAGGCAGGTCAGCACCGCCCGCCGCCGTGAGCCCGCCGCGTCGCCGTCGGTGACCAGGGCGCCGGCCGGCCGCAGCACCCTGCGGGCGGCCAGGACGCCGTAGCAGAGCAGGAACACCCCGCCCACCCAGGCGACCGCCGTCAGCACCCCGGGCCACGCCACGACGACCGCGCCGACCCCCGCCACCCCGAGGGCGATCAGGATCGCGTCGGACAGGGCGCAGATGCCGACGACGGCGAGGACGGCGTCGCGGCGGATGCCCTGGCGCAGGACGAAGGCGTTCTGCGCGCCGATGGCGACGATCAGGGAGAGGCCGGTGCCGAATCCGGCGACGGCAGTGGTCAAGGCGCTGGTCATGCCGTCGACGCTAGACAAGCGATCTCCCGGCGTACAGCTAAGGATTCTTACGTATCCTTAGCCGACGTGAAGACCGAGCTGACCGAGCTGCCCCTGGACCAGGTGCGGACCCTGCTCGCGGTGGTGGACGAGGGGACGTTCGACGCGGCCGCCGCCGCCCTGCATGTGACGCCGTCGGCGGTGAGCCAGCGGGTCAAGGCGCTGGAGCAGCGCACCGGGCGGGTGCTGCTCGTACGGTCCAAACCGGTGCGGCCGACCGAGTCCGGCCGGGTCGTGGTCCGGTTCGCCCGCCAGCTGGCCCGGCTGGAACGCGACGCGCGCGCCGAGTTGGGCATGCGCGGGACCGCCGAGGCGACGCGGGTGTCCGTCGCGGTCAACGCCGACTCGCTGGCCACCTGGTTCCTGCCCGCCCTCACCCGGGTGCGCCGGGAGCCGCCGCTCTGCTTCGAGCTGAGCCGGGAGGACGAGAGCCGGACGGCGACCCTGCTGCGGGAGGGCCTGGTGATGGCCGCGGTGACGTCCTCGGCCGAGCCCGTCGCGGGGTGTTCCGTGCGGACGCTGGGCCGGATGCGGTATCTGGCCGCCGCGAGCCCGGAGTTCGCCGCACGGTATCTGACCGGGCCGCTCGCCGACGCCCTGGCGGGGGCCCCGGTGCTGACCTTCGACCGCAGTGACGACCTGCAGGACGCCTTCGTGCGCGGGCTGCGGGGCGGCGCCGGGCACGCCGGTCCTGCGCGGCACCGGATGCCGACCTCCGAGGGGTTCCTGTCCGCCGTGCTCGCCGGATTGGGCTGGGGCATGATCCCCGAGGTGCAGGCGGAGCCGCTCGTGGCGGAGGGACGCCTGATCTCGCTGGCCCCGGAGCGGCCCGTCGACGTGCCGCTGTACTGGCAGCAGTGGAAGCTGCACTCCCCCGCGCTGGTCACGGTGACGGAGGCGGTGGTGGCCGCCGCCCACGAGGCGCTGCGCGCCTGAGCAGCCGCGCCGTCAGGCGCGGCAGGCGGCGAGCTGGGCCTCCGCCGCGTCCAGCAGCATCTCCAGGGCCGTCGGATAGGCGCTGGTGACCATGCGCCGGGCCAGCAGCGGCGCCGCCTCGGCGATCCGGGGGTGCGTGGTGTGCGGCAGCCGGGCGTACGTCGAACGCCACTTCTCCTCGTCGGCGCGCAGCGACGCGCTCGGCAGCGTCAGTGAGGCCGCGTCCAGCGCGGCGAAGGCCAGCGTCTGGTCGATGAAGGCGTGGTAGAGGCGCACGGTGTCGGCAAGCGGGAAGCCGGCCGTGCGCAGGAGGTCCAGCACGGTCTCGTCGGCGGCGAGTTCGTTGGCCCGTCCCGTGACGCGGCTCGTGGTCAGCACCGCGGCGTGCGGGTGGGCGACGTAGGCGGCGTGGATACGGGTGCCGACGGTCCGCAGGTCGGCGCGCCACTCCCCCGTCGGCTCCCAGCCCTCCAGGGCGCGGCCGATCAGGGCGTCGCCGATGGCCAGGGTCAGGTCGTCCATGCCCCGGAAGTAGCGGTACAGCGTGCTCGGGTCGGCGTCCAGGGCGAGGCCGAGCCGGCGGGCGGTGAGTCCGGCGCTGCCGTGCTCGGCGAGCATGCGCAGCGCCGTGTCGACTATGAGGCGCTCGGACAGCACGGTGCCGCTCTTGGTGGGACGACGCCTGCGCCGCTTCTCCTCCGGTACGACCGCTTTCGGCATCGCGTCCTCCATCCTTATGCCAACGGCATTGACCTTACGCGGCGGGGCGGCGTTGGATCCCACCCGGGGCCCCACCACTCGTCCACCTCCAGCCGAGGGAGTCTTGTCATGCGTGTACTGCTCGTGGGAGCCGGCGGGGTGGGTACCGCCATCACCCGGATCGCCGCCCGGCGTCCCTTCTTCGAGGCGATGGTCGTCGCCGACTACGACCTCGCGCGGGCCGAGGCCGCCGTCGCCGCGCTCGACGGCGACGCGCGCTTCCGCGCCGAGCGCGTCGACGCGAGCGACGAGCCGGCCGTGGCCGCCCTGCTGGAACGGCACGCCTGCGACGTGCTGCTCAACGCGACCGACCCGCGTTTCGTGATGCCGCTGTTCCAGGCCGCGCGCACCACCGGGGCCACCTATGTCGACATGGCGATGTCCCTGTCGAGGCCGCACCCCGACCGCCCGTACGAGGAATGCGGGGTCAAGCTCGGGGACGCCCAGTTCGAGCAGGCCGGCGACTGGGAGAAGGCGGGCGCGCTCGCCCTGGTCGGCATGGGCGTGGAGCCCGGCCTGTCGGACGTCTTCGCCCGGTACGCGGCCGACGAACTCTTCGACGAGATCGAGGAGATCGGGGTGCGCGACGGGGCGAACCTCACCGTCGACGGCTACGACTTCGCCCCCTCCTTCAGCATCTGGACCACCATCGAGGAGTGCCTCAACCCGCCGGTCGTCTACGAGAAGGACCGCGGCTGGTTCACCACCGCGCCGTTCAGCGAGCCCGAGGTGTTCGACTTCCCGGAGGGCATCGGCCCGGTCGAGTGCGTGAACGTGGAGCACGAGGAGGTGCTGCTCATGCCGCGCTGGGTGGACGCGCGCCGGGTCACCTTCAAGTACGGTCTCGGCCAGGAGTTCGTGGACACCCTCAAGACGCTGCACCTGCTGGGGCTGGACCGGACCGAGCCGGTGACCGTGCCGGGCGCCGACGGGCCGGTGCGGGTCTCGCCGCGGGACGTCGTGGCCGCGTGCCTTCCGGACCCGGCGACACTGGGCGAGCGGATGCACGGCAAGACCTGCGCCGGCACCTGGGTGCGGGGCGTCAAGGACGGCGAGCCGCGCGAGGTGTACCTGTACCACGTGGTCGACAACCAGTGGTCGATGGCGGAGTACGGCTCCCAGGCCGTGGTCTGGCAGACGGCCCTCAACCCGGTCGTCGCCCTCGAACTCCTGGCCACCGGCGTCTGGTCGGGGGCGGGCGTCCTCGGACCGGAGGCGTTCCCGGCCCGGCCGTTCCTGGATCTGCTCACCGCCTACGGCTCCCCGTGGGGCATACGCGAACAGTGACCTGATCCGGCGGGCCCCGCGGGGTTTCATCTCCGGGTCGACAGGCGACTCGACACCGAGTAATTCCTCCACCGAGGGCACGTCGACGATCGCAGGTGACTTTGATGGACGACTGGCGAGACCACGCCGCCTGCCGCCATGAGGACCCCGACCTCTTCTATCCGATCGGCACCTCCGGGCCGACCCTGATGCAGACCGAGGAGGCGAAGGCCGTGTGCCGGCGCTGCTCGGTGCGCGAGGAGTGTCTGCGCTGGGCGCTGGACATGGACCAGTCCATCGGCATCTGGGGCGGCACCAGCGAGGCGGAACGGCGGGCCCTGCGGCAGCGCGCCGGCTAGGCGACGACCCGGCGGGCCCGCCCGCCGGGTCTTTCACTCGGGCGCCTCCCCGGCCGGCAGCCGCAGCGTGAACACCGCGCCGGTGCCCGGCGCGGCGGCCGCCTCGGCGCTGCCCCCGTGCGCGGCGGTCAGCTGCCGGACGATCGGCAGGCCGAGCCCGCTGCCCCCGGTGCGGCGGCTGCGGGACTTCTCCGCGCGCCAGAACCGCTCGAAGACGTGCGGCAGATCGTCAGGGGCGATCCCGGTCCCGGTGTCGGCGACCTCGAGGACGACCTCGTCGCCGTCGGGCCGGGCGGAGAGCGTGACCGTGCCGCCGGACGGGGTGTGCCGCAGCGCGTTGGACACCAGGTTGCCCAGCGCCTGCCGCATCCGGACGGGGTCGGCGTCCAGCCAGGGCGTGCCCTCCGCGGTGGTGCGCAGGGTGACGCCCGCGGCGTCGGCCGCGACCTGGTGGGCGGCGGCGACCTGACCGAGGAGTTCGTCGGCGCGGACGGGCTCGCGGTGCAGGCGCAGGGTGCCCGCGTCGGCGGCGGCGAGGTCCTGCAGGTCGTCGATGACCCGCTGCAGGACCAGGGCCTCCTCGTGCAGCGAGGCGAGCAGGGCGGGGTCGGGGTCGACGAGGCCGTCGCGGGTGACCTCCAGCCAGCCGCGGATGTTGGTGAGGGGGCTGCGCAGTTCGTGCGCGATGTCGCTGACCATGGCCTTGCGCTGGACCTCCAACCGTTCGCGGCGCTCGGTGAGTTCGTTGAAGGCGGCGGCGAGCACGCCGGTCTCGTCGCGGGTGGTGACGGGCACCCGCACATGCCGTTCGGGCGGCTGCTGCGCCGCCGCGGTCAGCGCGCGCAGCGGCCTGACCAGCCGGGTGGCGACGACGGCGGAGACCACCACGGTGACGGCGAGCACCAGACCGGCGGCGCCGGCCACCTTGGCCTTGTTGGCCGGTGACATGTCGAAGCGGACGGCGGTCGTGTCGCCGCCGCCCAGGAACAGCTGCGCCACGGGGGCGACGTACGGGTCGAGTTGGGCCCGGCGGGCCTGCTCGGTGCAGTGCTGGGCGACGGCCGCCCCGTCGAGCTTGTCGTGCGGGGACGGCTTGCCCACGTAGGAGCGGGGGGCGAGGCCCAGTCCCGTGATGTCGACGCCGAGGGAGTGCGGCGCGTGCGTGGTGCCCCGCTTTTCAAGGCAGTCGGTGACGCGGGCGAAGAGGTCGTCCAGCGCCTTGTTCTCGGTCGGGGTGGGGGTGTTGAGCAGTCCGTCGGCGCATTCCTCGGGGACGGTGCCGCCCGCGACGGGCCCGTCGACGTCGGTGACCACCGGCCGGCCGCTCGGCGCGCGCACGACGGTGGTGTGGTAGCCGTTGCGGGCGAAGCAGTTCCGCCGCACGACGGCGAGCTTGTCGAGTTTGGCCCGTTCGGGGGCGGTGAGCCGGTACGGCCCCACGGCCCTCGGGTCCACACCGGCCCGCTGTGCTCCGCGCTCCGTGTACGTGTCGGCGCGCAGCGGGTCGACGGTGGCGGCGGCGCGCGGGGGCAACGGGGTGCCGGGCCCGGCCGAGTCGGCGACGACCGTCCGGTCCGTGGTGGTGAGGGCGATGCGCCGGCCGGTGCGGTCGGCCAGATCCCGGACGGTCACTTCGACGCCCCGCCAGTCGGCGTGGGTGGCGGCGTAGCCGCTGAGCCGGGCGAGGACGTCCATGTCCTCGGCGAGGACCTGTCCCTGCTCCTCGCGCAGCGCGCGGGTGGTGGTCGCCACCGCGAGCCAGGCGGTCGCCGCCACCGAGCAGACGGCGATCAGCACCGAGGCGACCAGCAACCGGACCAGCAGGCGCTTGCGCACCGGGATGCGCCCGTTCACCCGCGGCCTCCGCTCAGCTTGTAGCCGACGCCGAACACGGTCAGCAGGCGCGCGGGCCGGCGCGGGTCGGCCTCGGTCTTCTTGCGCAGGTTCATGATGTGCACGTCGACGGCCCGTTCGGTGGAGGCCCGGTCGGTACCCCGGGTGCACTCCAGCAACTGCCGTCGCGAGAAGACCCGTTCGGGCTCGGCGGTCATGGCCAGCAGGATCTGGAACTCGGCCGGTGTGCACTCCACCGGCTCCCCGTCGCACCACACCTCGTGCCGGACCGGGTCGACGGCGATGCCGGCGGCCCGTACGACGGGGTCCTCCCGGCGGCCGTCGGCGCGGCCGCCGCGGCGCAGCACGGTGCGGATGCGGGCCATCAGCTCGCGGGGGCTGTACGGCTTGGTCATGTAGTCGTCGGCGCCGAGCTCCAGACCGAGCAGGACGTCGTCCTCGGCGGAGCGGGCGGTCAGCATCAGCACCGGGATGTCCGGGTCGTCGTCGTTCCCGCGCAGCACCCGGCAGACGCCGAAGCCGTCGATCACGGGGAGCATCAGGTCCAGGACGACGAGGTCGGGCCTGAGCCTGCGGACGGCGTCGAGGGCGGCCGGGCCGTCGTGGACCACGGTCGCGGTGTGGCCCTCCGCGAGCAGGGAGCGGCGTATCAGCTCCGCCTGCATCCCGTCGTCCTCGGCCACCAGTACATGTGCGCACACGCGGCGGATCCTAAGCGGTCGGCGGAACGGGGTCAGCGGGCGAAGGAGGCGGCGTCCCCCATGACCACGACGGGGTGCCGGCGGGGGTCGAGGGTGCGCAGCAGCGTGCGCATGTGCTCCCGGGAGAGGCTGACGCAGCCCTGGGTGGGGCCGCCGTGGTCGACGTGGAACCAGATGCCGCCGCCGCGCCCGGCGCCGAGGGGGCGGGTCCAGTCGAGCGGTGAGGTGCCGGGCCGGCGGTTGTAGTCGATGGCGATCACGTAGTCGAAGGAGCCGGCGAGGGGTTCGCCCTCGACGCCGGTGCCGGTCGCGGTGAAGCCCCGGCCGTGGTCGTAGGGCAGCCGGGTGCCGGGGTCGGGTCGCAGACCGCCGGCGTCGCTGAGGGTGAACACGCCGACGGGTGAGCGCAGGTCGCCGGCGCGGTGGTGGCCGCTCCAGCCGCGCAGCGCGTTGTGGGCGGGCCAGTGCTCGCCGGCTTTCCAGCCGGTGCCGGTGCGTTCGTACAGGACGACGTCGGAGCGGGCGGAGTCCTTGCCGTGTCCCGTGACGACGACGGCCTGCCGGGTGGCGGCCGGGACCTCGGCCAGGGTCTCGGGGCCCAGTCCGGGGAGCCGCTGCGGAAGGGGGGGCGCCGTGGCGGTGGGGCGGGGCGGGGCGGTCGTGGTCCGGGCGGGTGCGGCCGGCTGGTCACGGGGGGCCGCCACGGCGCCGGCGCCGCAGCCGGTCAGCAGCAGGGAGGTGGCCAGCAGGACGGCTCGGGGCTTGTGCGGGATCATGTGACGACCCTGACGGACAGGTGTGAGGAACTCGTCAGGTCCGGCGCGGTGTGTGCGGCACCGCCCGTCCGAGAGGAAGGCCCGGTCATGAGTGTGCGCGTCCGCCGCGTCTACGAGCCGCCCGAACCGGAGGACGGGGTGCGCGTCCTGGTGGACCGGCTGTGGCCGCGCGGTCTGTCCAAGGACGCGGCCCGGGTCGACGAGTGGCTCAAGGGCCTCGCCCCGTCGACCGGGTTGCGGCGCTGGTACCACGCGGGCGAGGGCTCCTACGAGGAGTTCGCAAGCCGGTACGAGGCGGAGCTGGACGCGCCGGAGGCGGCCGGGCTCCTGGCCCGGCTGCGGGAGACGGCGGGCGAGGCGGACGTGACGCTGCTGACGGCGTCGAAGACCCCCGAGACGAGTCACGCGGCGGTGCTGGCCCGCCTCCTGGAGTCGTGACGCCCCGGGAGGCGGGCCGGGCTCAGCCCGCCTGCCGGGCGGCGGCGCGTCCGGCGGCGCGTCCGGAGAAGAGGCAGCCGCCGAGGAAGGTGCCCTCCAGGGCGTTGTAGCCGTGCACACCGCCGCCGCCGAAACCGGCGACCTCACCGGCCGCGTAGAGGCCGTCGATGGGAGTGCCGTCGGTGGCCAGGGCGCGGGAGTCCAGGTCGGTCTGGATGCCGCCGAGGGTCTTGCGGGTCAGGATGTGCAGCTTGACGCCGATGAGAGGGCCGGCCGCGGGGTCGAGGATGCGGTGCGGGGTGGCGACGCGGCCCAGGCGGTCGCCGATGTAGCGGCGGGCGTTGCGGATGCCCTGGATCTGGGCGTCCTTGCTGTAGGCGTTGGTGATCTGCAGGTCGCGGGCCTCGATCTGGCGCCGGACGGTCTCCGCGTCGAGCAGCGGCTTGTCCGTCAGCTGGTTCATCTTCTCGACCAGCTGCTCCAGGGTCGGGGCGGTGACGAAGTCCGCGCCGTGGCGCAGGAAGGCGGCCACCGGGCCCGGTGCGCCCTTGCCGAGCACCCGCTCCTTGAGGAACCCGGCGCGGTCCTTGGCGGTGATGTCGGGGTTCTGCTCGGAGCCGGAGAGGGCGAACTCCTTCTCGATGATCTTCTGGGTGAGGATGAACCAGGAGTGGTCGTGGCCGGCGATGTCCGCGTCGGTGCGCAGGTGCCGGAGGGTTCCCAGGGTGTCGTAGCCGGGCAGGCAGGGGTCGGGCAGACGGCGGCCGAGGGCGTCGAACCACATCGAGGACGGGCCGGGCAGGATGCGGATGCCGTGGCCGGGCCAGATCGGGTCCCAGTTCCGCAGGCCCTCGGTGTAGTGCCACATGCGGTCGCGGTTGACGAGGCGTACGCCGGCCTCGGCGCTGATGTCGAGCATGCGCCCGTCGACGTAGGCGGGGACGCCGGTGACCATCTCGGCGGGCGGGGTGCCCAGGCGCTCGGGCCAGTAGCGGCGGACGATGTCGTGGTCGGCGCCGATGCCGCCGGTGGTGACGACGACCGCCTGGGCGGTGAGTTCGAACTCGCCGACGGCGTCGCGGTTGGAGGCGACTCCGCGCGGCGAGGCGTCGTCGGCCAGGACGGTGCCCCGCACGCCGCGCGCGGCGCCGTCCTCGATGACCAGCTCGTCCACCCGGTGCCGGTGGTGGAAGGTGAGCAGCCCGTCGCGCGCCGCCTGCTTCGCGTACCGCACGAACGGCTCCACGACACCGGTGCCGGTGCCCCAGGCGATGTGGAAGCGGGGCACCGAGTTGCCGTGGCCGTCGGCGCGCAGGTCGCCGCGCTCGGCCCAGCCCACGGTGGGCAGGAAGGTGATGCCGTGCCCGTCGAGCCAGGCGCGTTTCTCCCCGGCCGCCCACTCCACGTACGCGCGCGCCCAGCGCACCGCCCAGGAGTCCTCGTCGTCGACCCGGTCGAACCCGGCGCTGCCCTGCCAGTCGTTCCAGGCCAGGTCGAGGGAGTCCTTGATGCCCAGGCGCCGTTGTTCGGGCGAGCCGACGAGGAAGAGCCCGCCGAAGGACCAGAACGCCTGCCCGCCGAGGTTCGCGGCGTTCTCCTGGTCGACCAGGGCGACCCGGCGGCCCCGGCTGGTCAGTTCGTGCGCGGCGACGAGTCCGGCGAGTCCCGCTCCGACGACGATGACGTCGGCGTCCATGGCGACCGTCCTTTCCTAGGCGGTGGTGCGCTGTCCGGTGGTGTCGCTGCCGTCGGTCAGCAGCGCGGTGAGCAGCCGGCCCAGCCAGGCGCGGGCGTGCCCGGTGTCGCGGTCCAGCAGCAGCTGGGTCGTGACGCCGTCGTACGCGGCGACCACCGCGTGGGCGGCGCCGTCGGTGCCGCCGAGGACGGCGGGCAGTGCGGTGTGGCCGCGGGCGCGGGCGAGCCGGTCGGCGATCGCGGCGCGTAGCCGGGCGCGGTGGTCGAGCAGGGTGGCGGCGACGGCGGGGTCCCGGGCGGCGTGCACCAGGAAGTCCGTCTTGACCAGCAGCCAGTCGCGGTCCAGGAGCAGCACCTCGGTGACCCGGTCCACGGCGGCCGGGACGTCCAGGCCGGGGCCGTCGACGGCGAGCGCCCCGGCGACCTGGTCGGCGATCAGGTCGGCCCGCTGCCGGTACAGGGCGAAGAACAGCTCGTCCAGGCTGGAGAAGTTGGAGTAGAAGGCACCCCGGCTGTAGCCGGCGGCCTCGCAGACCTCCTCGATGGAGACGCGCCCGAACCCTTTGGCGGCGAACACGGCGAACGCGGCGTCGAGCAGGTTGGCCCGGGTGCGGACGCGGCGCCTGGTGACACGCCTCGTCGTCTCCCCCACCGCCATGTCGGACCTCCGTTCGATACGGGAATGTATCCGATACACGAGCGTATCCAACAGGGGTGCGGAGCGGCCGATGAGAATCAGCTCTCATATGGGAACAGATTTTCGATTCAGGGCTTACGCTGGATCCATGGCCACGCACCTCCAGGGCTCCCTGTTCGACCAGACCGACGAGCTGCGGCTCGGCGCGCTCAGCGGGATCCGCCGCACACGCCTCACGCACGGCGCCTGGATCGACGTCCTGCCCGGCTGGCTGAGCGGGGCCGACGCCCTCTTCGAGCGGCTGGCCGCCGAGGTCCCCTGGCGCGCCGAGCGGCGCACCATGTACGACCAGGTCGTCGACGTGCCGCGGCTGCTCTCCTTCTACGGCGCCGGCGACGCCCTCCCCCACCCCGTGCTCGACGAGGCGCGCGAGGCGCTCTCCGCGCACTACGCCGGGGAGCTGGGCGAACCGTTCACCACGGCCGGGCTGTGCTACTACCGCGACGGACGCGACAGCGTCGCCTGGCACGGCGACCGGATCGGGCGCGGCGCGCGGCGGGACACCATGGTCGCCATCCTGTCCGTGGGCGCGCCCCGCGACCTGCTGCTGCGGCCCGTGCACGGAGGCGGCGATACGGTCCGCCGGCCGCTCGGGCACGGCGATCTCATCGTGATGGGCGGCTCCTGCCAGCGGACCTGGGAGCACGCCGTCCCGAAGACGGCCCGCGCCACGGGACCGCGCATCAGCGTGCAGTTCCGGCCGAACGGCGTGCGCTGAGCCGGCGGAGGCGGCCGGCCGCGGCGTACGCGGGGGCTGCCTCCGGCGGACGGTGCCGGAGGCAGCCCTTCCTCTGGGCGCGGGCGGACCGGGCCGCCACACTGGCCGGGTGAGCGCCCCGCCGCCCGTCCCGGACAGCGCCTCCCGCCGCACCGAGCTCGACACGCTCCGGGTGTGCGTCGTGCTCGGCCTGGTCTTCTTCCACTCCGCGCTGGTGTTCTCCCCGGACGACGACTTCTACGTCAAGAACGCGCGGACCACCGATGTCGTGACCGTGCTCGCCGGGTTCGGGGTCGTCTGGGCCATGCCCATGCTGTTCCTCGTGGCCGGGCTCGGCTCCCGGCACTCGATCCGCCGGCGCGGCCCCGCCCGGTTCACCCGCGAGCGGCTGCTGCGCCTCGGTGTCCCCCTGCTGTTCGGCACGCTCGTGCTGTGCCCCCTCCCCCAGTGGCTGCGGCTGCGGGCCGCCGACGCCGGCTACGACGAGCCGTACTGGCGGTTCTGGCCGCGGTTCCTCGGCGTCCGCCCGGACGCGGCCGACTTCCCCTTCGTACTCGACGGGGAGCACTTCGAGACCGGGCACCTGTGGTTCGTCGTCCTGCTGCTCACGTTCAGCCTGCTCCTCGCCCCGGTGGCGGTACGCCTGGCGGCCGGGGCGGAACGCGCGGCCCGCGCGGTGGAGCGGCGCCCGGCGCTGCTCCTGCTGCCCGCGCTGCCGCTCGCCGCGATCAACGCCTTCCTCGGCATGGAGGAGGGCTTCGCGGGCTGGAACCGCTGGGCCTACCTGGTGTTCTTCCTCGCCGGGTACACGCTCGCGGACGACCCGCGGGCCCGCGCCGGGCTGCGCCGGCTCGCGGTGCCGGCCGGGGTGTGCGGGCTCGTCCTGTTCGCGGGGACCGCGCCCGGATTCCTCGGCCTGGACGACCCGTTCACCGAGTGGAACGCCTTCGCGTGGGTGACGCGGGGTCTGTTCGGGCTGGCGGGCTGGTGCTGGGTGGTGGCCCTCCTCGGGCTGCTGGACCGCCCCCGCGCGGCCCGTCCGCCGTCGCGCGCCCTCATGTACCTGGGCGTCGCCGCCCTGCCGGTCTATGTGCTGCACCAGCCCGTCGTGGTCGCCCTCGCCTATGGCGCGGTGGGCCTGCCGGGGCCGATCGCCCTCAAGTACGCGCTGATCGTGGCCGGTTCGCTGGTGGTGATCCTCGCCCTGTACGAGGGCCTGGTGCGCCGGACCCGGCCGACGCGGTTCCTGTTCGGGATGCGCGCCGCCCCACGGGCCGGGACGTCACCCTGATCTGCTTTGCTGTGCGCGTCGGTCACGGACCTCACCACGCGGGACGATCATGCGGACGGATGTGCGGCACATCGCGGACGGCACCTATCTGGTGCACGGCAGCAACACCAACTGGATCATCCTCACCGAGGGCGACGCGGTCACCCTCGTCGACACCGGGTACCCCGGGGACCGGGCGGCGCTCCTCGCCTCCCTGGCCGAGGTGGGCAGCGCGCCGGAGGCGGTCGAGGCCGTCCTGATCACGCACGCGCACAACGACCACCTGGGCAGCGCCGAGCACCTGCGCGGCGCCCACGGCACGCCGGTGTACCTGCACGAGGCCGAAGTGCCCCACGCGCGCCGGGAGTTCCTGCACCAGGTGAGCGTGGGAACGGTGCTGCGCAACGGCTGGCGGCCGGGGGTCCTGCCCTGGGCCGTGCACGCCCTGCGCTCCGGCGGCACCGAGCACGTCCCGGTCGCCTCGCCGCAGGCGTTCCCGCGGTCCGGCCCGCTGGACCTGCCCGGCCGGCCCGTCCCCGTGCACACGCCCGGCCACACCGACGGCCACTGCGCCTATCACCTGCCCGGGACGGGCGTGGTGATCTCGGGCGACGCGCTGGTCACCGGGCACCCGACCTCGCGGATCGAGGGGCCGCAGCTGCTGCCGGACATGTTCCACCGCGAACGGGCCCGGACGCTGGCCTCGCTGGCCGCGTTCGAGGACCTCGACGGGGACGTGCTGCTGCCCGGGCACGGCCCGGCGCGCACCGGGTCCGTGCGGGACGCGGCCCTTCAGGCGCGGGAGAGGGCGCAATAGGCTGAGGGGACGATCACCTAGGCGAGGACGGCCCATGGCACTCCAGATCAGCGCGACGAATCCGGAGCACCCGGCCCTCCTGCTGGAGCTGCCGTGGCAGGTGCCGCTGGAGGAGTGGCCCGAGGACCTCCTGGTCCCGCTGCCGCGCGGCATCTCCCGGCACATCGTGCGCTACGCGCGCGCCGGCGACGAGGTGATCGCCGTCAAGGAGCTCGCCGAGCGCCCCGCCCTGCGCGAGTACGAACTGCTGCGCGACCTGGACCGGTTGGGCATCCCGGCGGTCGACCCGCTGGCCGTGGTCACCGGCCGCACGGACGCCGCGGGCGACCCGCTGGAGCCGGTCCTGGTCACCCGGCACCTGCGCGGCTCCCAGCCGTACCGGTCGATGTTCGAGACGACGATGCGCCCGGCCACCATGCACCGCCTGATGGACGCGCTGGCCGTGTTGCTGGTCCGGCTCCATCTGGCCGGGTTCGCCTGGGGCGACTGCTCGCTGTCCAACACGCTGTTCCGGCGGGACGCGGGCGCCTACGCGGCGTATCTGGTGGACGCGGAGACCGGCGACCTGCATCCGCGGCTCAGCGACGGGCAGCGGGACTACGACCTGGACCTGGCCCGCGTCAACATCAGCGGCGAGCTGCTGGACCTGGAGGCGTCCGGGGCGCTGCACCCGTCCGTCGACCCCATCGAGTTCGGCGCCGAGATCTGCGCCCGCTACGGGTCCCTGTGGGAGGAGCTGACCCGCACCTCGGTGTACCCGGCGGGCAAATACCACTACATCGAGCGCCGGATACGCCGGCTGAACGACCTCGGGTTCGACGTGGCCGAGATGCAGATCGGGCAGACCGGCGACGGCGCCTCGGTCACCTTCGTGCCCAAGGTCGTCGACGCCGGCCACCACCAGCGGCAGCTGCTGCGCCTGACGGGCCTGGACGCCGAGGAGAACCAGGCCCGCCGGCTGCTGAACGACCTGGAGTCCTGGATGGCCACCCAGGAGGACCACGCCGACGGCGCCCGGCCCGAGGTCCTCGCCCACCGCTGGGTGCGCGACGTCTTCCGGCCCACCGTGCGGGCCGTGCCGCCGCAGCTGCGCGGCGCCATGGACCCGGCCGAGATCTACCACGAGCTGCTGGAGCACCGCTGGTACCTGTCCGAGCGGGCCGAACGCGACATCGACCTGGACACGGTGGTCCAGGACTACATCGCCACGATCCTGCCCAGGGCCCGCGAGACGCTCCAGCCGACCACGGCCGACTGACTCACCCGTGCGGCACCACGGCCACCGGGCACGGCGCGTGGTGCAGGACGCCGGACGCCACCGATCCGATCCGGGCGCCCACGGCCGTACGCCGGGCGCGCCGGCCCACGACGACGAGCTGGGCCCGGGACGCCACCGACAGCAGCACCTGCCCGGCGCTGCCCATCTCCACGTGCTCGACGACGTGCACGTCCGGGAAGCGCTCCCGCCACGGCAGCAGCGCCTCGGCCAGCGCCTTCTTCTCGTACGGCTCCAGGCCCCCGGCGTCGTCGAGGAGCTTCAGGGAGGCCGGGCTGTAGGCGAACAGCGGCGGCAGGGTCCAGGCCCGTACGGCACGGACGGCCGCGCCGCGCGCCGCCGCCGTCTCGAAGGCGAACCGCAGGGCTTCGGCGCTGTCGTCGGCGTCGCCCTGCTGGCCCACGACGATGTCGTGCCCGGCGACCTCCGCCGACGGCCGGTCGCCGGCCCGCACCAGGACGACGGGCCGCTCCGCCTCGGCGACGACCTGCTGCCCGACCGAGCCCAGCAGGAAGCCGACGACCGCGGCGCGCCCGCGCGAGCCCAGCACCACCATCTCGGACTCCGCCGTGGCGGCGAGCAGCGTCTCGACGGAGCCCGCGTCCACGACCTCGGTGCCGACCTCCAGCGCCGGGTGCCGTTCGGCGACCGACCGCACGGCCTCCGCCAGCCCGTCCCGCACCCACCCGGCCTGTGTGTCCGCGTCCACGGCGGCCATCGCCTCGTGCTCCTGGAACCGCCACGCGTGCATCACACGCAGGGCGAGCCCCCGGCGGACGGCCTCCCGGGCGGCCCAGGCCAGCCCCGCGAGACTCTCCTCCGATCCGTCCACCCCTGCCGTGATCGGGCGCGTCATCTGCAGCTGCCTCCTTGTGTCGCGGTGACGTCCGTGGGCCCAGTCTTCACCACCCCTCCGCCGCCGCGGCCCGGCGGGGCGCCCTCCGCGTACCAGAGCGAAGCGCGCGGATCGAACATACGATGGCCGGGAGTCGACTCGGCGGCAGTGCCTCGCGGCCGCTCGCCGCCTCGTCGAGAACGACGCCCGGGGTGGGAGACGTATGACTCAGGCTGCCGAAGCAGCACGGACCGTCATCCTGACCGTGGACGACGACCCCGGGGTGTCCCGGGCCGTCGCCCGCGATCTGCGGCGGCGCTACGGCCAGTCGCACCGGATCGTGCGCGCGGAGTCCGGCGAGTCCGCGCTGGAGGCGCTGCGCGAGCTGAAGCTGCGCGGCGACCTCGTGGCCGTGATCCTGGCCGACTACCGCATGCCGCAGATGAACGGCATCGAGTTCCTGGAACAGGCCCTGGACGTGTATCCGGGGGCGCGGCGGGTGCTGCTGACCGCGTACGCGGACACCAGCGCGGCGATCGACGCGATCAACGTCGTGGACCTCGACCACTATCTGCTCAAGCCGTGGGACCCGCCGGAGGAGAAGCTCTACCCGGTCCTCGACGACCTGCTGGAGGCGTGGCGGCGCAGCGACTACCGGCCGGTGCCCAGCACCAAGGTGGTCGGGCACCGCTGGTCGGCGCGGTCCTCGGAGGTACGGGAGTTCCTGGCCCGCAACCAGGTGCCGTACCGCTGGTACTCGGCGGACGGCCCGGAGGGACGGCGGCTGCTGGCGGCGGCGGAGGAGGACGGGCAGCGGCTGCCGCTGGTGGTGACCCCGGACGGCACCCCGCTGGTGGCACCGGAGGCACCCGAGCTGGCCGCGAAGGTCGGGCTCGCGACCACGCCGACCGCCGACTTCTACGACCTGGTCGTCATCGGCGGCGGGCCGGCCGGGCTCGGCGCGGCCGTGTACGGGGCGTCGGAGGGGCTGCGGACGGTGCTGGTGGAGCGGTCCGCGACCGGCGGGCAGGCCGGGCAGAGCTCCCGTATCGAGAACTACCTGGGCTTCCCGGACGGGGTGTCGGGAGCGCAGCTCACCGACCGGGCCCGCAGACAGGCGGCGCGGTTCGGCGCGGAGATCCTCACCGCGCGCGAGGTGACGGGCCTGGAGGTGTGCGGCGCGGCGCGGGTGGTGCGCTTCTCGGACGGGTCTGCGGTGTCCGCGCACAGCGTGATCCTGGCGACCGGGGTCTCCTACCGGCAGCTGATGGCGCCGGGCTGCGCCGACCTGACCGGGTGCGGGGTGTACTACGGGTCGGCGCTGACGGAGGCACCTGCCTGCCAGGGCCAGGACGTGTACATCGTGGGCGGCGCCAACTCGGCCGGACAGGCGGCGATGTACCTGGCGCGGGGCGCGAAGTCGGTGACGCTGCTGGTGCGCGGGGAGTCGCTGTCGGCGTCCATGTCGTACTACCTGATCCAGCAGATCGAGGAGGCGCCGAACATCTCGGTGCGGACCCGGACCGTCGTGGACGCCGCGCACGGCTCCGACCATCTGGAGGAGCTGACGCTGCGGGATCTCGACAGCGGGCGGACCGACCGGACGGACGCGCAGTGGATGTTCGTGTTCATCGGCGCGGCCCCGCTGACGGACTGGCTGGACGGGACGGTGCTGCGCGACGGGCGCGGGTTCATCCTGGCGGGGCCGGACCTGACGTCCGACGGGCGGCCGCCGGCGGGCTGGGAGCTGGACCGGCCGCCGTACCACCTGGAGACCAACGTGCCCGGGGTGTTCGTGGCGGGCGACGCCCGCTCGGAGTCCGCGAAGCGGGTCGCGTCCGCCGTCGGAGAGGGAGCCATGGCCGTGATGCTCGTCCACCGGTACCTGGAGCAGTCATGAGCGGCACACGCGTGCCGTGCGAGCCCGCGGAGATCGGCTCGCTGTTCCTGTTCGAGAAGCTGACGCCGGAGCAGCTGGGGAGGCTGTGCGAAGAGGGCCGGGTGGAGCGGTACGACCCGGGGCCCGTGTACACCGAGGGCAACCCGGCCACCTGCTTCTACGTGATGATCGAGGGCACGGTGGTGCTGTCCCGCCGGGTCGGCGGGGACGACGTGGAGGTGACCCGCACCTCGCAGCGCGGGGTGTACGCCGGGGCCATGCAGGCGTACCTCGGCGACCGGGTGCGGCAGGTCTACAACAACTCGCTGCGCGTCACCGAGCCGACACGGTTCTTCGTGCTGCCCGCCGACACGTTCGCGGCCATCATGCAGGAGTGGTTCCCGATGGCGGTGCACCTGCTGGAGGGGCTGTTCTTCGGTTCGAAGAGCGCCCAGCAGGCCATCGGGCAGCGTGAACGCCTGCTCGCGCTGGGCTCGTTGTCGGCGGGGCTCACGCACGAGCTCAACAACCCGGCCGCGGCGGCCGTCCGGGCGACGGAGGCGCTGCGGGAGCGGGTGGGCAAAATGCGGCGCAAGCTCGGCATCATCGCGCAGGGCACCTACTCCCCCGAGGTGATGGCGAACCTGATCGAGCTGCAGGAGCGCATCGCGGAGCGGGTCGCCAAGGCCCCCGCGCTCAGCCCGCTGGAGGCCGCCGACCGGGAGGACACGCTCACCGACTGGCTGGACGACCACGCCGTCCCGGACGGCTGGCGGAGCGCCCCCACCTTCGTCCAGGCCGGTGTCGACGCGGACTGGCTGGACAAGGTCGCGCTGGCGGTGGACGAGGACATCCTGCCGAACGCGATCGGCTGGCTGAACTACACCGCCGAGACCGAGCTGCTGATGGACGAGATCAAGGACTCCACCGCCCGGATCTCGCATCTCGTCGACGCCGCCAAGCAGTACTCCCAGCTGGACCGGGCGCCCTTCCAGAACGCCGACGTGCACGAACTCCTCGACAGCACGCTGCTGATGCTGTCCGGGAAGATCGGCTCGCGGATCGAGGTCGTCAAGGAGTACGACCGGACGCTGCCGAAGATCCCGGCCTACCCGGCGGAGCTCAACCAGGTGTGGACGAACCTCATCGACAACGCGGTCGCCGCGATCGGCAGCACGGGCGGCGAGGGGACCCTGACCGTACGGACGGCACGGGAGAACGACCGGCTGCTCGTGGAGTTCCGGGACACGGGGGTCGGCATCCCGGCGGAGATCCGCGAGCGGATCTTCGACCCGTTCTTCACGACGAAGCCCGTGGGCGAGGGCACCGGGCTCGGCCTGGACATCTCCTGGCGGATCGTGGTCGACAAGCACCACGGCGGCATCAAGGTGGAGTCCGAGCCGGGCGACACGCGCTTCCAGGTGCTGCTGCCGCTCACCGACGAGGAGGTCTCATGACCGGCGTGGACGGTATCGATCCGAGCGTGCCGCCGAGCGGCAGCGGGTGCGGCGAGTGCGACGAGGCGGGCGGCTGGTGGTTCCATCTGCGGCGGTGCGCGCAGTGCGGGCACATCGGGTGCTGCGACAGCTCGCCCGCGCAGCACGCCACCGCGCACTACCGGGAGACCGGGCACCCGCTGGTGCGGAGCTTCGAGCCCGGCGAGAGCTGGTACTGGAACTACGCGACGGACGAACTGTTCGAGAGGGGGCCGGATCTGGCGCCCCCGTCGAGCCACCCGGCGACGCAGCCCGCGCCGGGCCCCGAAGGACGGGTGCCGGCGGACTGGACGGAGCTGCTGCACGGCTGAGCCCCCACGCCCGCCTCGCGCCGGGGGCGGGCGCGGGCGGTACGGAAAGGCAGATGGCTCCCACCGGGGCGAGTGGCAGGATGTGTGCGTGTCGCAGCCCTCTTTCAGTACGCCGTTGATCGGCCGGAACCCCGAACTCGCCCGGCTCTCCGCAGTCCTGGAGCGCGCCCGCGCCGGGGACGCCCGCGCGGTCCTGGTCGCCGGCGACGCCGGGGTCGGCAAGAGCCGGGTGCTGGGCGAGGCCGCGGGGCTGGCCGCCGCGGCCGGGATGACGGTGCTCACCGGGCACTGCGTCGACCTCGGCGACGTCGGGCTGCCGTACCTGCCGTTCACGGAGGTGGTGGGGACGCTCGCCGCCGACGAGCGGTTCGCGGACGTCCTCGCCGCCCATCCCGTGGTGGGCCGGCTCCTGGGAGGCGGCTCGGACGCCGTGCAGGACCGGCTGCGGCTGTTCGAGGGGTTCGCGGGGCTGCTCACCGACCTGGCGGACCGGGCACCGGTGCTGCTGGTCCTGGAGGACCTGCACTGGGCGGACCAGTCGTCGAGGGATCTGCTGCGGTTCCTGCTGAGCCGGGGCACGCTCCAGCGGGCCGCGGGCGGGGCGCCCGGGCACCGGCTGGCCGTGCTGGCGTCGTACCGGGCGGACGACCTGCACCGCCGTCATCCGCTGCGGCCGCTGCTGGCCGAACTGGTGCGGCTGCCCGTCGTGGAGCGGCTCGAACTGCGCCCGCTGGCCGACGCCGAGGTGACCGAGCTGGTGCGACATGTGCAGGACCGGCCGCTGCCGGACGCCACCGTGCGGCGGATCGTGGAGCGGGCCGAGGGCAACGCCTTCTACGCGGAGGAGCTGGTCGCCGCCACCGACACCGGGGGCGACGGGGTGCCGAGCGGGCTGGCCGACGTCCTGCTGATCCGGTTCGAGCAGCTGTCCGACACCGCCCAGCAGGTGCTGCGCACGGCGGCCGTCGCGGGGCGCCGCGTCGAGCACGACCTGCTGCGGGGCGCCGTGGGCCTGCCGGAGGACGAGCTGGAGGCGGCGCTGCGCGAGGCCGTCGGCCGGCAACTGCTGCTGCCCGGCGACGGCGACACGTACGCGTTCCGGCACGCGCTCGCCCGGGAGGCGGTGTACGCGGATCTGCTCCCCGGCGAACGGGCCCGGCTGCACGGCGCGTTCGCCCGGCTCCTCGCGGCGCGCGGCCGTTCCCGGGAGACGGCCGCCGAGCGCGCCCACCACTCCCGGGAGAGTCATGACCTCACCGAGGCGCTGGCCGCCTCGCTGGAGGCCGCCGAGCACGCGCACCAGGTCGGGGCGCCCGCCGAGGAGCTGCGGCATCTGGAGACCGCCCTGGATCTGTGGTCTTCGGTGGAGCCGTCGGCGCGGCCCTCGGGCGAGGGCGTCGACCGGGTGACGCTGACGCTGCGCGCGTCGGCGGCCGCCGCGCACGCCGGGGCGGCGCACCGGGCCGTCGCGCTGACCCGTTCCGCGCTCGCCGGTGTCCGGGACTCCGACCACGAGCTCGCCGCCCGGGTCCGGTACACGCTCGCCGGCAACCTGCTCGGCGTCGACAGCCTCACGGCGGCGTTCTCCTACAGCAGCGAGGCGCTGGCCCTGATCCCGGCCGACCCGCCGTCGCGGACCTGGGTGTGGGCGGCGGCCACCCATGTCCTGGCGGCCCGACAGGTTGGGGAGAACGAGACGGCGTTGCGGGTGGCCCACGAGGCCCTGACCGTGGCCGAGCGGCTCCAGGTGCCGGACGCCCGCGCGGACCTGCTGATCTCGCTGGCCGTGCTGGAGAGCGGCGGGCGCGGTACGCCCGAGGGGCGCGCCCGGCTGCGGGAGGCCCGCGAGGTGGCGCGCGGCGCGGGGAACGCGCCGGTGGAGCTGCGGGCGCTGTTCAACCTGGCCATCGGCTGCTTCGAGTCCGGTGAGCTGGAGGAGAGCGTGTCCTGGCTGCGGGAGGGCCTGGAGCGGGCGCGGCGCGCCGGGCTGTCCTCGTCGCCGTATCCGCTGGAGATGCGGTATCTGCATCTGCTGGTGCTGTACACGCTGGGCCGCTGGGACGAGTGCGCGGCCGAGGACGCGGCGGTGCTGCCGGCGGCCGGCGCGTTCGCGGCGGGCCCGGCGCTGTACGTCGGTCTCGCGCGCGGCGACGCGGACATCGTGGAGCGGACACGTCCGCTCGCGGAGGGGCCGTTCGACTGGATGGGCCGGCTGGTGGCGAGCATCGTGCTCACCGACGAGGCGGCGCTGCGCGGCGACCCGCGGGCGGCGGTGGAGCGGATGCGCTCGGGGGTGGCCGCGCTGACCGACGACGCGGGGACCCTGCCCGACGCCACGGTCCGGCTGGCCGCGCTCGCCCTCGCGGCCGTCGCCGACCGGGCGGCCGCGCTGCGCGCGGCCGGTGACGCGGAGGAGCTGAGCCGCTGGACGGACACGGCGGCCGAACTGGTGGAGCTGGCGCGGGTGACGGCCGCGCGCGGCGCCGACGGCACCTCGCAGGGCCCGGAGGGCAGGGCGTGGCTGGCCCGCGCGGAGGCGGAGTGGACGCGGGCGGTGTCCGGGCCCGACGCCGGGGCGTGGGCCGAGGCCGTCGCGGCGTTCGCGTCCGGCGACGGGTACGAGCGGGCGCGGTGCCGGCTGAGGTACGCCGAGGCGCTGCTGGTGGCGGACGACCGGGAGGGCGCCGCCGCCGAGGCCTCGGCGGCCCGCCGGACGGCGGCACGGCTCGGGGCGGTCCCGCTGCTGGAGCGGGTGGACGCCCTGATCCGCCGGGGCCGCCTCGCCGAGCAGCGCTCGCCGGGCTCGTCCCCGCTGACGGCCCGGGAGCAGGACGTGCTGGGGCTCCTCGCCGCCGGCCGCAGCAACCGGCAGATCGGCGAGGAGCTGTACATCACCGGCAAGACGGCCAGCGTCCACGTCTCCAACATCCTCGCCAAGCTGGGCGCGGCGAGCCGTACGGAGGCGGTGGCGATCGCCTACCGGGAGGGGCTGATCGGCCGCGAGGAGGCCGTGGGCTGACAGCCCCCGTCAGGGCGTGCGGTCGCAGTCGAGCGCCGTCAGGTCGACGGCGTCGGCCATGGCCTGCATGCCCTTGTCGTTGGGGTGGAGGTGGTCGCCGCCGTCGAGGGCGGGCAGCATCCGCTCGGGGTCGTAGGGGCTGCGCAGGACGCGGTCGAAGTCGGTGACGGCGTCGAACGCCCCGCCGTCGCGCACGAAGGCGTTGACCTCCCGGCGGACGGCCTCGGCGGCCGGATCCCATTCGCCCCAGCCCTTGAAGGGGGCGACGGTCGCGCCGACGACGCACTTCCCGGCCGCGTGCGCCCGGTCGACGATCGTCCGGTAGCCCTCGATCAGGTCCGCGGCCGTGACGCCCGAGTGGGCCTTGATGTCGTTGACGCCCTCGAAGAGGAACACGGTCCGCACACCCGGCAGCGACAGGACGTCCCGGTCCAGGCGGTTGAGCGCGCTGCGCCCCGCGCCGTCGGCGAGGACCTTGTTGCCGGAGATGCCCTCGTTGGCGACGCCCCGGACCGCCGAGTCCGTGCGGAGCAGCCGGCGGGCCAGGTAGTCGGGCCAGCGGCGGTTCAGGTCCGAACTGGACTGCCAGCCGTCCGTGATGGAGTCGCCGAGCGCCGCGACCGCGCCGGTGCCGGACCGGGGGCGTACGGAGACGGCGTCGAGGTACAGCCAGGAACCGGTCGGCGTGGTCCAGGCGGCGCCGCTCTCCTCGGCGGTGTGGTCGCCGTCGGAGGCGTAGGAGGTCTGCATCGCCATCCCGTGGCCGGAGGCGGGTCCGGCGGCGTCCGGGCTGTGGAGGCTGACGACCAGGTCGGTGGCGGCGGGCAGCGAGCCGGGCAGCGGGTCGCTCCACACGGTGGCGCCCGCGGGCACGGCGACGGTGGGCGCGCCGCCGAAGGTGAGCCGCCGGTTGCTGCCCCGGCGCAGTTCGGCGCCCTGCTTCCGGACGCCCGCCCACACGCTGTCGAAGGTGATCGGCCGGTCCCCGAAGGCGTTGGACAGCCGGATGCGGACACCGGTGCCGCCGACGCCGGTGTGCACGACGAGCCGGTGGCCGCGGCCCGCCACCCCGGTGCCGAGGGCGTCCGCGCTCGCCGCCCAGGTGACGACGTCGTGCGGGGCGGTGCTCGCCCGGGCGGGCGGGGCCGCGCAGGCGAGCACCGCCAGCAGCGCGGCGGCCGCCGGACCCGCGGCCCTCATCGGCCGAGTCCCTTCAGGGTGACGGAGGCGCCGGGCCGCAGGGTGATCCGGCGGGTCGCGGAGCCATGGGCGACGGTGGTGGTGCGCCCGCCGACGCTGCGGACGGTGACGTGGGTCGGTCTCCCGTCCCGCCAGCGCAGGTCGACCTCGAAGCCGCCGCGCGCGGGGACGCCCTCGATGTGGCCGGAGGCCGCCCAGGCGTCCGGGAGCGCGGGCAGCAGTTCGATGTGCCCGGGCCGGGAGTACAGCAGCATCTCCACCATGGCGGCGGGGGTGCCGAAGTTGGCGTCGATCTGGAAGATGCCCCGGCCGCGTTCCGCCTCGTAGATGTCGAACAGGTTGGACGCCGTGCCGTTGCGGCCGTCGGTCGAGGGGCGCAGATTGTTCGCGATCAGCCGGTAGGCGTTCTCGGCGTTCTTCAGACGGGCCCAGCACGCGCTGCGCCAGGCGTTGGCCCAGCCGAAGTTCTCCATGCCCCGTGCGGTGAGCAGGGCGGTGGCGCCGGCGACGACGTCGGCCGGGGTGGAGCCGTCGGGGCGGATGCGGTCGCCGGGGAACAGGTTGATCAGCGGGGAGAGATGGCGGTGCTCGGTCTCACCGAGGTCGTCGGGGGACATCCACTCCTGGAGCCGGCCGGTGGTGGGGCTGACCTCCGGCAGGTACAGCCTGCGGCGCAGGGCGGCGACGGTGTCCGCGTACCGGGTGTCCCGGCCGAGTGCGGCGGCGGCCGTGCAGTAGTCGCCGAACAGCGTCCACACGACCTCCTGGGCGTAGGTGATGCCCCGCGCGTCCTGCGGGCCGTGCTCAGGGGACCAGTCGTGGTCGTCGACGAGCACCTCCTTCGAGGTGCCCGGGAGGGTCACGGGGAGCAGCCGCGCCTCCCAGAACTCGCAGGCTCCCTTGAGCAGCGGGTAGATCTTCTCCAGGTACGCGCGGGAGCCGGTGTACTCGTAGTGCTCCCACAGGGTGGTGCACAGCCAGGCGTTGCCGGCCGGGTGCCACCACCAGCCGCTGCCGCCGTAGGGGTTGGTGGAGAAGGCGACGGCCCAGCCGGCGGTCCTCCCGCTGGTGTTGCGGAAGCGGTTGCGCGGGTCGTCGAACCGCCGCCGGGTGACGTCGGTCCACGCGGGAAGCTGGGCGAAGCAGTAGTCGGCGAGGGCGTCGAAGCAGGCCGACAGGCCCGTGCGGTCGGCCATCCAGTAGTTCATCTGGATGTTGATGTCGGTGTGATAGTCGCCCATCCAGTCCGGGTCGTTGCCGTCCAGCCACAGGCCCTGCAGGCCGAGGGGCAGGCTGCCGCGCGAGCCGCTGATCATGAGGTAGCGGCCGAACTGGAGGTAGGCGGCCTCCAGTTCGGGGTCGGGTTCCCCGTCGCGGGCGCGGGCGTGCAGCCGCTCCCAGGTGTCGAGGGCGCGCTGGCCCGTGGTGGAGGTGCCGAGGGAGAGGCGGAGGCGGCCGTACAGGGCGCGGTAGTCGGCGACGTGGGTGCGCCGCAGGGCGTCGGGCGGTACGGCCGCGGCGGCGCGGGCCTTGGTGCGGGCGAGGCGTTCGGGGTCGAGGGAGGCGTCGCGGAAGCCGGCGGCGGCGTCGGGCGCGTAGTCGGTGCCCGCGCAGACGACGACGGTGAGGTCCTTGCACCCGGTGAAGTCGATGCGAGTGCCGCGCACGGTGACCTCGCCGCCGGTGCCGCGGGCCTGGACGGCGGCGCCGTAGCGCAGTCCGTTGGGCAGGGCGGCCCCGAAGGACTTGGCGGTGTCCGGTTTCTCGCCGTGGGTGCCGGTGAGGGTGATGCTGCCGGTGTGGCGGCCGCCGCCGCTCTGCGTGAAGTGCAGGACGATCACGTCGTCGGGGTGGCTGGCGTACATCTCGCGCCGGTAGGTGACGCCGGAGCGGACGTAGGTGCTGGCGACCACGCCCTGCGCGAGGTCGAGAGTGCGGCGGTAGCCGTGGACGGAGCCGAGGTCGTGGTCGGGGATGTCGACGGTGAGCCGGGCGAGCAGGGTGAAGGAGCCGAAGTCGGCGCGGCCGTAAGGGAACTGGCCGTCCTGGTCGAGGGTGTCGTTGAGGCCGCCGGTCCACAGGGTGGCGTCGGTGATCAGCAGCAGTTCGCGGCCGGGGTCGTTGCTCGCGAGGGCGCCGATCCGGCCGTTGCCGACGGGCAGTCCCTGTTCGATCAGGGAGCTCTCGTCTCCGGGCGCCTGCCACCACAGTCGTTCACGGGCCGCGTCCGGGGGCAGCGGAACCTCGGTGGGCCGGTCGGGGCGGGCCGCGGGGGCGGCGGATGCGGTGAAGGCGGGCAGGGCGCCGAGGGCGGCGGTGAGGCCCGCGGTGGTGGCCAGGGAGAGGACGCCGCGTCTGCTGGGGTCGTGCGGGCTGGGGTTCATGGGGGCTCCGGAGTACGTCCGGGCCGGGGGCCCGGCGCACGGCCGGGCCCCGGCGGGGGTCAGAGGGAGGTCGGTACGTCGATCCGGTCGATGTCCGGCGCGTAGCCGGTCCCGCTGTCGAACGTGATGGTGTTGGTGCCGGCCTTCAGCTTCACCGGCACGTACACGCTGTTGACGGTCCCCCAGTCGCCGGTGGAGGCGAACCGGTGGGAGGTGCCGCCGCCCCCGTTCGCGGAGACGAGGACGGACCGGGGGTCGCCGCTGCCGTAGGCGACCGTGATCTGGTAGGTGCCGGCCTCGGGGACGACGACGTCCTCGACGGTGACCTTGCCGCCGGTGTAGAGGTTGCCGACCTTGTGGCCGCCGGAGCAGGCGGAGCAGCCGGCCACGACGGCGTTCCCGGCGAGGGCGCCCGCCTCGGCCTCGTGGGCGGTCCAGGCGAGCCGGGTGCCGCGCGGGGTGACGGTGAACAGGCGGGAGCCGTGCGCCGGGAGGGCCTCGGTGATCTTGCCGTTGTGGATGCCGAGGTTCTCCTTGTTCCACACGTCGCGCACCGAGGCGCGGCCCGTGAAGCCGAGGGTGGGCCAGTGCGCGGTGACGGCGGCGGGCGTGGCGGCGAGGTTGAACAGGGCGACGGTGTAGGTGCCGTCGGGGTTCTTCGCGGCCCACACCTGCTGCGCGTCGGACGCGGTGACGGGCTCGGCGGGCGGGGCGCTGCTCTGGTTGATGGCGATGACCTCGCGGTCGGTGAGCAGCTTCAGTCCGTACGCGTCGAGCCGGGTCAGGTCGTCGCCGGTGAACAGGGGGGACTTGGCGATGGCCCACAGGGTGGCGTAGCTCTGGCGCTCGGCCTTGGTGAGGCCGTCCATCTCGCCGTTGCCGACGTTGAGGGAGTCGAGGTCGTTCCAGCCGCCGGCTCCGGCGTGGTCGGTCCAGGCGGGGGCGTCGTCCCAGCGGTCGTCGACCGAGTTCTCCCAGGACACCAGGGTGTTGCAGTAGCACTCGACGTCGGTGTCGATGCGCCAGCCGTCGGAGTACTTCTTCCAGTCGGCGACGTGTCCGTAGTCGAGGGACCAGGACAGCTCCAGGTGGAGGGGGCGGCCGGTGGCCTCGATGGCCCTGTGCCAGGCGGCGACGTCGGGGACGTTGTCGTAGTTGTCGCCGCTCTTGAAGGAGCCGGGGCCCACGCCGTCGAGCTTCAGGAAGTCGTAGCCCCAGTCGGCGAACATCCGCGCCTGGGAGTCGATGTACTTCTGCGCGCAGGGGTCCGAGAAATCGATCTTGTAGGCGCTGTCCCAGCCGTTGGTGGTGCGCAGGTCGTCGTGGACGATGTCGCCGGTGGTGCAGCCCTCGGCGTTCCAGATCGGGTTCTTCCCGTCGTTGTACGCGCCCTTCTCCAGGCCGACCGGCAGGTAGATGCCGGCCTTGAGGCCCTTGGCGTGGATGTGGTCGGCGACGGCCTTCATCCCGCTCGGGAAGCGCACCGGGTCGGCCTGCTGCCGGCCGTACTCGTCGAAGTGCGACGTCCAGGACCAGTCCATCCACCAGCCGGCGTCGATGTTGACGTACTCGTAGCCGTACTTCTTCAGCCTGGCGGCCATGGCGTCGGTCTGCTTGAGGACGTTCGCCTCGGAGAGGTAGCTGTAGTCGCCCTTCGGGTTGAGGCCCGGGTACTTCGACGACTGCATGGTCCAACTGGTCCAGCCCATGTAGGGCTTGGCGGCGACGGGAGGTGCGGCCGGGGCGGCCGGGGGCGCGGAGGCGGTCTCGGCGCGGGCGGCGGGGACGGCGGCGGTGACACCGGCGGTGAGCGCCAGCACCACCAGGGCTCTCAGGGCGCGTGCGGGCAGGGCGGAGTACGAGGATGACCGCATGGGTCGTACCTCCAGGTGTCTATTCAGCGGCTCGGGGGCCGGTCGTCGGCTCGGATGAAGGACTGGATGGCGGTGGCCGCGGCCCCGCGTGCCCATTCCTCGAAGGGCAGCGGGCGGGTCCTGACGTCGCAGCGGGCGGCGGAGCCGAACGCGGCCGCGGCGAAGGCGTCGCGGATCTGTTCGGCGAACAGGTCGTAGGCGGCGAGGCCCTCGCCGGAGATGATCACGCGTTCGGGACCGAGCAGGTTGGCGACGGTGGCGATGCCGCGGCCGATGGCCTCCCCGGCCCGGGCGTAGGCGTCGCGTGCCGCGGGGTCCCCGGCGTGGGCCAGGGCGGCGGCCTCGGCGACACCGGCGACCTCGGTGCCCGTGGTCTCACGGAGGCGGCGGACGATGGCCGCGTCAGCCGCGATGGCCTCCACGCAGCCGCGGTTGCCGCAGTGGCAGGGCGGCCCGGCCGGGTCGACGGTCACATGGCCGATCTCCCCGGCGACGCCGTGGGCCCCGGCGACGACCCGGCCGTGCACGACGAGGCCGCAGCCGATGCCGGCTCCGACCGTGACCACGGCGAAGTCGGACAGCCCGACGCCGGCGCCGAACCACTGCTCGGCGACGGTGAGGGCCCGGACATCGTTGTCCACGGTGACCGGCAGCCTGGTGGCCGTGGCGGCGAGGCCGGCGAGGGGCACGTCCCGCCACCCCAGGAACGGCGAGTAGCGGACGACGCCCGCGCCACGGTCCACGTCACCGGACACGGCGACACCGAGGCCGAGGACGGGGGTGCCCGACGCGCCGGCCTCCGTGCGCAGGTCGGCCACCAGGTCGGCGATCCGGGCCAGGACCTCCTCGGGTTCCCGTCCGGGGAGCGGGGCGTGCCGGGCCGCGCGGATGCGGCAGCACAGGTCGGTGAGGACGGCGATGATCTCGTCGCCGGTCACCTTGACGCCGATGAACAGGGCCCGGGCGCCGTCCACCCGCACCGGGTTGGCGGGCCGGCCGAGCGCGGGGCGGGCGGTCTCCTCCGTGTCCTCGACCAGGTAGCCGGCCTCGATGAGCGGCCGTACCGCCTTGGTGACGGCGGCCGGGGACAGTGCGGCCCGCCGGGCCACCTCCAGGCGGGTGAGGGGCCCGTGGCAGAGAACCGTGGTGAAGATCTGCGAGGCGGCCGGCGTGTGCGCCGGGAACGTCTCGGCGCCGCGGATCGAGGACATGCGGGGGAACCTAGAGCCCTTATTTTCCGCCGTCAATAAAAGTCACAGGATTGGTCCGGGGCGGCCGCCCCGGCCGAGGACTCCCTCCCGGTGACGGAACATCTGTCCAACTGTGCGTCGTGCGCGGCGATCTGACGGCATACGGGAAAGTTGTGCCGCACGCACAGGATGATCGACGTCCGCCGCCCCGGGGCGGCGACGGGAGGAGCACCGGATGGTCTCAGCAACGGTGACGAGGGCGATGGCGGCAGCGGCCCTCGCGACGCTCATGGCCGTACCCGCCCACGCGGCGGTGCCCGGCGCGCGGGCGGACACCCTGCCCGCGCCGGACGGCGCGGGCGTGTGGAACGCGCTGCGCGCGGCACAGCGGCAGGGGGCGCCCGGCGCGATCGCCCGGCTCGACGACGGCGGCACGGTCCGCTGGGCGGCCGTCGGCGTGGCCGACCGCGGCACCGGGCGGGCCATCGGCAACGCCGACCGGTTCCGCATCGGCAGTGTCACCAAGACCTTCTCGGCGGTCGTCCTGCTCCAGCTGGCCGACGAGGGGAAGCTCTCGCTCGACGCGCCGGTCGACCGCTATCTGCCGGGACTGCTGCCCGACGACCGCATCACGGTGCGTCATGTGCTCAGCCACCGCAGCGGCCTGTACGACTACACCAACGACATGTTCGCCGAGACGGTGCCCGGTTTCGAGGCGGTCCGCACCAAGGTCTTCACCTACCGCCAGCTGGTGAAGCGCTCGCTGGGCAAGCCGCGCACGACCGCGCCGGGCGGCGCGTACTCCTACTCCAACACCAACTTCGTGGTCGCGGGGCTGCTCATCGAGAAGCTGACGGGGCACTCCGTGCGGACCGAGTACCGGGACCGGATCATCGGGCCGCTGGGACTGAAGGACACCTTCTACGTGCACCCCGGCACGAAGATCCCCGGCCGGCACACGCGCGGCTACCTCACCCCGGACACCGCGGGGGCCGCGCTGGTCGACGCCACCGAGCAGACGGTGTCCTGGGCGCAGAGCGCGGGCGCGGTCATCTCCACCACCAAGGACCTGCACATCTTCCTGTCGGCGCTGCTGGGCGGCCGGCTGACGTCCCGGGCCGGGCTGGCCGAGATGCGGCGCTGGGTGCCGGCGGGCACCGGCCAGGCGTACGGACTGGGGCTGCGGCGCCGCGATCTGCCGTGCGGGGTGTCGGTGTACGGGCACACGGGCGCCGTCCAGGGCTACTACACCGTCGCGTTCGCGTCGAAGGACGGCAGGCGCAGCCTCACCGCGCTCGCCAACACCTCCAACAACGGCACGGTCCTCACCACCCTGCTGGGCGCGCTGGAGTCGGCGTTCTGCGGCAAGAAGGCCAAGGCGCGGCCGCGCACCCCGCGCGTGGAGCGCTACGAGGACGTCGCGCCCTCGGTGCCCGTGAACCGCCCGGCGGGGCAGGCCCGGTGAGGGTGACGCGCGGCGGAACCGAGCACGCGCCGGGGTGACGTGCGCCTCACGAGCAACCCCGGCCGACCCGTCGACGTCTTGATCGACGACAAGTGAAGCCCTGGCCTCCCCTTCTGGCCAGGGCTGGTTCCTCACGCTCTATACACGTCATGTATACATGTCACGTATACGCTCCGCGTATACGCAGAACGTATACGCGGCGTGTATGTCGATCGAAAGGCATCGATGTACGGCAAGGCATTCGCCCCGGAGTACCAGGGCGCTCTGACCACCCTGTCCGTGAACGCGTCCCTCACGGACGTACTGGCCGCCGGCACCCAGCAGTTGAGAGCGGCCGAACGGGCCGGCGAGCACGGCGAGGCGGCCCGCTCGGGCCTCGCGGTCGCCGAGGCGCACCGGCGGCTCGGGCAGGTCACGGACGCCGAGCGGGCATGGAAGGCCAGCTACCGCTCCGCCCGCGCGGCCGGTGACGGGGCGGCCATGGCCTGGGCCCTGTGGAGCGGCGGCACCCTGGCCCGCCAGCGCGGCGCGTTCCCGCTGGCGCGCCGGCTGCTCCAGCTCGCGGCGGACCTCGGCGAGCGCGCCGGCGACGTCGTCGTCCGCGGCTACTCGCTGGCCGGGCTGGCCGAGACCGGGCGCATCCAGGGCGACTACGACGCCGTCCACCGGCTGCACGAGCAGCTGCTGGCCGAGGCCAGGCGCCGCGGGGAGGCCCGGCACACGGTGTGGGCGCTGGAGGGCATCGCGCAGATCCACCGCAACACCGGGTCCTACGACACGGCGTACGCCCTGTTCGAGGAGGCCGCCCAGATCGCCGAACGGGCCGAGGACCGCCGCGGGCACGCCTGGGCGCTGCGTGGCCTCGCCGACGTCGTGTCCGTGCGCGACGGCGACACCGAACGGGCCCTGGCGCTGCTGTCCGAGGCCGAGGCGACCTGCCGGGAGATGCGGCTGACCAGCGCGCTGGCCTACAACCACAAGATGCGCGGCAACGTCCTCTACCGCGCCGGACGGCACGCGGAGGCCCGGGACCGGTACGAGGAGGCACTCGCGGAGTTCCGCGCGATGAGAGAGCCGAGAGGCGAGGCGCTGTCGCGGCTGGGACGTGCCAAGGCGCTGGCCCGGCTGGGACGCGACCGCGCCGAGACGGCGGCCGAACTCGCCGAGCTGGCCGACGTCATGGAGCGGATAGGGCTGCGGCACGCCCGCGCGGCGGTGGCCGAGGCCCAGCGGGAGTTCTGCTCCGGCGAGGCCGCCGCGGCGGGCGCGGAGACGGCGGGCGCGGAGACGGCGGGCGCGGAGACGGCGGGCGTCCGGTGAGCGCCCTTCCCACTTCCGTCCGGACGCCCGGGGACACCCGGCCGGCCGCCGGCGTCCAGCACACCCTCGCCCGGTGCCGGGCCCTGGTGGCGCCCGCGCTGCGGGACGCCGTGGCGCGTACGCACCCGTGGGTCGCCGAGATGGCCGCCTACTCCTTCGGCTGGTGCGAGGTGGGCGGCGCCCCGTCCGGCTCCTCCGGCGGGAAGGGCGTCCGGCAGGCCCTGGCCGTGCTCGGCGCCGAGGCGGCCGGCGCGCCCGGACGGGCCGCGGTCCCGGGAGCGGTCGCGGTGGAACTGGTGCACGCCTTCTCACTGCTGCACGACGACATCATGGACGGCGACGAGGCGCGCCGCCGCCGGCCCACGGTGTGGAAGGCCTACGGCACCGGCCCCGCCGTACTCGCCGGGGACGCGCTGTTCGGGCTGGCCGTCGAGGCGCTCGCCGACGCCGGGGCACCGGCCGTGCGGCTGCTGTCGCGGGCGTTGGGGGACCTGGTGCGCGGGCAGGCGGACGACCTGCTGTTCGCCTCGCGCCCCTGGACCGGCCCGGACCGGGTGCGCCCGCGGGAGTACCGGGCGATGGCCGAACACAAGACCGGTGCGCTGCTGGGCTGTGCGGCCGCGCTGGGCGCCACCCTCGGCGGGGCGCCGCCCGCCACCGCGGCCGCCCTCGACCGGGCCGGACGGCACCTGGGCATCGCGTTCCAGGCCGTGGACGACGTCCTCGGCATCTGGGGCGACCCGGCCGTCACCGGCAAACCCGTGCACGGCGACCTGCGGGAGCGCAAGAAGACCTTCCCGGTGCTGGCGGCCCTGGACTCCCCCACCGCCGGGAACCTGTCCGCGCTACTGGAGTCGGCCGCCGACCCGGCCTCGATGGCGGACCTGATCGACCGGGCCGGCGGGCGCACGGCCGCGCTCGCGGAGGCGCGGCGCCATGTGACGGCCGCCCGCACGGCCCTGGACAGCGCGCCGCTGGCAGCCGGCCCCGCCGCCGAACTGCGGTCCCTGCTGGACTTCGTGGTACGGCGCGAGCTGTGAGCGCGGTGCCGGTGCCGCGCCCGGCACCGGCTTGACCGGCGTCATTCCGCGCGTCAGGGTGCGAACGGCGTGGGAACCGCCCGGCGCCGGAAAGGTGAGTGTCTTGATCGGGATCTCCGAGGTCGAAGCCGCGGCCGGGCTCGTCGCCGGGCATGTCGTCCGTACGCCGACCGTGTCCAGTCCGGGCCTCTCGGCCCTGCTCGGCGTGCCGGTGACGGCGAAGCTCGAACTCCTCCAGCGCACCGGCTCGTTCAAGGCGCGCGGCGCCACGGCGAAGCTGCTGTCGCTCGACGAGGCCCAGCGCGCGGCCGGGGTGGTGGCCGTCAGCGGCGGCAACCACGGGATCGCCCTCGCGCTGACGGCGGCCGCCTTCGATGTGAAGGCGACCGTGGTCATGCCGCGTACGGCGCCCGCGCGTTCCGTCGAGATCGTCCGGGACGCCGGGGCGTCGGTGCGGCTGACGGACGGCATGGACGACGCCTTCGCGCTCGTCACCCGGCTGCGGGACGAGGGCCTGACCCTGGTGCACCCCTTCGACGACCCGCTGGTCGTCGCCGGTCAGGGCACCGTCGGGCTGGAACTCGCCGACGACGCCGACGCGTTGACGGACGTGGTGGTGAGCGTCGGGGGCGGCGGGCTGATCGCCGGGGTCGCCGTGGCCCTGCGGGCCCGGCGCCCGGACGTGCGGATCTGGGGCGTGGAGACGGAGGGCGCCGAGGCGATGTCGGCGGCGCTGGCGGCGGGCGGGCCGGTACCGGTGAAGCTGTCGTCGATCGTGTCCACGCTGAGCGCGCCGAGCGTCTCGCGGCTGACGTACGACCATGTGTCCGCGCTCGTGGACGACGTGCTCGTGGTGCCGGACCGGGAGGCGGTGCGCGGGGTGCTCGACCTCGCCGAGCACGCCAAGGTGTGGACCGAGCCGGCGGCCGGCGCCCTGCTGCCGGCCGCGCGGCGCGTCCTGGAGCGGGTCGGCGACGGCGCCCGGCTCGGACTGGTCGTGTGCGGGGGCAACGCGACGACCGCGGATGTCGGGCGCTGGGTGACCGATTTCGACCTTCGCTGAGCATTCCCGGCGGAATTCCCCCGCCCTTTTCGCCTGCTTACTCCAGCGTCAGCAGCAAAGGAAAGGAACAGCCCTTTCTCCGCTGCTTTCGTTGAACAGACCGGGTGACGGCTCCCGTACTTCCTGTGAGATACGGGAGCCAGGTGTTCAGCGAGGGATGGCCATGGTCAAGGCACACGTCTCCACCTCCGAGTTGGTCGCCGGAAGGTACCGCCTCGTCGATGTCGTGCATCGCGAGACGAACCGGGTCAGCTATTCCGGCGAGGACCTGGAAACCGAACACGCGTGCCTCCTCACCCAGATCGGTCTGCCCCCGGGCGAGGACCCGGACAACGCCCGGCGGGCCGCCTCGCGCATTCTGCGGACGTCGGGGCGCATGGCGCTGCTGCGGCCCGGCCGCGTGGCCACCGTCCTGGACGCCGTCGAGGAAGCCGGGAGCCTGTGGATCGTCACGGAGTGGATCGGCGGCACCCCGCTGGGTGAACTCCTCACCCGCCAGGGCACGTTCGACTACACCCGGACCGCCCGGATCGGCCTGGAGCTGCTGGACGTGCTGGAGGCCGCGCACGTCGCGGGCATCACGCACGGCGAGCTGAGCCCCGGTCAGGTGTTCGTGGGCGAGGAGGATGCCGTGGTGGTCACCGGCTTCGGCCTGGCCGGCGCCACCCTCTCGCCCCGCCTCTCGGCACCGTCGTACGCCTCGCCCGAGCAGGCCCGCGACGAACGCGTCGGGCCGGCGTCCGACCTGTGGGCGCTCGGCGCGATCCTCTACTCGATGTCCGAGGGCCGCCCGCCGTACCGGGAACGGGACCGGCCCGAGGCCACCCTGAAGGGCGTGGACCGGCTGCCGCTGCGCGCCCCGGTCCGGTCGGGGCCGCTCACCCAGGCCGTGCAGGGGCTGCTGCGCAAGGAGTCCCGGGAGCGGCTGAGCAGGTCCGCGGTCCGCGACGCCCTCGTCCGGGTCCTGCGGGACGAGCCCGGCACGGCCGACGAGGAGCCGCCGCACCCCCGGCTGCTGGACCGGTTCGGCGCCGGTCCCGTGCGCGGGAGACGGGCCCTGCTGTTCGGCACGGCCCTGGCCGTGGTCACCGTCGCCACCGCCGTCCTCGTCGCGACGGGCGGCCAGGACGCCGGCACCCCGGAGGCCGCCGTGAGCCCGACGCCGCCCGCCGGGACGGGCGGCGCCTCCCCCGCGCCCAGCGCCCCGGCGTCGGACGCAGGGACGCCGGACACCGGTCTCCCCGCCGGCTACCGCACGTACACCTCCCCGGACGGCTTCTCCGTCGCCCTGCCGCGAGGCTGGAAGCCGGTGTCCACGACCCGTGCCGCGGATCTCGCGTACCGGGTGTTCCTGGGCACCGAGGGCGATCCGCGCCGGCTCACCGTCACCTACAGCGAGCGCCTGGACTCCGACCCGGTGGCCGTCTGGCGCGACGACGTGCAGCCCGGACTGGCCCGGTCGGAGGGCTTCCGCCGGATCGGGGAGATCGAGGCCACCACCTACCAGGGGTACGAGGCCGCGGACATGGAATGGCTGTCGCGCAGCGGCGGCACGCAGGTGCACACCTTCGGCCGGGGCTTCCTCCTGGACGACCACCGCGGCTTCTCCCTGCGCTGGTCGACCCCGGCGCGGGACTGGGACGCCCCGGGCAACCGGGAGGCCCTGGACGTGTTCCTGCGGACCTTCCGGGTGCCCGGGGACTGAGTCAGGAGGCCGGGGCGCACATCCCGCGCAGGCGCAGACCGTGCAGCGGCTCGGTGCGCCAGCGGGCGCCGAAGGTGCGTTCCTTGAGCGAGCAGGTCACCTCCAGGTGGTGCGGGGTCTCCAGGAAGGCGACGTCCAGGGCCAGGGTGTCGGCATCGGTCCAGCCCCCGCTCACCGCGGTGGGCACCGGCCCCTCGGTGACGGTCCACCCGGGGCCGCCGAGCCGCACGCGCAGGGCTTCGCCGTCCTCGGTGAACGTCAGGTCCCAGCCGCCGTCCCGCTCGGTGAGGTCGACGGCGCTCACCTTGGGCAGGGCCGCGTGGACCTCGTCGCCGGGAGTGAAGGAGCCCTGCCAGGACGCGGCCCGTCCCTCGGGTGCCGGTTCGCCGGCCGCGGGCGGCAGGGCGAGGCCGGCCAGCCGGCGGGCCAGGTCCGCGTCGGCCTCCTCGGCTCCGGCCCCGGCCGCGCCGCCGAACGCGGGCAGCAGGTGCTCCCAGACGAGGTTCAGCAGACCCGGCATGTCCCAGGTGTCGGCGGTGGTCACCACCACCGCGTCGTGCTCGGGGAGCACCACGCGGAACTGGCCGAGGGCCCCGTCGCCGCGGAAGCCGTGCCGGGACATCCAGAACGACAAGCCGTAGCCCCGCTGCCAGTCGTCGCCCGGCATCCCGCCGGACGACGGTATCTGCGCGCGTGTGGCCTCGGCGACCCACTCCTCGGGCAGCAGCCGCTCGCCCTCCCAGACACCCCCGCGCAGATACAGCAGGCCGAGCCGGGCGACGGCGTCGGTGGTGGCGTGCAGGCCGCTGAAGCCGAGCTCGCGGCCGTCGCGGTGGCGCAGCCAGGCCACGTCACCGATGCCGAGCGGGTCCAGCAGACGGGGCCGGAGGTAGTCGGTCAGCGACTGGCCGCTGACCCGCTGGACGATGGCGGAGAGCGTGAAGGTGGCGGGCTGGTTGTACGCGAACACGGTCCCCGGGTCGTGCGGTGGGGGCTCGAGGAGGAACCCGCGGACCAGGTCGTCGCGGTCGCGCTCCCGTGCGGCGAAGATCATGTCGCTGTCGTGCCCGGTGGCCATGGAGGCCACGTGCCGCACCAGGAGGGCGCGGCTGCGGGGGTCCGTGATCTCGGCGTCGAGCTCGGGGAAGTAGGAGATCACGGGGTCGTCGAGCCGGATCAGCCCCTCGCCGGCGGCGATCGCGGCCGCCGTGGCCGTGAAGCTCTTGCTGATCGAGTAGAGCAGGTGCCGGCGCCCGGCGGTGTACGGCGCCCACCATCCGGCGGCCACGACCCGGTCGTGCCGCAGGATCATCAGGCTGTGCGGTTCGATGCCGGGGGCGGCGTCGACGGCGTCGAGGAAGGCGAGGACACCGGAGGCGTCGACGCCCTGGGCGGAGGGCGGGCTCGAGGGCAGGGGGCGAACAGACATACGTGCATCCTGCACCGGCGCCCCGGCGGGAGCGAAGGGTTTGCGCCCCGCTCCCCGCCCGTTTTCCGGGCACCCTTGGGCGGTACGCGGTTTTCGCCGTTTTCGGTCACGGTCTCCGGGGACTCGGGGCCCATGGTGCAGATCGGATACACGATGATGACCGAGCAGGCCGGCCCCCGTGAGCTGGTCGACCACGTGGTCCGCGCCGAGGAGGCGGGCTTCGACTTCTCCGTCACCTCGGACCACTACTTCCCCTGGCTGCGCTCGCAGGGGCATTCGCCGTACGCCTGGAGCGTGCTGGGAGCCGCCGCCCAGGCCACGTCCCGGATCCCGCTGATGACATACGTGACCTGCCCGACGGTCCGCTACCACCCGGCCGTCGTGGCGCAGAAGGCGGCGACCCTCCAGCTGCTGTCCGAGGGCCGGTTCCGGCTGGGACTCGGCTCGGGCGAGAACCTGAACGAGCATGTGGTGGGCGGCGGCTGGCCCTCCGTGGACGTGCGGCACGAGATGCTCGAGGAGGCTGTGGAGATCATCCGGGCGCTCTTCGAGGGCGGGCACGTCAACCATCGGGGCACGCACTTCGACGTGGAGTCGGCCCGGCTGTGGGACCTGCCCGACCAGCCGGTGCCCATCGGCATCGCGGTCTCCGGGGAGCGGTCGTGCCGGCTCGCGGGCCGGTTCGCCGACCTGGTGATCGCCACCGAGCCCAAGCCGGAGCTGCTGGCGGCGTTCGACCGGCACGGCGGCTCCGGCAAGCCCCGGGTGGGCCAGCTCCCGGTGTCCTACGACCGCGACCGGGACGCGGCGGTGAAGCGCGCCCACGACCAGTTCCGCTGGTTCGGCAGCGGCTGGAAGGTCAACTCCGAGCTGCCGCACCCGGACTCCTTCGAGGCGGCCACGCAGTTCGTCACCCCGGAGGACGTGGCCGGGGCCATTCCGTGCGGCGACGACCCGGACGCCTTCGTCGAGGCCGTCCGCCCGTACGCCGAGGCCGGGTTCACCGAGATCGCCCTGGTCCAGATCGGGGGCGACGCGCAGCTGCCCTACCTGGACTGGGCGCGCGAGACGCTGCTGCCGGCCCTGCGGAACGCTTTCGGCTGACCGGCCGCCCCCGCCCGCCGCCGCTCACTCGGTGTAGCGGCGGCGGGTCCACAGCGGCAGGACGAACCAGCACACGCCGTACCAGACGACGATGCCGGTGACCAGCCAGGGCACGTAGTCGTCGTGCGTGGCGACCCGCAGGATCAGCAGCAGCGAGGACGCCATGGTGACGAGGAGCAGGACCAGCCCGACCAGGGTGAGCCGGGAGGCCCACTCGACCGCCTGGGGTTTGATCCGGCGGCCGGACACCAGCCGGTGCAGTGACACCGGGCCGATCAGGGCGCCGGTGGCGGCGGCGCCCACGGCCACGGTGAAGATGTAGATCGACTGGTCGGTGGACCGCAGGTCGTCGTACTTCGGCGTGAACACGACGGTCAGCAGGAAGCCGAAGAGGATCTGCACGCCCATCTGGGCCACGCGTACTTCTTGGAGGAGGTCGAGCCACATGCGGTCGGCCCGCTCCTCCTCGGTCTCGTTGCGTCCTCTGCGCCGCTTCGCGCCGCCGTCGGCGTCCGTCACCGTGTCCTCCCGCGTCCTGGAGAAGCGCGCCCTGGAGCGACGCGCCCTCAGCTGTGCGGGTACCCGCTGGACGGGGTCCTGCCCCCGTCGCCCCCTGCCCCGTGGTTCACCAGCGGCCCTCGACCTGGTCCTTGATGCGGCGGTCGTAGAGGTCCCGGATCGCGGCGAGGGTGTCCTCGGAGAGGTCCGGGAGCGCGGCGGCGGCCGCGTTGGCGCGGGCCTGCTCGGGCGATCGGGCACCCGGGATGACGGTGGTCACGCCGGGCTGCTGGATGATCCAGCGCAGCGCCAGCTGGGCCGGGGTCCAGCCCTGCGGGGCGAGCGCGGAGAACTCGGCCGCGGCCTCCACGCCGGTGGCGTAGTCGACGCCCGAGAAGGTCTCGCCCTGGTCGAAGGCCTCGCCGTGCCGGTTGTAGGTGCGGTGGTCGTTCTCGGGGAAGACGGTGTCCTTGGTGTACCGGCCGGACAGCAGGCCGGAGGCCAGGGGCACGCGGACGATGATGCCCACGCCGGCCTCGCGGGCCGCCGGCAGCACCTCCAGGAGGGGCTTCATCCGGAAGGCGTTGAGGATGATCTGCACGCTGGCCACGTGGGGCCGGGCGATCGCGGTCAGGGCCTCGGCGCAGGTCTCCACGCTGACGCCGTAGTGGGCGACGCGCTCCTCCGCCACCAGGGTGTCCAGGGCGTCGAACACCTCGTCGGTGGAGTAGACGGGGGTCGGCGGGCAGTGCAGCTGGACCAGGTCGATGCGGTCCGTGCCGAGGTTGCGCCGCGACCGGTCGTTCCAGGCGCGGAAGTTGTCCAGGACGTAGTTCTCGGGGATCTGGTCGACGCGGCGGCCCATCTTGGTCGCGACGAGGACGTCCAGGCCGGGCCGGTCGCGCAGGAACCGGGCGATGGTCTGCTCGCTGCGTCCGTCGCCGTACACGTCGGCCGTGTCGAAGAAGGTCACCCCCGACTCGGCCGCCGCCTCCAGCACACCCTCGGCCTGCTGGTCGTCGACGTCTCCCCAGTCCGCGCCGAGCTGCCAGGTCCCGAGGCCGATGACGGACGCCGCGAGGCCCGCCCTGTCGAATGCACGCTGTTCCATGGCGCCAGTGTGTCATTCAGGATTCAAGTACGTGGAACGGACCCCTCCGAGTAGGGCCGGTCGGCCCTGGCCTGCACGGTGCGCGCAACTCTCGGGCCGAGCCACCGCTTGAGCCGGCGCAGCGTCTCCATCTGCCCGGCGGCCCGGTCGATCCGGTAGTAGAGCTGCGGCGGGACATGGGGCAGCAGGGGTGAGTGGCGCTGTCCCAGGAGGGCGAACATCTGCTGCGGGGGCAGCTGCATGTACCGGGGCAGGTTCTCGTACCACAGGGCGCTGTAGCGGGCGGCGCTCTGGACGGACAGCAGGGCCCGTCTGCGCTCGTCCTCGTAGCGGGCGAGGGCCCGCGGGAGCGAGGGCTCCTCGTGCAGGGCGGCGGCGAGGGCCATGGCGTCCTCCAGGGCGAGGGTGGTGCCCGCGCCGATGGAGTAGTGGGTGGTGTGGGCGGCGTCGCCGATCAGGACGAGGTTGCCGCGGTACCAGGTGCGGTTGGTGAGGGTGCGGAAGTGCAGCCACTGGGCGCCGCCTGCGGTCGACGGGCGGCTGTGCAGGGGGTGCCCGTCGAGGACGTCGGCGAAGAGCTTCTCCAGCAGGGCCAGTCCGTCGGCCTCGCTCGCGCGATGCAGGCCGAGGCCGGTGAAGGTCTCGGGGGAGCACTCGACGACGCAGGTGCTCGCCTCGGGTCCGAAGCCGTAGCCGTAGCCGTAGCACCAGATCCAGCCGTGCTCCGTCTCCACGAAGGCGAAGGTGAAGGCATCGAAGACCTTGCTGGTGCCCAGCCAGACGTAGCGGTTGCGGCCCATGGTGATCTGCGTGCCGAAGTGGCCGGCGTGCCGGGCGCGCAGGGTGCTGCGCACACCGTCGCCCGCCACCACCAGGTCGGCGGCGGGCAGGGCGTCCGGGGTGATCTCGTGCTCGAAGTCCAGGTGGACGCCGAGCGAGCGGGCTCGGTCGGCCAGGATCTTCAGCAGCCGGTGCCGGCCGATGCCGTGACCCTCGTCGCCGGGCTGGCGGGCCGTCAGGTCCCGTACGTGGGCGACGCCCTGATTCCAGCGGACCGAGCTCGCCTCGATGGCGCGGGCGGTCACGGGGTCGTGCGCGTGGAGCCGGTCGAGCAGGCCGCGCCAGTAGGTGACGCCCCACCCGTAGGTGGTGCCCTCCGGGTTGCGTTCGTGGACGGTGACCTCATGGGACGGGTCCCGCAGCTTGAGCAGGATCGACAGGTAGAGCCCGGCGGGTCCGCCGCCGACGCACGCGACCTTCACACACTCACCTCTATAAATGCACTAAATGGCCATTTCGGACCGCAGAGTAGCAGGCGGTGTGCCCGATTCCGCACCACCTGCGGATCGCGCCAGTTTTCCGGGGTGAGACAGCCCACCGATGCCGGTGCCGCGCGCGAAGGATCACCGCCGAAGCGCGCCCACGGAGAAGGAATTGCCTGTTCCGCACGTGGGGGGCCTCGTCGCGAGCAAGATCGTCTTGGTTCAACCCTGCACGACATGTACATACTTGTCCGGATCGGGCCCCACCACGGGCGCGCGGTTTCTCCCGCTCTCCTCCGGCCCGATAGGCATACGGAGTCATCACCCGAACGCACCATCGAACGCACCCGGGAGATCCGTATGCCCGCACTCAGCAGACGGCAGGCGCTCACCACCGCCGCGGCCCTCGCCACCGCGGCGGCCCGCATCACCGCCGCCCCCGCCCCCGCCGCGACGGCGGCCGGACACCACGACCCGCACGTGCCCGCCCCCTTCGACGAGGTCTACCGGGGCCGCCGGATACAGGGCCGCCCGGCGACGGGCGCCCACGCGCACCACGGCACCGGCTGCACCGTGCTCATCGACGGCGTGGAGCTGCATCTGATGCGCAACGCCGACGGCACCTGGATCAGCGTCGTCAACCACTACGACCCGGTGCCCACGCCGCGCGCCGCCGCCCGCGCCGCCGTGGACGAGCTGCGGGGCGCGGCCCTGCTGCCCTTCCCCGCCAACTGACCCGCCGCACCCGCACCGTGGAGCACCAGCCGACATGACCGTCCGCAAGAACCAGGCCGCCCTGACCTACGCCGAGAAGCGCCGCTTCGTCGACGCCGTCCTGGAGCTGAAGCGCACCGGACGCTACGACGCGTTCGTCACCACCCACAACGCCTTCATCCTCGGCGACACCGACCACGGCGAGCGCACCGGGCACCGCTCACCGTCGTTCCTGCCCTGGCACCGCAGATTCCTGCTCGATTTCGAACGCGCGCTGCAGGAGGTGGACGCCTCGGTCGCGCTGCCCTACTGGGACTGGACCGCCGACCGCTCCCCGCGTTCCTCGCTGTGGGCGCCCGACTTCCTCGGCGGCACCGGGCGCGGCCTCGACGGTCAGGTCATGGACGGGCCGTTCGCCACCGGGGCCGGCACGTGGCAGATCACCGTCCGCGTGGACGGCCGGACGTTCCTGCGCCGCTCGCTGGGGACCGCCGTGCGGGAGCTGCCCACCCGGGCCGAGGTCGAGTCGGTGCTCGCCGTGCCGACGTACGACATGGCGCCGTGGAACAGCGCGTCCGACGGGTTCCGCAACCACCTGGAGGGCTGGCGCGGCCCGAACCTGCACAACCGGGTCCACGTCTGGGTCGGCGGGCACATGGCGACCGGGGTGTCCCCCAACGACCCGGTGTTCTGGCTGCACCACGCCTATGTCGACAAGCTGTGGGCCGAGTGGCGGCGGCGGCATCCGGGTTCCGGCTACCTCCCGGCGGCCGGGACACCGGACGTGGTCGACCTGCACGAGACGATGAAGCCCTGGAACGACACGCGTCCGGCCGATCTGCTCGACCACACCCCGCACTACACCTTCGACACGGACTGAGGGCCGTACGCCCGGCCGGTCAGGCGTCGGCGCTGCGGCAGTCCGGGTGACCCCAGCCCTGCGCGTTCTTGGCGATCTGCTCCCCCGCCGCGTAGCCGCGCCCGCAGACGCAGCGGCCGGGGAACTTGGCCTTGATCGTGCGCGCGGCAGAGCCGTTGCGGCGGGCGGGCGCGGCCTTGCGACGCGGTGCCTTGGTCTGCGGGACGTCCGGGGAGGACGGCGGCTCGGGCGAGCCGAGTGCGCTGCCCGCGGGCTCCTGCGCGACGGCGGCCTGGCTGGCGGCGCGATCGGCGAAGTCGTTGAGCGGGTCGCCGTCGACCTGGTGGGCGGGGACGTAGCGGAACTCCACGTCCCGGCCGTCGAGCAGGTCGTCGATGCGCACCACGAGATCCTGGTTGGCGACCGGCTTGCCCGCGGACGTCTTCCAGCCGTTGCGCTTCCAGCCGGGCAGCCAGGTGGTGACGGCCTTCATGGCGTACTGCGAGTCCATGCGGATCTCCAGCGGCACGTCCGCGTCGGTCGCGCCGAGCAGCCGCTCCAGGGCGGTGAGTTCCGCGACGTTGTTGGTGGCCCGGCCCAGCGGGCCCGCCTCCCAGCGGTCCGGTGCCTGCTCCGGACCGGCGACGACCCACGCCCAGGCCGCCGGCCCGGGGTTCCCCTTCGAAGCCCCGTCGCACGCGGCCACCACACGTTCACGCATGCGTCCGATCATGCCATGGGCCGGCGGCCCGCCCGGTACCGGTACGGGCCGCCGGCCAGGAGCACGGGGCGCTCAGGACACCTCGGTCGTCTTCGGCGTGTCCCCCTCGGTCGTGGTGACGTCGATCACCGAGAAGTTGGCGCCCTGCGGGTCGGTCAGCGCGGCGAACCGGCCGAACGGCGAGGTCATCGGACCGAACCGCAGCACGGCGCCCTGCTTGGTGGCGCGGGCGACGGCGTCGTCGCAGTTCTCCACCGTGAAGTAGAGGTTGATGTAGGAGGGGATCTCCGGCGGGAACTCCTCGGTCATCCGCATCCGGCCGAGCACCATGTCGTCACCGATCGTGAAGATCCGGAAGTCCATCCCGTCGCCCTCCATCTGCCGGGCGCCGTAGCCGAACACGGCCGGGAAGAAGGCGTCGGTCTTCTCCGGTTCGCGGGTGAAGACCTCTCCCCAGCAGTACGCGCCGGGCTCCTCCATCGACGCCTCGAAGCCCACGTGGGTACCGGGCTGCCACAGGCCGAAGACGGCCCCGCTGGGTTCGCGGGCCAGGCACATGGTGCCGAAGTCGCCGACCGCCATCGGCTCCATCAGGATCTCTCCGCCGTTCTCCCGGATCCGGCCGGCGGTCGCGGCGGCGTCGGAGGTGGCCAGGTACAGGCACCACTGCGACTGGCCCTCCTGGCCGGGCATCGGCGGCACCAGCGCGGCGGCGGCCTTGCCCTGAGCGTATGCCTGGGTGTAGTTGCCGTACTCGGACGACGACTCGCCGAACGTCCAGCCGAGGACGTCCCCGTAGAAGTTCTTGGCCCCTTCGAGGTCGGTGAACATCGCGTCGACCCAGATGGGGGTTCCCTCAGGTGTCACGGCCATGGCTGCGCTCCCGCTGCGTGGAAGGTCCGGTTTCTCACGCTAGCCACGGTGCCGTCGGGCCGCGCGCCGAACGCGGGGTTCCGTTCCAGACTGGAAGGGGACCGGCGACGAGCCGGAGGACGGGGTCCATCATGGCGGACGGGACGATGCGCGCGTGGTCGGTGACCGAGCCGGGGCCGCTCGACGGCGGCCCGCTGCAGGTGGTGCGCAGACCGGTGCCGGAGCCGGCCGAGGACGAACTGCTGGTCCGGGTCCGGACGTGCGGGGTGTGCCGTACGGACCTGCATGTCGCCGAGGGCGACCTCCCGGTGCACCGGCCGGGTGTCACCCCCGGGCACGAGGTCGTCGGCGAGGTCGCCGGGGCCGGCGCGGCCGTCCGCGGCTTCGGGCTCGGCGAGCGGGTCGGGGTGGCCTGGCTGCGGCGGACCGACGGGACGTGCCCCTACTGCCGGCGCGGCGCGGAGAACCTGTGCCCGGGCTCCTCCTACACGGGCTGGGACGCGGACGGCGGGTACGCCGCGTACACCACCGTGCCGGCGGCGTTCGCCCACCGGCTGCCGGACGGCCTGGACGACGTGGGCCTCGCCCCGCTGCTGTGCGCCGGGATCATCGGTTACCGCGCGCTGCGGCGGTCGGCGCTGCCGCCGGGCGGCCGGCTCGGGCTGTACGGCTTCGGGGGCAGCGCGCATCTGTGCGCGCAGCTGGCGCTGGCGGAGGGCGCCACCGTGCACGTCCTCACGCGCGGGACGGCGGCGCGGCGGCTGGCCCTGGAGCTGGGGGCCGCCTCGGCCGGGGACGCGTACGCGATGCCGCCCGAGCCGCTGGACAGCGCGATCCTGTTCGCCCCCGTCGGCGACCTCGTCCCGGTCGCGCTGCGGGCCCTGGACCGGGGCGGCACCCTGGCGATCGCGGGCATCCACCTCAGCGACATCCCGGCGCTGAACTACGGGCGGGAGCTCTTCTACGAGCGGCAGGTGCGCAGCGTCACCGCCAACACCCGTGAGGACGCCCGTGAGTTCCTGGCGCTGGCCGCCGAGCACGGGGTCCGCGCGACCACCCACCCTTACCCGATGTCGCGGGCGGACGAGGCGCTGCGGGACCTGAAGGCAGGGGGTTTCGACGGAGCGGCGGTGCTGGTGAACGACTTCTGACGGGCCGTCACCGGCCTGTGCGCGGTGGCCGGTCGGGGCCTTCCGCATCGGGCACCGCTGTGCTTGCCTGGGGGCCCATTCCGGGGTCCGGGGCGGGAGCCGCCGTATGCGCAGACTGTGGTGCGTGGGGGTCGTGCTGGGTGTCGCGCTGCTCGGGGCCTGCGGTGATCCGGCGTCGCGGCCCGCGAGCGCGCCGTCCGAGGTGCCGGCCGCGTCCGCCACCACCCGCCGGCCGGCGCCGTCCTCGCCCCGCGTCCCGCCCCGCGCGAAGCCCCGGCCCCCGTCGCCCGCGAAGCCGCCCGGGGTGCTGTACCTGGGCGACTCCCTGGCCATGGAGGCGCAACGGGTCCTCGGGCGGGAACTGCGCCGCGAGCTGGGGGCCGTCTACTCCAGCGCCCCGTACTCGGGGACGACGCCGTGCGACTACCTGGAGGGCACGGGCGCCCGGTCCCTGGTGCCGGCGGCGGACGAGGCGGCGGCGCTGGTGCGGCGGCTGCGGCCGGACTTCGTGGTCCTCCAGTTCTGGGGCAACGCCTGGGGCTACACGCCGTGCATGGCCGGGATCACGCACGAGGCGTCCCCGCGGAAGTACTTCGCGCGCTACGCGGCCGACGTGGAGCGGCTCGGCGAGCAGATCACCGCCGCGTACGGCGGCGCCCGGATCGTCTGGGTCCTCCAGGGGCCGGACCCGGTCACCCCCGACCGGGTCCGGCGCGTCAACGACCTCTACGAGCGGCGGGCGGCCGCCTCCGGCGACCTGGTGTCCGACGCGGGTGCGGCGGTGAGCGCCGCCGGGGCGCCGTACACGTGGGTCCGGTATCTGCCGTGCGCGCGCTTCGAGCGGGCCCACCCGCCGTACTGCACGGAGCCGGGCCGGGGCCGTACGGCCCTGCACCGTGCCGACGACCCTCTGCACTTCTGTCTGGCGCCCACGACCACGAAGCCGGGACCGTGCCCCGTCCGCTCCCCCGGCATCCTGCGGATCGCCCGGGAGATCACCCGGACCCTGCGCGCCGACCTGTGAGCCGGGGTCACTCGCCGGCGTAGGCCCGCTCCAGGGCGGCGATGTCGAACTTGCCCATCGCCATGAACGCCTTGGTGACCCGGGCGGCCTTCTCGGGGTCCGGGTCGGCGACCATGTCCTGCAGCCGCGCCGGGGTGACCTGCCAGGACACTCCGAACCGGTCCTTGAGCCAGCCGCACGGACCCGGTTGGCCGCCGTCCTCGGTGAGCCGGTCCCAGTAGTGGTCGATCTCCTCCTGGGTCTCGCAGGAGATCATGAAGGAGGTCGCCTCGGTGAACGTGAACTGCGGTCCGCCGTTGAGCGCGACGAACTTCTGGCCGTCGATCGTGAACTCGACCGTCATCACGCTCCCTGCGGGCTGCACCGCCCCCTCCGGGTAGGGCGTGACGCGGCCGACGCTGGAGTCCTCGAAGACGGACGTGTAGAAACGGGCCGCCTCCTCGGCCTGGCCGTCGAACCAGAGACACGTGGTGAAGCCGTCGCCTGCCATGGGGTACCTCCCGGAGTGGTCCGCTGTCACGAGTGTCGACCGCCGGCCGGCGCGAAACTCATCGATCGCCCGCGCGGGTCCCCCGGACGGCCGTGCGGAAGCGCCGGGAGAGCACTCAGTTCCCTCCGCCCCGTGCACTGAGTGCCATGTCAGCCGGGTACGGGTGCTACGTTCGCGTCCATGAGCTCCACGAGCGCCGCGCCCGGCCGCGGCGAGAAGCCCCCGATGCGGGACGCCCTGGTCGCGGCGGCCTTCCGGCTGTTCCTGGAGCGGGGGTACGAGCAGACGACGGTCGACGACATCGTGGCGCTGGCCGGCGTCGGGCGGCGGTCGTTCTTCCGGTACTTCCCGTCCAAGGAGGACGTGGTCTTCCCGGACCACGAGCGGTGCCTGGCCGACATGGAGGCCTTCCTCGCCGCGAGCGACGACTCCCATGAGCCGGTGCGCCGGGTGTGCGACGCGGCCCGCCTGGTACTGGGCATGTACGCGGAGAACCCCACCTTCTCCGTGCAGCGCTACCGGCTCACCAAGCGGGTGCCGGGGCTGCGGGCCTACGAGTTGTCGGTGGTGTGGAGGTACGAGCGGGCGCTGGCCGAGTATCTGCGGGCGCGGTTCGCCGGCCGGCGCGAGGGGACGCTGCGGGCGGACGTGATCGCCGCCGCCGTGGTCGCCGCGCACAACAACGCGCTCCGCTCGTGGCTGCGGTCGGACGGGCAGGGCGACGCGGGCGCCGAGGTGGACCGGGCCCTGGGGTACGTGCTGTCGACGTACACGGACGCCCCGGCGCCGTCGCGGGCCGCCGCGGAGGCCGACGGCGACGTCGTCGTGGTCGTGTCCCGCCGCGACGCACCCCTGTGGCGGGTCGTCCAGGAGCTCGAGACCGCGCTCGGACGCGGCTGACGGCACCCTCCGCACGGTCCCCGCGACTTCCCGAAATCCAGGGAACGCAGTGCCTTTACGCGTGGCACTCAGTGCCATACGCTGAGGTCGTGCACGGTCGCACCGCGAACGGCGCACGGGCGTGCTCGGGTCTCCGCGCACGCGGGATTCCGGTCGAGCGCAGGGAGTTGAGCAGCGTGTACCACCACTCAGGCAGCGTGGCCGGCCGGATCACCGGCTCCGGGACCGGCGTGCTCGACGCGACACAGACGGACGGGGACGCCCTCCGCTACCAGCGCTGCACCTGGTGCGGCACCGCGACGTACCACCGGCTGCTGTGCCCGGTGTGTCAGGGCAGTGAGTTGCGCACCGAGCGCAGCGAGGGCGTGGGCACGGTCCGCCACTCCACCGTGGTGCACCGCAACACCCCCGCCGCGCGCAATGTCTCCCTCATCGAGATGGCCGAGGGGTTCGTCGTGCGCGGCCGGGTCATGGGTCCGCCCATCGGCGTCCACAGCGGGGACCGGGTCCGGCTGTCCACCGCGAAGGACCCGGTGCGCGGCGAGCCGGTGTTCCAGCTGGTCGATGAGCCCTACCGCGCCTGGACCTGACCGGACTCCGGCGCCGGACCCGGCGTGGTCCGCACACCGACGGTGCCCTGCACACCTCCGCGGAGCCGGCTGCCGAGCAGCGTGAGGCGGCCGGTGATCCCGTACTTGCGGGCGTTGAGCCGGCGATAGCGGGCGCTGGTCGCCTCGTCGCAGATCTCGGCGGTCGCCGGGACCTGGTCGCCGGTCGGCCGCCCCCGGGGGTCGCACGGGCCGACCAGGACGTCGGCACGGGCCCGGATGCGCCTGACCTTCCAGGAGTCGGCGGCCGTCCACACGCCGAGGGCGTCGCCGTCCCGGACCACCCGGACCGGCGTGGGCACCCCGGTGCCGTTCCTTCGACAGCTGGTGATGAGCAGGTACTTGCCCGCTGCGAGCCGGTCGAGCGACGTGTCGTCCATGGCCGCAGCGTAGGCAGCGGTCTTCGCGACGAGATCACCGGCGCGGTGAACGCGGCGGCGTCCGGGTGCGTATGAAGCGGCGGGTGCTCAACTCCGGGAGGGCCCCGCGGCGTTGTCGCCGCGCTGTACCTGGTTCGGGAGCCATGCATGAGGCACGCACGACGACGTCTCGTCCGGCGGGTGACACGGCTGGCGGCCGTCGGCGGACTCCTCCTCGGGGGGACGATGGTCACACGCGCCGTGGCGAGCGAGCCCCCCGGCCCCTCCGCCGTCCCGCGGACCTTCGCGGAGTCCGCCACTCCGGGGCCCGGCGGTGAGCTGGTCGCCCGTCTGGGCGCGTCCCGTACGGCGGGCAGCTGGATCGGCGCCGACGGCAAGCCGGTCGTCGCGGTCACCGACGAGGAGGCGGCCGCCGCGGTCAGCGGGGCGGGCATGAAGCCCAAGATGGTCGAGCACGGCATGGACGAGCTGAGGTCGGCGACCGAGACGCTGCGTTCGGCGCCCCGCGTGGCCGGCACCGCCTGGGTGGTGGACTACCGCACCAACCAGGTCGTCGTACGCGGCGACAGCACCGTCTCCGCCGGCGACTGGTCGCGGATGACGGACGTCGCCGAGGACATCGGCGGCTTCGTCCGCATGGAACGCACCGAGGGCACCTTCACGACCCGGATCAACGGCGCGCAGCCGCTGCTGTCGACGGCCGGGCGCTGCTCGGCCGGGTTCAACGTCACGGACGGGCGGCGCTTCTTCATCCTGACCGCCGGGCACTGCGGGCCGGACGGCTCGGTGTGGTTCGCCGACAGTTCGGGCACCGACCAGATCGGGCGGACCGAGCGGCAGAACTTCCCCGGCGCCGACTACTCGTTGATCCAGTACTCGGCCGGCGACCCCGGCGCCACCCCGGACGTCGTGTCGATCGGCGGGGGCAAGGGCGTGCGCATCACGGGCGCCGCCGATCCGGCCGTCGGGCAGCGTGTCTTCCGCAGCGGCAGCACGAGCGGGCTCCGCGAGGGCGAGGTGACGGCGCTCAACGCCACCGTCAACTACCCGGAGGGAACGGTGACCGGGCTCATCGAGACGAACGTGTGTGCGGAGCCCGGGGACAGTGGCGGGCCGATGTTCTCCGAGGGGGTGGCGCTCGGTGTGACGTCGGGCGGCAGCGGTGACTGCCAGGCCGGCGGGACGACGTACTTCCAGCCGGTGACGAAGGCGCTGGCCGCGCTGGACGTGCAGTTGCTGGTGTCGGACCAGGGCGGGAAGAAGGGCGCGGCGCCCGCGCCGTCACCGTCGCAGGGCGCCGCCGCGCCGGGTGACGCGTCGCCGGGGTCGTCGGTGCCGGTGAGCGGTGAGCAGGCCGTGACGCTGCTGGCGCGGCTGGCGGACCCGAACAACGTCGGTCCGGGTCTGCTGGTCGTCGCGGGGAGCATCGTCGCCCTGGTGGCGACCCGGTTCATCCGGGCCGAGCAGGACCGCCGGGACTACCGGCGCTACTACTCGGCGACCTGGGGCTGACGAGGAGACGGCGGGGCCGCCACGGGGGGCGGGGCGGGTCGCGAGGAGATGCGGGGGACCCGCCGGGGCCGGGCGGTCAGGCCGCCCTGGCCGGCTGGGGGGCCACTGCGGCCCACTCCATGACGAGGCGCTGGTACTCCTCGCGCTGCTCGACGCTCAGTGTCCCGCCCGCCCGGCGCCACAGCGCCCGGATCTCCTCGTTGACCTCGTCAGCCGATCTGTCGGAGGCGAATTCAACAGTGGTGGACATGTTGTGAAGCATACGATCCCGCAGGTGAAGGCGCTGTGAGTAAGCGCCCCCAAGGCGGACATATCGGACCGTAACGCTGATCACGTCACCACCCGCCCCCTGTACGGGGCTCAGCGGTCGGCGGTCCCCAACACCAGTACCTGGATGGCGAGAACGGCCGCGCCTCGGGCCCAGTCGTGGAAGTCGGACACCTTGGTCTCCAGGGCGATCGGCGCCGCCAGCGGGTGCCGCTGGGCCCGCATGGTCCTCGTCACAGTGTCCCCCGCCACCTCCATCAGGCCCACGCCCTCACCGGCGAGCAGGATCTTCTGCGGCAGCACGAAGTTGGCGATCTGCGCGTTCAGGGTGCCGAGGGCCCGGGCCGCCTCCTCGATCACCCGGGCGGCCATCGGCTCACCCGCGGCGGCCGCGTCCAGGATCTCCTCCCAGGTGTGGTCCCGGCCCGTGGCCGCCTGCACCTGGTAGCGGATGTTCGGGATGGTCAGCAGGGAGACCGCGCTGCCGCGCGCCCCGTCGGGGGTGAGCGGGCCGTGCGGGTCGAGGATCCAGTGCCGGCCGAATCCCCGGTCCTCCTCGGCGTACGGGACGCGCCGGCCGCCGAGCACCAGCCCGTAGCCGATCCCGGCGCCGATGGTCAGGACCACGAACCGGTCGAGGCCGCGCCCCGCACCGAACCAGGTCTCGGCCTCGACCAGGGCGGCGACGTCGTTCTCCACGACGACCGGCAACCCGGTGCGCCGCGCGACGAGTTGGGCGAGCGGCACATCGCGCCAGCCCAGGAACGGGGACTCGCCGACGACGGAGCGGTTCTCGACGAGGCCGCCCACGCCGATGCCGACCCCGGCGAGCCGGGGGTGACGGGCGGCGAGTTCCTCGGTCATCTCCCCCAGCAGGTCGACGACCTCGGCGGGGTCGTGGGTGGTGAGGGGGCGGTCGTGGCGGGCGACGATGTCGCTGCGCAGCGTGGTGACGACGCCGTAGACCATGTCCTCGGTGATCTTGAACCCGAGGAAGGAGCGGGACTCGGCGACGACGTCCAGCGGCTGGGAGGGGCGGCCCTGGCGGGTCTCCAGCACCTCGCCGGCCTCGGGCACCTCGACGAGCAGGCCCGTCTCGATCAGCGGCTTGGTCAGCCGGGTGACGCTGCCCGCGGACAGGTCGAGCCGGCGGGCCAGCTCGGTGCGGGACAGGGGCCCGGCGAGGAGCACCTCGATCGCCACCGCCCGTTCACCGGGGCTGAGCGGACGCCAGCTGTCGACTGCTGCGGTCATGGTCGTCAGACTCCCACATCCATAATTTTTTTCTCCACGAAACCAACGAGGTCAGTCTATGGCCATCGCTTTGACGAAAAGAAGATGTTGACCGACCCCTTGACGACCTGATTCTTCCGCCACAAAAGTAAGTGCCCGAGGACGAGCCGCAGACGAGGGAGTCTCCCGATGACCATCGCCTCCAGCAGTCCCCCGTCGCGTCTGCCCCTGGGCGACGCGACGGGGGCCGGGACGGACCGGAGAACGGCACGGCGGGCGGCGGCCCGCGAGGAGCGGGGGGACGGGCGGCTCGCCGCCGTCTTCATCGCCCCGGCACTGCTGGGGTTCGTGGTCTTCCTGCTCTGGCCCACGCTGCGGGGCGTCTACCTGAGCTTCACCCGCTTCAACCTGCTCACCCCGGCGGAGTGGGTGGGCCTGGACAACTACGTGCGGATGGTCCACGACCCGATCTTCTGGGACTCGATGGGGGTGACCGTCGAGTACGTGGTCGTCAACATCGGCGTGCAGACGGTCTCGGCGCTCGTCATCGCCGTCCTGCTGCAGCGGTTGACCCAGTCGTCGGTGCTGCGCGGGATCGTGCTCACGCCGTACCTGATGTCCAACGTCGTCGCGGGCATCGTCTGGCTCTGGATCCTCGACACCCAGCTCGGCATCGGCAACGAGGTCATCGCGGGCCTCGGGTTCGACCGCATCCCGTTCCTCGCCGACGAGACCTGGGCCGTCCCCACCATCGCCCTCGTCAACGTGTGGCGGCACGTCGGCTACACCGCGCTGCTGCTGTTCGCCGGCCTCATGGCCATCCCGAACGACATGTACGAAGCCGCGAAGGTGGACGGCGCGAGCGAGTGGCGGATGTTCTGGAGGATCACGATGCCGCTGCTGCGCCCGGTCCTCGCGGTCGTCCTGATCATGACGGTGATCGGTTCCTTCCAGGTGTTCGACACCGTCGCGGTGACGACCGCGGGCGGACCCGCCAACGCCACCAACGTCCTGCAGTACTACATCTACGGCGCCGCCTTCGGCCGCTTCCAGTTCGGGTACGCCTCGGCGATGTCGGTGGCCCTGCTGGTCGTGCTGAGCGCCATCACGGTCCTCCAGTACCGGCTCACCCGGGCCGGACAGAGCGACCTCGGCTGAGGGAAGGGAGACACCGACATGGCTGCCGTGGCAGACACCACGACCCTGCGGCGCGTACGGCGCCGGATCACTCCCGGACGGGCCCTCGCCTGGGCGGTGATGACCGCGATCGTGCTCATCACCCTGCTGCCGTTCTACTGGATCCTGCGCACCGCGCTGTCCTCGAACGACGCGCTCGCCGCCCATCCCGGCGACGTCCTCCCGGCCGGCGCGACCACGGGCGGCTTCGAGCGGGCCCTCGGACTGCAGTCGGCCGAGGAGGCGATCGCCCAGGGCGGCTCGGGCGGCGGACTGCGGTTCTGGCGCTATCTGGTCAACTCGGTGGTCGTCTCGACGCTGATCACCGTCTGCCAGATCTTCTTCTCCGCCATGGCCGCCTACGCCTTCGCCCGGCTGCGCTGGCGCGGCCGGGAGGCGGTGTTCGGGCTGTTCCTGGCCGGGCTGATGGTGCCGGCGATCTTCACGCTGCTGCCCAACTTCGTCCTCATCAAGCAACTCGGGCTGGTGGACAGCCTGCTGGGCGTGGCCCTGCCGACGATGTTCATGACGCCGTTCGCGGTGTTCTTCCTGCGGCAGTTCTTCCTGAACGTGCCCCGGGAGGTGGAGGAGGCCGCCCTGCTGGACGGCGCGGGCAAGGTGCGCATCTTCTTCCGGCTGATGCTGCCGATGGCGTCCACGCCCCTGCTCACCCTGGGCCTGCTGACGTACATCACCGCCTGGAACGACTACTTCTGGCCGCTGATGGTGTCCTACAGCGACAGTTCACGCGTGCTCACCGTGGCGCTGGCCATCTTCCGGGCCCAGACCCCGCAGACCGGCTACGACTGGTCCGGCCTGATGGCGGCCACGCTGATCGCCGCCCTTCCGATGCTCGTGCTGTTCGGCTGCTTCGCACGCCGCATCGTCGGTTCCATCAGCTTCACCGGCATCAAGTAAGGGGACAGGGATGCGAGTTCACATGCGGACGGCCGCGGCGCTGACCGGGGCGCTCGTCCTGTCCCTGGCCACCGGCTGCGGCCAGGGCGGCTCGGCCGGGGCGGGCGGGAACACGGTGACGTACTGGCTCTGGGACGCCAACCAGCTGCCCGCCTACCAGGCGTGCGCGAAGGACTTCGAGAAGCGGAACCCGGGCCTGAAGGTGAAGATCACCCAGATGGGCTGGGCCGACTACTGGACCAAGCTCACCGCGAGCTTCATCGCCGGCACCGAACCGGACGTCTTCACCGACCACATCCAGAAGTTCGGCCAGTTCGCCGATCTGAAGGTCCTCGAACCGCTGGACGACCTGGGCCTGGACGACTCCGCCTACCAGCCGGGCCTCGCCGCCAACTGGCGCGGTCAGGACGGCCGCCGCTACGGCGCGCCCAAGGACTGGGACACCGTCGCCCTCTTCTACAACCGGAAGATGGTCGAGGAGGCCGGGCTCGGCACGGACGAGCTCAACAGCCTGGACTGGAACCCCGAGGACGGCGGCACCTTCGAGAAGGCCATCGCGCACCTGACCGTCGACCGCAACGGCGTGCGCGGCGACGAGAAGGGCTTCGACAAGCGCCACGTCACGGTGTACGGCATGGCCACCGGCGGCGCCGGTGACGCCGACGGGCAGACCACCTGGAGCCCGTTCGCCGCCTCCGCGGGCTGGCGCTACACCGACAAGGCCCGCTGGGGCACCGAGTACCGATACGGCGACCAGACGTTCCAGTCGGTGATCGACTGGTACTTCGGCCTCGCGAGGAAGGGCTATCTCGCGCCCTTCACCGACTACACCGACGGCGCCAACCCGGCCACCGCCCAGGTGGCCTCCGGCAAGGCGGCGACCGCGTTCGACGGCGCCTGGATGATCTCCAGCTACTACGGCGCCGAGGGCCTCGACGTCGGCACCGCGCCCACGCCGGTCGGCCCGACCGGCAAGCGCGCCACCATGATGAACGGCCTCGCCGACTCGATCACCCGCAACGCCCGCAACAAGGAGGGCGCCAAGAAGTGGGTGCGGTACCTGGCCTCGAACGAGTGCCAGAGGACCGTCGGCCGCTACGGCATCGTCTTCCCCGCCACCCCCGACGGCACGGCCGCCGCGGTGGCCGCGTACCGCGGGAAGGGCATCGACGTGTCCGCCTTCACCGAACCGGTCACCGACAAGAAGGACTCCGCGACCTTCTCCTTCCCGATCACCGACTACGCGGCGGACGTGTACGCCCTGATCCGTCCCGCCATGCAGGACGTCTACGCCAACGACGCCCCGGTGAGCGGCCTGACCAGGACCAACGACCAGATCAACCTCATCCTCGGCCAGTGAAAGGCACCCACTCCATGACGTTCTCCCTCGGCATCGTCGGCGCCGGCCAGTTCTCCGGCCAGTTCGCCACGCTGTTCCAGGCCCACCCCGGTGTCAGCGACGTGTACGTCACCGATCTGCTGCCCGAGCGGGCCGAGCGGCTCGCCGGCGCGCAGGGACTGGCCGGCACCTTCCCGTCGTACGAGGCGATGCTGGAGTCGAAGGCGGTGGACGCCGTCGCGATCTTCACCCAGCGCTGGACCCACGGCCCGCTGGTCCTCCAGGGCCTGAACGCCGGCAAGCACGTCTACTCCGCCGTCCCCATGGCGATCACCACGGAGGAGATCGCGGCGATCGTCGACGCGGTCAAGGCGACCGGGCTGACGTACATGATGGGCGAGACCAGCGAGTACAACCCGGCGACCGTGCACGCCCGCAACCGGATCGCCGAGGGCGCCTTCGGGCGGCTGTTCTACGCCGAGGGCGACTACGTCCACGACATGGACCTCGGGTTCTACGAGGCCTACCAGTACAGCGGCGGCGAGAACTGGAAGGCGACCGCCTCCTATCCCCCGCTGCTGTACCCGACGCACTCGGTGGGCGGTGTGCTGGGCGCGTGGCGGACGCACGCGGTGAGCGTGTCGGCGATCGGGGTGCTGGACGACCGGGGCGACGGCGTCTTCGACCGGTCGGTCAGCCAGTTCGACAACGACTTCTCCAACGCCACCGCGCTGTTCGAGGTCGCGGGCGGCGGTTCGTTCCGCACCAACGAGTTCCGGCGGGTCGGCTACCCGTCGCACATCAGGGAGTCACGCTTCCGGTTCTTCGGGACCGAGGCGAGCATGGAGCAGCTGGCCACCGTCGCCCTGTGGCAGGACAAGAAGGGCGTCAAGGACATCAGCGAGCTCCTCGAGCCCAAGCAGACCCTGTCCCCCGACGACCCCTCGCTCCAGCACATCGCTCCGGAGCTGCGGGCCGCCTTCACCTCGGGGTCGGCGCCGGTGCACGACCGGTCCCGGCTGCCGCGGGAGTTCGACCACCTGCACAACGGGCACGAGGGCAGCCACCACTTCCTCGTCGACGACTTCGTGACCGCGGTGAACTCGCGCGGCCTGCCGTCGGTGAACGCGTGGGTGGCCGCCCGCTACACCCTGCCGGGCATCATTGCGCACGAGTCGGCGCGCCGCGGCGGGGTCCGGCTGGACATCCCGGACTTCGGGGACGCGCCCGAGGCGTGACGCCCCGGGCGTCACCGGCCCGCGGGCCGGGTGCCTGTCCTGACTCAGGTGCCCGGCTTGCGGCCGTACACGTAGACGTCGTCGCCGTTCTTCAGCAGCGACCAGTACTTCTTCGCGTCGGTCTTCGTCATGTTGACGCAGCCGTGCGAGCCCGGCGGATTCCACATGCTGACGCCGACCGAGTGGAAGGCCTGGCCGCCGTCGAAGAACTGGGAGTACGGCATCGGCACGTTGTAGAGGCTCGACACGTGGTCGATGTGCCGCCAGTAGATCTTCTTCAGACCGGTGCGCGTCTCGTAGCCGTCACGGCCGGTGCGCACCGGGACCGGGCCGTACACGAGCTTCTTGCCGTCCTGGACCCAGCTGAGCTGGAGCGTGAGGTTCACGCAGGCGATACGGCCCTTGTTGACGGGGCACTTGCCGTCTTTGTTCGGGTTCGTCCCGACGGCCTTCTGCTTGTTCATCAGGTCCATCACGCCCCAGGTGACGGGACCGGCATAGCCGGCGTTGGGGCTGATGCCGTGCTTGGTCTGGAAGGCCTTGATGGCCGTGCAGTCGGCGGTGGACTGCTTCCCGTCGACCGGCCGGCCGAGGAACTTCTCGACCTGCTTCTGATAAGGGCCGGTCTGCGTGGTGCAGCCCGTCGCGGCCTGCGCCGGAGCGGCGCCGAGCGTGAGCGAGAGCGGTGCGACCAGTCCGCCGGTGATGCCGAGTGCGACGGCGCGCCGTCTGCGTGTGTCCCCCATGGCCGGGCCCTTCCCTGACGTGTGTGTTCGTGGACTTCTGCTGCATAGACACACCGGGGGCGGGTTCGGTTGTGGCGCGGACCGGGTCGTGACCGAACGGTGAGGTTACGGTCGGTGCCCGGACGGTCTCAGGCGTCGTCCCAGCGTCCCACCGCCGCCCGGAAACCGCTGTTCACCGCGGTGAGGCCGCCGTCCACGACGAGGGTGGTGCCGGTGATCCAGACCGCGTCGCGCGACGCCAGGAAGGCGACGGCGGCTGCGATGTCCTCGGGCTCCCCGACGCGGCCCAGCGGATACAGCGGGCGGACCGCCTCCAGGTCGGCCTCCCGTCCCTCCCAGGCCGACGTGCGCACCGTGCCGGGCGTCACCAGGTTGACGCGGACCCCCCGGGCGGCGGCGTGGCCGGCGAGGGTGCGGGTGAGCGAGCCCAGCCCCGCCTTCGCGGCGCTGTAGGCGTGGTTGCCGAAATCCTGGAGGCCGTTGACCGAGCCGATGCTCACGATGGCGCCCCGGCCGGAGGCGGCCAGGTGCGGCAGGGCGGCCCGGCAGCAGCGGTAGGTGCCGGTGAGAGTGATGTCGAGGTCGCGCTCCCAGGCCACGTCCGGGTCGTCCTCGAACAGCGGGGTGTCCGGGCTGCAGGAGGCGGCGCAGTTCACGAGGACGTCGAGCGCGCCGAAGGCGTCCACGGCCTCGGCGACGGCCGCCTCGACGGCGGAGCGGTCGGCGACGTCGCAGGCCAGCGACCGGGCGATGTGACCGAGGCCGCGCAGCCGGGCCGCGGTCTCCTCCACCTCGGGTCCGTCGCGGTCGGTCAGCAGGACGCGGGCGCCCTCCTCGGCGAGGCGGCGCGCGACCGCGGCCCCGATGCCGCGGGCGGCACCGGTGACCAGGACCGCGTGGTCGGCGAAGCGCGTGGTGTCCGTCATGGACGCACACGGTACTGCCGGAACGATCAACGCGGCAGATGGCGTACGCACATGTCCGCGTTCCTTCGGCGACTCCCCGCGCTCCTGGGCGTCGTGATCGGCGCGCCCGGCTCCTCCGTGGTCGTCGTCCGGGGTGGTGACGGCGAGGGAGGTGGAGCGGTTCGTGCGGGAGGGCCGGGTGGACCCGGAGCGCCGGCGCGCGCTGCCGGGGCGGCAGCGGGCGGGCCGCGAGGGCTGCTGCGCGGCCGCCCGCGACGATCTGGGACTGCCGCCGGGGCACGTCGCGCGCCGGCCGCTCGCCGCGCCCGACCCGGTGCCGCCTCAGCGGTAGCCCGTGGTGTCCGCCGGTTTCCCGGCGTCCTGTACCTCGGGCAGATAGCGCCATGCATCGGGGCGGCTGCCGTCGAGGTCGGTGAAGCCGTAGACGCGGGCGAGCTGCCCGCTGGACAGGGACCGCCCGTTGAAGCGGGCCACGTCCGGATCTGCGGCGAGGGCGGCGACGGCCCGGCCGACGTAGCGCGGGGTCTCGGAGATGGCGAAGTGCGGCACGCGGTCGAGGGCGTCGCGCCAGTTGTCCTCGCGCACCCCGAACGTGTCCAGCATCATCTCCGAGCGCAGCCAGCCGGGGGTGAGGGCGACGGCGGTGGCGCCGCGTGTGCGGAGTTCGTGGCCGAGGGAGAAGGCCATGCGCAGTACGGCCGTCTTGGCGAGGTCGTAGAAGAAGGAGGTGCGGTAGTGGTCGCGGTTGTAGTCGGCGGTGCCGTCGGTCATCTCGACGACCAGTCCGCCGGGCCGGCGCAGGAGCAGCGGCAGCGCGTGGTGGCTGGTGACGGCGTGGGTGTCGACGGCGAGACGGAGCAGCCGCAGGCCGTCGTCGAGGTCGTGCTCCCAGACGGGGCTGTCCCAGGCGAAGAGCTTCTCGCCACCCCAGATGTCGTTCACGAGGACGTCGAGCCGCCCCTGCTCATGGCCGACGCGGTCCACCAGGGCGCGGACCTGCGCCGGGTCGAGGTGATCGGTGGGTACGGCGATGCCGTGGCCGCCGGCCCGGGTGACCAGGTCGGCGGTGTCCTCGATCGTCTCGGGGCGGTCGTACTCGGAGCGCCGGGCGCGGGTGCTGCGTCCGGTCACGTAGACGGTGGCTCCGGCGGCGCCGAGTTCCACGGCGATGCCGCGTCCGGCTCCCCGGGTCGCCCCGGCGACCAGTGCGACCTTGCCCTCGAGCGGGTGTGACATGTCCGGCCTCCCATGGCCCCTGAAGTGCTGTGGGTTCCGAGGGTGCCGGGGAAGCCGGACATCTTCTGTCGTGTTTCTGCGGGCCTTTCCTGGGGCTCACCCGGTCGGGGGGTCAGTGGCCCCGGTCGATCCACTCCTGCAGGTGCGGTGCCTCGGCGCCGATGGTGGTCGGGTCGCCGTGGCCGGTGAGGACCTTCGTCTCGGGCGGGAGGGCGAGCAGGCGGTCGCGGATCGAGTCGATGATCGTCGGGAAGTGGGAGTAGGACCGGCCGGTGGCGCCGGGGCCGCCCTGGAAGAGGGTGTCGCCGGTGAAGACGACGCCGAGCCCGGGGTCGTACAGGCAGACGGCGCCCGGTGCGTGGCCCGGGGTGTGCAGGACCGTGAGGTCGGCGCCGGCCTCCTCGATGACCTGGCCGTCCTGGAGGTGGGCGTCCGGGTCGCGGTCCGGGTGGGTCAGCTTCCACAGGGGTGTGTCGTCGGGGTGCAGCCAGATCGTCGCGCCGGTGCGGTCGGCCAGGGCGGGCGCGGCGTCGATGTGGTCGTTGTGGGCGTGGGTGCACACGATCCCGGCGAGGCGCCGGCCGCCGACGGCCTCGGCGATGGCGTCGGCGTCGTGCGCGGCGTCGATGACGAGCACCTCGTGGTCGTCGCCGACGAGCCAGACGTTGTTGTCGACGTCCCAGGTGCCGCCGTCGAGGGTGAACTGGCCCGAGGTGACGAGGCGTTCGATGCGGGCGGTCATCAGAAGACCACCACCGAGCGCAGCACGTCGCCGTGGTGCATCCGCTCGAACGCCTTCTCCACGTCGGTGAGCCCGATCGTCTCGGTGACGAAGGCGCCGAGGTCCAGGCGGCCCTGGAGGTGCAGGTCGATCAGCGCCGGGAAGTCGCGGGAGGGCAGACAGTCGCCGTACCAGGACGACTTGAGCGCGCCGCCGCGGCCGAAGACGTCCAGCAGCGGCAGTTCGAGCTTCATCTCGGGGGTCGGGACGCCGACCAGGACGACCGTGCCGGCGAGGTCGCGGGCGTAGAAGGCCTGCTGGTAGGTCTCGGGGCGGCCGACGGCCTCGATGACGACGTCGGCGCCGAAGCCGCCGGTGAGTTCGCGGATCGCCTCGACCGGGTCGGTCTCACGGGAGTTGACCGTGTGGGTGGCGCCCATCTCGCGGGCCTTGGCCAGCTTGCGGTCGTCGATGTCGACGGCGATGATCTTCGCGGCCCCGGCGAGCCGGGACCCGGCGATCGCGGCGTCCCCGACGCCGCCGCATCCGATGACGGCGACGCTGTCGCCCAGGCCGACGTTCCCGGTGTTGATGGCGGCGCCGATGCCCGCCATCACGCCGCAGCCCAGCAGCCCGGCGACCTGCGGGCTGACCGCCGGGTCCACCTTGGTGCACTGCCCGGACGCCACCAGGGTCTTCTCCGCGAAGGCGCCGATGCCCAGGGCCGGGGAGAGCTCCTGGCCGGTGGCGGCGAGGGTCATCTTCTGCCGCGCGTTGCGCGTGTCGAAGCAGTACCAGGGGCGTCCGCGCAGACAGGCCCGGCACTGGCCGCACACCGCGCGCCAGTTGAGGATCACGAAGTCGCCGGGCGCGACGTCGGTGACGCCGTCGCCGACCGACTCGACGATCCCGGCGGCCTCGTGGCCGAGCAGGAAGGGGTAGTCGTCGCTGATGCCGCCCTGCTTGTAATGGAGGTCGGTATGACAGACACCGCAGGCCTGGATCTGGACGACGGCCTCGCCCGGCCCGGGGTCGGGCACGACGATCGTCTCCACCCGCACCGGCTCGTCCTTGCCCGCCGCGATCACGCCGCGTACTTCCTGCGCCATGTGCTTCACCCTTCCTCTGCGGCTGTTCGTCCTGTGCCGACCCTAGGCGTGACTGATCGGTAACAGCACAGAGGGGGGTCCGTTCCCTCGCGTTTCGACTGCTTAAGATACCCCCAGGGGTACCTCCACCGCCGTCGTCGCGCACCCTCGGAGGTAAGCAGCACAGGTTCGGAAGGAGAGGAGTACCGCCGTGCGCCTCGTCGACACCCTCGACACACCGGGGCTCGGCAACCGCGGCCATCAGATGGGCGACCGGGTCGGGCCGGCCCACCGTCCCGGTCAGGGGGGCGTCACGCGCCGGCCCGCACTCTCGAAACACGCCCTACGCGAGCGAGAGGAACAGCTTCTCCAGCCGGGCCTTCATCTGCTCCGTCGTCTCGCCGTCCGCGCGGCCCTTCTCGACGTCGGTCAGACACTGCTGGAGGCCCGTGGCGATGATCGCGAAACCGGCCCGGTCGAGGGCGCGGGAGGCGGCGGCGAGCTGGGTGACCACGTCCTCGCAGTCGCGGCCCTCCTCGATCATCTTGATCACGCCGGCGATCTGCCCCTGCGCCCGGCGCAGGCGGTTCAGCACCGACTTGAGGTCATCGCCCTCGAACTGAAGCTCCACGCTCACTCCTCCTCATACCGGTGGGGGTATGTTACTCCCTTGCCGGTCGGGGGGCCGGGCGGGCGGACGTAGCCTGAGTGCTCCGTCCGACCGCCGAGGAGCCTCGTGAGCATCGCCGAGACCGAGAGCGCGCCGCCCACCTGGCGCCTGCTGCTGGGGTACGTCCGCCCGCACCGCTGGGCCCTGCTCACGGGCGCCCTGCTCTCCCTGCTCACCGGCGCCACCGGACTGCTCCTGCCGCTGGTGGCACGGGCGTTGATCGACGACCTGTCCCACGACCGGGCCATCACCGGGGCGTTGCTGCTCATGTCGGCCCTGGTCGTGGCGAACGCGGCGGTGGGAGCGCTGGGTTCCTACGTGCTGCGCCGCACCGCCGAGTCGGTGGTGCTCGGTGCGCGGCGAGCCCTGTCGTCGTATCTGCTGCGGCTGCGCGTCACCGCCGTCGACCGTACCGAGCCGGGCGATCTGATGGCGCGGATCACCTCGGACACGACCCTGCTGCGCGAGGTGACGACGGACTCTTTGGTGGGTCTGGGCACGGGCGGTCTCACGCTGGTGGCGACGCTCGCGCTGATGGGGGTGGTGGACCCCGTGCTGCTCGCGGTCACCCTCGCCGTGATCCTCGCCGCCGGGACGGTCCTCGGGGCCATCGTGCCGCGCATCAACCGGGCCAGCCGGCAGGCGCAGGACGCGGTCGGGGTGATGGGGGCGTCGCTGGAGCGCACCCTGGGCGCGCTGCGCACGGTCAAGGCGTCCGGTACCGAGCACCGCGAGGAGCGGACGCTGCACGAGGCCGCCGAGGAGTCCTGGCGGCAGAGCGTGCGGGCCGCCAAGTGGTCGGCCGCGGCGGGCAACACGGCCGGGCTCGCCCTGCAGATCGCGTTCATCACGGTGCTCGCGGTGGGCGGGGCCCGGGTGGCGACCGGCGCGATCGACGTGGGCACCCTGGTGGCGTTCCTGCTGTACGTCTTCTATCTGATGTCGCCGATCCAGGGGGTCGTCGGCGCGATCACGCAGTACCAGACGGGCTCGGCGGCGCTCGCGCGGATCCAGGAGGCGCTGAGCCTGCCCGCCGAACCGGCCGCCGCCCCCGCCCCGTTGCCCGCCCCCGGCGCCCAGCCTGCCGCGCTGGCCTTCGACGGCGTGCGCTTCCGGTACTCCGAGGAGTCGCCCTACGTCCACCACGGGGTGACGTTCGCCGTACCGGCTCAGGGCATGACCGCGTTCGTCGGCCCGTCCGGCGCGGGGAAGACGACGCTGTTCTCCCTCATCGAGCGGTTCTACGACCCGGAGTCCGGGACCATCACGCTCGACGGCCGGGACCTCGCGGACTGGGAGCTGCCGCGACTGCGGTCGGCGATCGGCTACGTCGAGCAGGACGCGCCCGTCCTGTCGGGCTCCCTGCGGTCCAACCTGCTGCTCGGCAACCCCGACGCGGACGACGCCGACCTCGCCCGGGTGGTGAAGACGACCCGGCTCGACGGTCTGGTGGCGCGGCTGCCCGACGGTCTGGAGACGCTGGTCGGGCACCGGGGCACCAAGCTGTCGGGTGGTGAGCGGCAACGGGTGGCCATCGCCCGTGCCTTGCTGCGCCGCCCCCGGCTGCTGCTCCTGGACGAGGCGACCTCGCAGCTGGACGCGGTGAACGAGGCCGCGCTGCGGGACACCGTCGCCGACGTGGCGCGGACCACGACGGTCCTCGTGGTGGCGCACCGCCTGTCGACGGTGACGATGGCCGACCGGATCGTGGTGATGGACGCGGGCCGGGTCCGCGCGGTCGGCACCCACCGCGAGCTGGTCACGGCCGACCCGCTGTACGCGGAGCTCGCGGCCACGCAGTTCCTGGCGACGGCCGGCTGACCACGCGCGAAGGGCCGCCCCGGCGGGGGCGGCCCTTCGGCGGGGATGCGGTCCGGCCTACAGCGCGGGCAGCATCCGGGTGACCGGGGTGTCGACCGGGCGGAAATCCCGCGGCCGCTTCGCCCGGCTCAGCTCCTTGAGCTGGTCGAGGCGGGTCAGCTGCTCGGACGGGCGGGGCATCCGGCCCTGGCGGTCCGCGGGGACACCGCTCACCGCGAGGGAGTCGAGCGTGGTCACCGCGGTGGGCAGACCGGCGTCCGGTCCGGGCATCGGGGCCGCGTCCGCCAGCGGTGCGGCGAGACCGGTGAGACCGGCGGCCAGGCCGACGGCGGCTGCGATACGTCGTGTCGACTTCATGCCCGGCGCAACGCGGGCGGGCCGCGGCCGGACACGGCCCCCGGACCCCGGTCACCCGTCAGGCGGAGCGCGCGACCGGGCTTGCCCCGTCCCGCCGGGCGCAGGACGCTCGAAGCGGAGGCCTCGGCGGCCGCCCTTCCCGTCGTGCCGCGGGCCTCGAAGGAGGTCAGCATGGGCACCGGCACCACCCCCTCGTTCGCCCGCGGGCTCGGGACGAGGTCCCGTGGGCCCGCTGCCGACAGTCCGCGACCCGGCGGTCACCGCGTTCTCCGGCCGCCGGACGGACCGGCCGATTCCGGTCCGTCCGGCGGCGCGTGATCCGGACCGGGCCGGATACCCGGGGGGCATGAGGCGACTACTCAAATCCAGGCGCAGCGATCCCGGGGACCGGTCCGGTGCGGGGCCGGAGGCGGCCGAGGGCGGGCGGGGACAGGATCCGGAGACCGGCGCGGAGACCACGCAGGAGCGGTTCGGTCCGGATCCCCAGGTGGAGGGGCGCGCCCCGGACTCGCCCACCGACCTGCCCAAGCGGTCGTGGTTCGAGGCGCTCAAGGGCACCCTGCGGGAGTTCCAGGACGACGAGCTGACCGACCGCGCGGCGGCGCTGACCTACTACAGCGTGCTGTCGCTCTTCCCCGCCCTGCTGGTGCTGGTGTCCCTGCTGGGGCTGGTCGGCAAGTCGGCCACCGACAAGGTCATGGAGAACATCGAGAAGATGGCCCCCGGCTCGGCCCGGGACATCCTCACCCGCGCCGTCGAGCAGCTGCAGGACAACGGCGGCCTCGGCTCGATCATGGCCGTCGTCGGCATCCTGCTGGCCGTGTGGTCGGCGTCCAGCTATGTCGCGGCCTTCATCCGCACGGCCAACGCGGTCTACGACATGCCGGAGGGCCGGCCGATCTGGAAGGTGCTCCCGGTACGGCTCGGGGTGACGGTCGCGCTGATGGTGCTGGCCGTGATCAGCGCGCTGATCGTCGTCTTCACCGGGTCGCTGGCCCTTGAGGTCGGCAACACGCTGGGTATCGGGGACACCGCCCTGACGGTCTGGGCCATCGCCAAGTGGCCGGTCCTGGCGGTCCTGGTCACCACCATGATCGCCCTGCTCTACTGGGCCTCCCCCAACGCCAAGGTGCGCGGTTTCCGGTGGATCACGCCGGGCAGCGCGCTGGCCCTGGTGATCTGGCTGATCGCCTCGGGCGGTTTCGCCGTGTACGTCGCCAACTTCGCCTCGTACAACAAGACCTACGGCACCATGGCCGGCGTGATCGTCTTCCTGGTGTGGCTGTGGATCGGGAACCTGGCGATCCTCCTCGGCCTGGAGTTCGACGCCGAGGCGGTGCGGCAGCGCGCGATCGCGGGCGGGCATCCGCCGGGGGAGGAGCCGTACGCGACGCCGCGCGACACCACCGCCTGGGACGAACAGGACAAGCGCCGTCTGCGCAGCCCGTGACGGCGCTCGCCGGCTCCCTCAGCGCATCCAGGCGCTGTACTCCATGACGTCCCCGGCCCGCACCCCGTAGGCGGGGTCGGCCCGGGTGAACGTCGTCTCCAGGCCGAGGACCGCGCCGGTGCGCGGATCCATGATCAGCAGGTGGGCGAGGCCCCGCTCCTCGTACGTGTACGCCAGCCCCGCCCGGCCGAGCCGGTCGGTGACCTGGCCGGCCGGGCGCAGTCCCTCGGTGCCGGCGAGCAGCTCGGCCAGCGCCGCGGACTCCCGGGCGCCCAGGGTCCAGTGGTCGAGCAGCAGTTCCACGGCGTCGAGGAGTTCGCCGCTGCCGAGCCCGTCGGGTTCGGAGGCGGCCTCCCGCAGCCAGGCCCGCAGCCGGGTCGCGTCACGCGGCGGCGGGGACTGGGGCGGGGCGTCGCTCCAGCTGCGCGGGTAGCTGCGGCGGCTGACGACGTGGCCGTCCTCGACCAGCCGGGGGCCGTCGGCGTCGTCGCGCAGCACGGGCCGGCCCGGACGCGTCGGGTCGGTCGCCACCACGAGCTCGGTGTGGCTGCCGTCGGCCTTCCAGCGCACGATCCGCTCCTCGGGGAGCGTGATCGGCGCCTTGTCCTCGCTCATCGCGAGGCTCCACGACTGCACATGCGTGCCCTTGCGCAGGGCCTGCGCTCCGGCGGCCGCGTCCGCGCGGGCCCGCCGCGCCAGCTCCGCCAGGGACACCGGAGTGGCGTCGGCGCGCACGACCAGCGGACGGGGGGCGGCCAGGGCTGGGGTGGTCGCGGTGCCGCCGACGACCAGGCCGAGGGTGACGGCGGTGACGACGGCGGCCAGCAGTGCCCAGGCCGGCCGGGGGCGGACGCCGGGGCCCGTGCGAGGCCACCGGACACGGCGGCGGCCGGGCGGTTCGCGCCGCAGGTCCGCGAGGAGGCGTTCGGCCCGCCGGTCCAGGGGCCCGTCGCCGAGGCGGGGGTGGTCGGCCGGGACCGGATCGGCGGCGCGCAGGAGGTCGAGTTCGTCAGCCATGCTGCTGCTCCTTCGTGGCTGTCGTACCGGTCGTGAGGGCGGGGCGGAGCTGGTCGATCTCGGCCTTCAGCCGGCGGCGGGCGCGGTGCAGCCGCATCGACGCGGCGCGCCGGCCGCAGCCGAGGACCACGGCGATCTCGTCGGCGCCGAGCTCCTCCCAGGCCGCGAGGCGCAGCACCTCCTGGTCGGCGGGGGACAGCCGGGCCAGCGCGTCGTGCACCCAGGCGCCGGGCGGTTCGGCGTCGGGGCCCGCCTCCACGTGCCGTCCGTGCGCCGCGTCGTCGTTGCCGAGGCGGTCGACCAGCCGGCGCCGGCGCCCGAAGCCGCGTACCGCGTTCGCGAGGCAGTTGCGTGCCACGCCGTACAGCCAGGGCAGCGGGGCGGCCGGGAGGTCGTCCCGGCGCCGCCAGGCGACGGTGAACACCTCCGCCACCACTTCCTCGACCTCGCTCGTCCGGCCGTCCAGTCGCCGCGCGACGTAGCGGCTGACCGCCCAGTAGTGCTCGCGATAGGCAGCGGCGAAGACCTCGTCGTTGCTCATGCTCCGTTCGTGTCCGGCACCCGCCGGATCGTCACACCCCTCCCCGGTGATTCTCCTCGCCTCCGCCGGGTGTGCCGTGCGGACCGCCTTCGGACACAGGCGGGGTGTGAAAAGGATCAGAGACATCAGGGGCGTCCGGGCCGTGCGATGGCCGGCGACGACCGACCACAAGACGATCGGCACGCTGTACCTCGTCACGTCGTTCGCGTTCTTCGTGATCGGTGGCGTGATGGCGCTGCTCATGCGCGCCGAGCT
>NZ_JBHTWG010000035.1:0-71193 GCF_042792555.1 Streptomyces sp. NPDC056628
GGCCGTCCCCGGCACCACGGGCACGTCAGCCGTCGCAGGCCACTCGGACGTCTCCCCCCACACACGTCACAAGGAGTCCGCCTGGCTCGCATGACCCCGAAGAGAGACGAGATCACAAGAAGAAGAAGGAGGCGTTGGGAATGGCTACACCTGTCCGGCACCAGCGGGGTGCCACAATGCAGGCCAGGCCGGTTGGCTGGGCACGCAATCCGCTGACGGAGTTCGACCAACTGCTCAGCGAGATGAGCGGGCTGATCGAATCCACGGTGGGAGCCGCGGCGCCCGCAGTCGCGTGGACACCCCTGGCGGACGTCACGGAGTCCGACGACAGTTTCCGCATCGAGATCGAACTCCCCGGTGTCAAGAGCAAGGACATCGACATCGAAGCGAACGGCCAGGAACTGGTGGTCACCGGAGAAATCAAGGAGAAGGAACGCAAAGGTGTCCTGCGACGGAGCACCCGCCGCACTGGAGCCTTCGAGTATCGGCTGCGGCTGCCGGGAGAGGTCGACACCGAAAAGATCAACGCGCAGATGTCGGACGGGGTGCTCACCATCACCGTCCCGAAGGCGGACGTCGCAAAGCCCCGCCACGTCGAGATCAGCCAGTCGAGTGAAAGCACCGGGAACAGCGGCTGAGACGCGAACGCCGCGGTTCCGGACACCCGTCCGGAACCGCGGCCGGGTTGGCGAGGCGCGACATCCGGGGTGACCCATGCGCGACGACCCGCATCACAGCCCGTCACGGCGGCGGGGGCTCGCCATGTTGCTCGCCAGCGGCTTCCTGTCGGCGCCGCAGACGCCAGCCGCGCAGCAGCCGAAGGGGAGCAGACCCAGCGGGTCAACTCCCCACCAGTCACACGGTCCTGTTCGGGCAAGGCCGACCTCACGAACTGAGCCCGTGAGGCGCCCACAATGAAAGGCGCTCCTCCGGGGGGACGGTTGAGGAGGCTTTCGAGTGGCCCGCAGAACGGCCCAGCTATGCCTACCGCGACCAGGTTGCGCCTTCCTGCTCCCGCGGTCACGGATCAACGACGCCGTCCGCGTGGAGCGGTATGCGCTCACCGGGTTCGAGGCCGACGTCGTGCACCCGACGGGCGGCCCCGGCGAGACTGCCGGGCAGGCCCAGAGGAAGCTCAGGTGGCCCGCCAGCCGTCCCGACGCCGAGGAGCACGCAGCGCTGCGCCTCACAGGCCGGTCGGCGGCGCGGCGTGCGGTGCGTGCCGGGGTGATGCCGGGGAGGTCTTCGCGGTGGTCGACGCGCTCGTGGACCGATGGTCGGAGCGGGTCCTGTGACCGCCTGCACCTGCGGGTGGGGGCCGGAGTGTCACGCGGCGTCGACGTTACCTCTGCGGCGTCTGTGGGCACTTGGGATGCGGCGGGGCAGCCGACGAGGAGGTCCAGTCATGCAGGTCTCGTCGCAGGGCGTTACAGTCGTGGCTCTCTTGGCGGATCCGGACGCGCCGACGGAGATCGCTCAGCGCATGGCCCGGACTCTTTCCTCTCGGCTCGCCGACAAGTCGGGCCAGGGGCGACGGTTCGACGTCGAGGTGGTCAGCGAGCCCTTCACCGCCGGGGCGGAAGACCCGCCCACTTTGATGCGGCGGATCATGGACCGTGGGAGTACGGAGAACTGGGACATCGTCGTGGCCCTCACCGACCTTCCGCTGCACTCACACGGGCGCAGGCTCGCTGTGAACCTGAATCACGAACAGGGCCTGGCGCTGCTCTCCCTTCCTTCACTGGGAGGCCTGCGGCTGCAGACGAGGGCCCGGCAGGCCGTAGAAGAAGCCGTGCTCGGCATGGCGGATCCGGACATGACCGGGGCCGACGGGCCTCCACGAAATCAGCCGCTGCCGGGGCCCTCCGTCGATCGTCCCGGGCCTGATCATCCGGACCAGACCGGTGAGAAGGAGACCGAGGATCTTCGGTACGTCGTCGGTGGGCCGCGCGGTTACCTGAGGGTGCTCGCCGGTATGGTCCGCGCCAACCGGCCGTGGCGGTTGGTGCCGGGCTTGTCGAAAGCCCTGTCGGCCGCGCTCGTCACGGGGGCGGTCGCCACCGTGAACTCCACCGTCTGGACCCTGGCCGCGTCCTTCGGGACGCCACGCCTTGTGATCGCCACGGTCGGATCTGTCGCGATCATGATCGGCTGGCTGATCATAGACGCGGAGCTATGGGATCGATCGGCAGAGAAGTCGCCGGAGGCGAGGCAGAGGACGCGGCTGTACAACGCCTCGACGGTCGCGACCGTCGGCATCGGGGTGCTCGTCTGCTATGCGGGGTTGCTGGTCATCAACTGGGTGTTGGCCCTGTTCATTCTCAACGACCATGTGTTCGCTTCCACGACGCGGACCCCGCTGCACGCCGAGGACTACGTGACGCTGGCCTGTTTTGTCGCTGCCGTCGCCACGGTGGGCGCCGCGCTGGGATCAGGGTTGGAGAGCGACGAGGCGATCCGGGCGGCCGCCTACTCCAAGCGCGAACAGGAGCGTCGCCGCCAGCTTCAGGAGAACCACGATGACTAGCGCGCCGCGGGCCGGCCTGCCGCCGGCCCTGGGTCGGCCCTCCGGTTCGGGCAGGGACCTCGCCTCCGGTCTGCGGGAGGAACCGCCCCCGCACCGCCTGGGGCGTCCGCCGGCAGACGGACGCCACGGCGCCACCGGCGGCTAACGGACAGGTCGACCTGGCCGAGGCGTGGGCACCCGTTCTGGAGGAGGGCGACGGGGACATCGGCGTCCTTCCCGGCCGACCCGCCGAGCCGGGCGGGGCACCACCCGATCATGACCGAGGCCACCCCTGAGCAAAGGTCGAACTCCGCGGCGGGCCCACCGTGCCGGAGGACGCAGCGCACTGGAGGTGCGTGATGAGTGCCGACCGCTCCGACGAGAGCCTTAAGGGTCATGTACTGGTCCTCGCCGCCGGCTCCTCGAGCCTTCACACAGTTCTGTTCGCGGCGGACGGTGAACGGGTGACGGATCGACACTCCTCGGAACCCCCGGGGCCCGCTGCGGCGGCGGAACTACGGAACCTCCTCAGCGAGGTGCCCGCTCCTGCGGCGGTTGGTCACCGCATCGTCCACAGCGGTCCCCACCTGACGGGACATACGCCGATCGACGCACGCGTACGGTCTCTGCTGGCGGACGTCGCCGATCTCGCGCCGCTGCACGTGACCCCTGCCCTGTACGTGGTCGACGCCGCACGGGAACTCCTGCCCGATGTTCCTCATGTCGCCTGCTTCGACACTGTCTTTCACAACGATCTGCCGGCAGAAGCGCGCACGTACGCCGTGCCGGAGCGGTGGCGAGCCGAATACGGGCTGCGCCGGTACGGCTTCCACGGGCTTTCCTACGCGTGGGCCCTGCAGAGGACGGCGCAGGCCCTGGGCCGACCCGTCGACGACCTCCAGGTCGTGCTCGTGCACCTGGGCGGTGGCTGCTCGGCCTGTGCCGTCCGGAACGGACGCAGCGTGGACACCACCATGGGCTTCACTCCGCTGGAAGGGCTGGTGATGAGCCGGCGCAGCGGCAGCCTCGACCCCGGCGCGCTGCTGTGGCTGCAGCGGCGGCATGGTCTGAGTACGGACGAACTGGATGACACGCTCCACCGGCATTCCGGTCTGCTCGGCCTCTCCGCCACCTCCGGGGACACCCGGGACCTGGTGCGTGCCCGCGCGGAGGGTGATGCCGCGGCCGCGTTGGCGCTGGCGACGTTCACGCTCAGCTGCCGCAGGGGCATCGCCGCGATGGCCGCCTCGCTGGACCGGCTGGACGCACTGGTCTTCACCGGGGAGATCGGCGAGGACCAGCCCGAGGTACGCGAGGAGATCTGCTCGGCTCTGGCTGTTCTCGGTGTACGAGGCGGGCTGCTCGTCCCCCCACTGGAAGATCTGATGCGGGAGGGCCACCGGCGCATCGATCAGGCGGTGAGAGGTGTCCCGGTCCTCGTGGTCGCCACCGGCGAGATACGGCAGATCGCAGCCGAGACACGACGGGTACTCGGCATTGCTGACGGGACGCGGTAGCTGTCACCGGTTGTTCGTCGTCACGTCTGGCGCGTGGCCAGTCGTGTTCTGCCCAGTCAGCGGAACGTCACCCTCGAGGTCGACCCCCTGGACGCTGCCCGGAGCCAGGGCTGAGGCGTGCTCGCCGTGGGCCTGCGGAAGCCGACGTCCGCACGCCCTGCCGCGATGTGGCGGTAGCCGTCAACGCGACGAAGCGTCCGACGCGTCCTGGGCTTCGCCTTCCCCGCCGCCGAGCTGCGCCGGGCACAGCCGCGCGCTGTACACACGCTCCGCCGGCTCGCGCTCCGCCTCCGCTGTGCGCCGGGCACGTGCCTCGGCGTCGGCACAGCCGTGGGACGACGGTAACCGCCAGGTCAGCCGCCGGAGCGCGGTGCGAGTGAGGACACGGGCAGGGACCGGGCCGCGGGCGACGCCGGAGCGGGTGGCCTGATCGGTGGTCAGGCGGTGGCTCCTCGCAGCTTGTGCCGGTACGGGACCGAGGTGGGGACCGGCATGTGCAGGGCGAGCTGCCCCTCCGTCATCACGTCGAACTGAACGGTCCTGAACGGCTTCAATGAGCGCAGGTCGTCAACCATACGGCCCTGACCGACCTGGAGGGTGAGGTCCGGTGCCGTTGGCCACGCGGGCGGTCGTCCGGTCGCGGTCGATGTCCACGTCGAGCCCGGTGACCCACTTGGGGAAGCCGTAGCCGTCGTGGCCACATACCTGGGCGATCTCCGTGCTGACCGGCAGGGACAGCACGCATGACTCGAGGCGTTCGTTCTTGAGGCCGGTGACCAGGTCGAAGAAGCCGAGCCCCGTGTGCCGTGCGGGTTTGACGGCGACGCCTACCGCGGCCTCGGTGTAGAAGTCGATGTCGCCGATGTCGTAGCGGAAGAACATGACGGAGACCAGGCCGAGCCCCGGGGCGACTTCCAGGGGCGCCAGCTCTGCGGGCAGCCGGTTCCGATCGCACGCGACGGCGCGAGCGTCGTGAGCCGGGCGGTCGAGATGCGGTAGGAGAAGTTCGGGGTGAGCGTGGGGCCGATCGGGGATTCGACCTGGGTCTTGGGCAGTTGACGGAAGAAATCCACGCCGCTGACGCGCGGGTCGCGGGCGATCTCGTCGAGGTCGGGATCCATGCGGTACCGGTCGTAGAGGCCGCCCTTGGGGGGCGGGGAGCCGGGCGGCGAGGACCGGCCGATTGGCGACGCTCGGCGCAGCTGGTCTATACCAAGGGCGGCCGTCCCAGTATCCTCCCCCGTATCCGGCCGGTAGCACAGGGTTCCCTCCCCACACCCCCCACAGGTTGCACGCTGTCGCAGACGACCCCGCACGACCGGCCCGGGCAGTCACGCGACCTGCCGATTCACCGCCTCCAGGAGGAACACGGTGAGAGTTCGCACCAGAAGCTCGGCGATCATCGGCACCATCTGTCTCGTCGCATCCCTCGCCCTGACCACGGCGTCCGCCGACGAGCCCGCTGCCCCACGGCAGGCGGCGCACATCACCCTCAAGAACGTGGCCACGGCCAAGAACCCCACGGCAGGGGCCGCCGGACCCGGAGGGAAGCTCTGGATCGCCGAACGCGCGGGCACGGTCCGGGTCCTCGGCGACCGGGGCCTCGGCAGGCCCGTCCTGGACATATCGGCGGAGACCACCGTCGACGGCGAACGCGGGCTTCTCGGCATCGCGTTCGACAGACGGTTCGCGCACTTCTACATCTCGTACACGAACCTCGAAGGCACCAGCACGGTGGACGAGTTCGCCGTACGCAGGGGCAAGATCCAGCCCCACACCCGCCGCACCGTCCTCACCCAGACACAGCCCTACGCGAACCACAACGGCGGCGACATCAAGATCGGCCCCGACGGCTACCTGTACATCGCCCTCGGCGACGGGGGCTCCGGCGGCGACCCGCATGGCAACGGACAGAACCTGGGCACACTGCTCGGCAAGCTCCTGCGGATCGACCCCAGGGGCGGCACGCCCTACGCTATCCCGGCGGACAACCCGTTCGTGAACACCCCGGGCGCCAAGGGTGAGATCTGGTCGTACGGACTGCGCAACCCCTGGCGGTTCTCCTTCGACGCGGGCACGGGCGACCTGCTGATCGGCGACGTCGGCCAGAACGACTGGGAGGAGATCGACTGGGCCCCCGCGAGCAGCACGGGCGGAGAGAACTACGGCTGGGGCCAGATGGAGGGCACCCATCCCTTCCGCGGCGGCACGGAGCCCGCGAACCACGTACCGCCGGTCCATGAATACGACCGCACCAACTTCGGCTGCTCGGTGACCGGCGGCTACGTCTACCGTGGCAGGGCGATACCAGCCCTCAAGGGCCAGTACGTCTTCAGCGACTACTGCGACGGCACCATCCGCTCGCTGCGGCTGAAGAACGGCAAGGTGACGGCCGTGAACGACCTCGGGGTCAACGGCGGCGAGGTCATCTCCTTCGCGCAGAGCGGCAGCGGCGAACTGTACGTCTTCGCCATCGGCGGCAGCGTCTTCCGTATCGATCCGGCGTAACGACCCGCAGCCGGCAGCCGGCAGCCGGGCGACCAAGCTCCACCCCGGCGCGCTTGAGCACCTCCGCAGGACTCCCGTCCGCCTCGGCGTCCTCGTCCTGCGTCGCAATGATGCGGCCACGAGGACGCCAAGTCCTGCTCCCTTTGCGACGGGTGGCGATCGTCCGCCGCGGTGCGTGACCTCGTTCCTGAAACTCACCTAGGAACCGGTTGCGGGAAAAAGATTCACTGGCCATACACGTTCAGAAGGTGCTCCAGCCAGTTGCGGCGTGCCGCGACAGCGGCCTTGCTGATCCGTGCCTCGGGGGCTTTCCGGTCGAAACCGTGGATTCCGCCGGGCCACACGTGCAGCTCGGCTTCGCCGCCGGCCTGCCAGATCCGGTCGGCGTAGGCGAGGACCTCATCGCGCAGGCACTCGGCGGAGCCGACGTCGAGGTATGTGGGCGGCAGGCCGGCCAGGTCGGTGGCGCGGGCGGGCGCGGCGTACTGCGGCACGTCAGCTTCGCCCTGGGCGTCGCCGAGCAGCGAGCTCCAGGCGAACCCGTTGCGGCTGCGGTCGAAGAGTTCGACGTCGTCCATCTGCAGGGCTGAGGCGCTGTCGTTGCGGTCGTCGAGCAGCGGGGCAATCAGCAGCTGGCCGAGCAGGCGGGGACCGCCCTTGTCGCGCACGGTCAAAGCGAGCGCGGCGCTGAGGGTGCCGCCGGCGCTGAAGCCCGTGACGACGATGCGTTCCGAGTCGATGCCGAGCTCGTCCGCGTGGTCGGCGACCCACAACAGACCGGCGTAGGCGTCGTTGATCTGGGCGGGGTAGGGGTGCTCGGGCGCGAGCCGGTAGCCGACCGAGATCAGCGTGGCCCCGAACCGCTCGGCCGTCTCGAGTATCTGGTCGAGCCCGGTGCGGTGATCGCTACCGTAGAAGCCGCCGCCGTGGATGAAGTAGAGCGCCGGCCGCGATGCGGGCGCGCCGGTGGGTGTGCACACCAGCAGCGGGATCTCGGGGGCGCCGTCCAGGCCGGGCACCGAAGGCTGGACGACGGTGAAGCGCCCGCCATGGCTGAGGTCCTCGAGCGCCGCCACCGCGGCGTCGACCTCCGCGCGGACCACCGACAGCTTTTCGAGGCTCATCGGCGCCGAGTCCGGTTCCTCCGCCAGGTAGGCGTCATAAGCGATTTGGAGTTCGGCATCGAGAGGAACGGGAACGGCGGGCACGTTCTTTCCGGGTGCAAGATCCATACGCGCACGCTAGCGTCCCTGTTCCGTTCGCATCATCCGGATTTCGGCACCTTGCCGATCGCGCAGCAGGGCCGGGCGGATCAACGGCGCGGGTCAGGCGTGGGCCTGCTCGATCTCGACCAGGCCCACCGAGTAGGTCCGGATCTTGATACCGGAACACAGAAGTGCCCCTGAGCTGCGCTGAACGGACTTATCGCAGCAGGCGACACCGGTTTGCAAGGCTCAGCGCAGCCCTGCGGACAAGGCTTACGACGTGCCTTGCCCGCGGACATGGTTGCGGGGCAAGCGCATCGGGGTGCGCATCGACCGCAAGGGCATCGAGAGTGGCGAACGACGAGGCCGGCGCCGCCTGGTGATCGAGCGGACGATCTCCTGGTTGTCGGCTGTGCGGGTGGCCCGGGGTTCAGGAAGTGCTCACCGTGAGGGTGCCGTCGCCGTAGGACCGCTGTGTTCCGCGCACGAGGTAGGTCGCGGTGGTCGACGCGGTGCCCGGGGTGGCGGGGATGGTGACGGGGACCCTCGCGGTGGCGCCCTGACCCCGCTTCAGGGTGGGCACGGTGACGGACGGCGCGCTCCAGCCGGACGGCAGTTTGAGGGAGACCCAACCCGAGGGCAATCCCTTGTCGTTCTGGCTGACGACTCGGACGGTCACCTCGGTCGCCGTTCCGGCGGGCAGGGAGACGGGCGGGGTGACCGTGACGGGCGCGCAGACGCCGCCGAGCCACCGCATGTCGAAGGACGAGAAGGTGATGTGCTGGTATTTCGCGCGCTCCCACAGCATGCCCACCCGGTCGTTGCCGGCGGTGCCGCGGCCCAGTGGGGTGAGCGTGGAGTAGGCGGCTGCGCCGGTCTCGGCGGTCCTGCGGGTCGGCCAGTTCCACCCGTTGTCGCAGGAGAGCCGGACGGCCCCAACCGATGACCGACCCGCAGAGGGTGCACGACGACCGCCCGGACCAGGGTCGGTCGGCATGCCGATCGGCGCCTCCGACGGCCGAGCATCGGAATCGCTGATCATCAGGCCGGAGACCAGCTGCCGGCACAGCGCAGCCGAGAGGCGCGAACATGGCGCCGGTTCAGGGGATGCGCCCAGCGGTGACGGCGGTTGGGGCGGGATCATGCCCCACCTCTAGGCTGTTGATCGCGGAAGTCCCCGACGGCTCGGAGATGCCATGCCTCTGCGGTTGGTTGCGATAGCGCTGGACTGCCCCGATCCGCTGGCTCTGGCGGCGTTCTATCAACAGGCCACAGGCCTGGCATTGCACCCGAAGTCGGACGCCGACTTCGCGGGCCTCACCGGCGAGCATGGACTCTCGCTCGGTTTTCAACGGGTCGACGGCTACCGGGCCCCGAGCTGGCCTGACCAGATCGTTCCGCAGCAACTGCACGTCTGCTTCAAGGTCGATGAGGACCTGGGAGAAGCCGAGGCACGGCTGAGGGAGCTCGGTGCGGGCAAGCCTGATCATCAGCCTCACGGGGACAAAGCTCGAGTTCTCACCGATCCAGCCGGACACCCCTTCTGCGTCATCGCACGCTGATCGCCGGACACGGACTGCTGCGGCGGAGTGAAACGACGACCCGTGCGGCGTTCTTCGGCCGGTTGACGGTGTCTAGCGTCAGGTTCAGGTGCGTCTTCGCGTCTTCGCCCCGCCGCTCCCTCCAGCCGGCCAGTGGCACAGCGCCTGCCCGGACGGCGCACTGGGTGCGGCGTGCTAGGTGCTCACCTGAGCTCGTTCAGCGGTGCCTCGGCTCCCTACCGCTCCCGGAGGTCGCTCCGAGGCGGGTCGGTGGTGGTCCATTCGTTCGGCTCGGCGTCAGACGGACTCCAGTGCCGTCCGCAGGGCCAGGGGTGTTGCCGCTGCCCAGGCCTGCGGGGAGCAGGAGTGGGGGTAGGGGACGGGCCGGGTGGTCGCGGTGCGGTCGTAGCCGGCCAGTACCTCCGGGAGGCGGTCGCCGTGACAGGCGGCGGCCGCCAACAGGCCCTGGGTGAGTCGGCGGACCTCGTCGGCGAGGCCGTGGCGGGCCAGGCCGAGAGCGATCACGGCGTTGTCGTGGGGCCAGGCGCTGCCGCGGTGGTAGGACAGCGGGTGGTAGGGCTTCTGCCCGGCGGCGAGGGTGCGGACGGCCCAGCCGGAGAAGAAGTCCGGTTCCATCAGCCGCCGTCCGACGCGCCGGGCGGCCTCGGGTTCGAGAATGCCGGACCACAGCAGGTGTCCGGCGTCGGAGGCGAGGGCGTCGACCTGGCGGCCGCGGCCGTCGAGGGCGAGCGCGGGGAAGTCGGCGCCCGTCATCCAGAAGTCCGCCGTGAAGCGACGGCGCAGGTCCGCGGCGCTTTCCCGGAGGCGCTGTGCGTAGGGTCCGTCCTGCCAGAGGACCTCGGCCAGTTCCGCGGTGCGCAGGAGGGCGTCGTAGGCGTAGCCCTGGGCTTCGGAGACGGCGATGGGGCCGTCGGCCTGGGTGCCGTCGGTGAAGCAGACGGCGCCGGCGGAGTCCTTCCAGTTCTGGTTGACCAGGCCGCCGGGGTCGGGTTCGTAGACGAGGTAGCCGTGGCGGGTGAGGCCTCCGTCGGTGAACATCCAGTCGACGGCCCGGCGGGCGTGCTGTTCCAGGCGCCTGGCCACGGAGGGGTCGCCGGTCCGCTGGTAGTGGGCGTGCAGGAGGACCAGGAAGAGCGGGGTGGCGTCGACGGCGCCGTAGTAGCGGCCGTAGGGGACCTGGCGGAAGTGGGCGAGTTCGCCGTGGCGGGTCTCATGGACGATGCGTCCGGGCTGCTCGCGGCTGACGGGGTCGTGGCGGGTGCCCTGGGTGGCGGCGAGTGCGCTGAGGGTAGCGGCGGCCGTCCAGGGGCGGTGGGGCAGGAGGAAGTAGGAGGTGAGCAGGGAGTCGCGTCCGAAGAGGGTGAGGAACCAGGGGATGCCGGCGGCCGGGACGTGGACCTCTTCGCCGTCGACGCCGGTGGCGGTGATGGTGAGCAGGTCCAGGTCGGCGAGCCCGCGGTCACAGGTGCGGGTCAGGTCGTCGGTAGCCGTGGTCGCCGAGAGGGCCGGCCGGGGCAGCGCCGGGGGCTCGGGCAGTCCGTGCGGCCGTGCGTGCACGGTGAGGTGGAGGTCCGCTTCGCCGTGGGCGTCGAGCGGGAGGTGCCAGGTGAGGGTGCGGGCGGTGAAGTGCGGGGTGTCGTCGGCGGGTGTGACGTCGTGGGGAACGGGCCGGGAGGTCAGGGCGGTTGAGGAGTGCCAGTCGGCGCGGCGGTAGTCGAGGAGCACTCCCTCCGAGGTGACGTGGGTGGTGTGCTGGGCGCCGGGTTTGTCGTAGTGGCGGTCGTCGGCGCGGAGTTCGAAGAGGTCGGCGAAGTCGGCGTCCACGGTGAGGGCGACGTGGGCGGTGACCGGTTCGGGACGGTTGCTGACCAGGCGCAGGTGTTCGCTCAACGTCCCTGCGGTGAGGGTCTGCTCGCGGAAGACGGTGTAGGCGGGCGGGTCGTCGCGGGTGCCGGCCGGGGTCAGTACGCAGGTGGCGGTGTCGTCGCTGTCGGCGTCGGCTGGTGCCAGGGCGAGCGGTGTTCCGCCGTCGACGGTGAGCTGCCACCGGCTGAGGTGGCGGGCGTCGCGCAGGAACAGGCCGTCGGGGGTGCGGCCGCGGGTTCCGGTGATGGCGCCCGCGGCGTCGAGGCGGACGAAGGTGGCGTCGCGTACGAGCTGGATGTGGTCGTCGGCCGGGCTCATGCGGTGGGCTCCTCGCGGTCGGCGCACAGCAGGTCGAGGGTGAGCGCGGCGGTCCAGGAGAAGTGCCGGGCGCCGCGTGCGTCGCCGGTGGCGGGATCGACGTACTCGGCGAAGTCGGAGGCTCCCGCTTCGGTGACGATGCCTTGGCGCAGGTTTTCGGCCTGTTCGCGCAGGCCGTGGGTGCGCAGGCCGCGGTGGATGAGCCAGGCGGTGTTGAACCAGGCGGGGCCGCGCCAGTAGCGCTGGGCGTCGAAGGCCGGGCCGGTGAGGTCGTGGCTGGGGACCAGCCGGGTGGCCGGGGCGCTGAAGCGCGGTCCGGTGAGGGTGGCGACGAGCCGGGTCGTGATGTGTGCGGGGAGGCTGGGGACGAGGAGGGGGATCAGGCCGCTCACGCCGTCCTGGGCGACCAGGGTGTCGTCGGTGAGGTCGCGTGCCCGGAAGATGCCCGCCCCCTCGTCCCACAGGCGGCCGACCAGGTGCCGGGTGAGGGTGTGGGCGCGCTCGGTGTGACCGGTGCCGTCCCCGCCCAGTTCGCGGACGATGGCGGCCAGGGCGTGTTCGCCTGCGATGAGCAGGGCGTTGAAGCAGGGGTCTTCGACCGCGAACGCGAAGGAGGTGGCCCGGTCGTCGTAGCCGGCGTCGCGGTAGTCGGTCGCCAGGCGGACGTAACGGCCGTAGTCGAGGTCGGTGGGCCGGTCGGCGGGGTGTCCGTGGTCGAGGTCGGCGCGCCGGAAGGTGTCCGGTGCGGTGGGTTCGACACGGGTGAGGGCGCGGTCCCAGCTGGGGCTGTTGTCCATGCCGGGCTCCCAGGGGTGGACCACGGCGGCCAGGCCCGCGCCACCGAGGTCGCGGCGCGTGAGGAGGTAGTCGTGCCAGGCGGCCAGGCGAGGTGCCACGCGGGCGAGGAAGCCGCGGCGCGCCGACTCGACGGGGTCCGCACGGTGCACGAGCCAGGCGGCCAGGGCGTGGACCGGAGGCTGGACGATGCCGGAGGTCTCGGGGGCGGCGGGTGCGCCCGCCGCACGGCCCGCGCTGGAGGAACGCCAGAAGTCGGGGCTGGGGAAGTAGGCGTCGTGGGGCAGGGCGGGGTTGAAGACGATGTGCGGGACGCGGCCGTCGGCCCACTGGGCGGTCAGGAGGGATTCCAGCTCCTGCTGGGCGCGGCGCACGGACAGGTGCCGCAGGCCGATGGCGATGAACGCGGAGTCCCAGCTCCACTGGTGGGGGTAGAGGGTGCGGGAGGGGACGGTGGAGGTGCCGGTCCAGTTGTCGATGAGGACCCGCGCCGCACCGCGCCGCAGTGTCAGGGCCGCGGTCGCGGTGGGCACGGGCCGATCCAGGAGGGACTTCACGCGCCGGACCTCTTGAGGAAGGCGGGGACGGAGCGGACAGCCTCGACGGGGTCGCCGGTCAGCCGGCATTCGAGGGCGAGATGGCCGTCGTAGCCGATGGTGTGCAGGGCGCCGAGCCAGGCGGGCCAGTCGAGGTGTCCGGCGCCGGGCTGGAAGCGGTTGGAGTCGGAGACCTGGGCGTGGCCGATGAGGTCGGCGTGGGCGAGGATCGCGGCGGCGGGGTCGGTTTCCTCGATGTTCATGTGGTAGCTGTCGATGCCGATGCGGACGGAGTCCAGGCCGACGGTGCGGACGAGGTCGGCGGCCTGCTCCAGCCGGTTGACCATGTGGTCCTCGTAGCGGTTGAGCGGCTCCAGGAAGAGGGTGACGCCCTCGTCACGGGCGTGCTCGCCCAGCTCGGTCAGGCCGGTGAGGAGGATCTCGCGGTCCTCCCCCTCGCCGCGCGGGGGTTCGAAGGGAGGCAGCCGGCGGGAGAACATGCCGTAGCTGGCGGGGGTCTGGGCGCCCAGGCCGCCTATCTCCGCGATCACGGTGAGCTGGGACTTCATCTGGTCGAGGGCGTCGCGGCGCCGGTCGGCGTCGAAGGCGCCGAAGAAGTGCAGCATGTCGACGCACACGGTGGGCATGACCACGCCGTCCTTGCGGGCCTGGCGCAGTTCCTCCAGGCGGGAGGCGAAGTGCAGTTCGCCCTTGCCGCGCAGTTCGATGGCGTCGTAGCCGGCCTGCTGGGCGAATTCCCACTTGGCCTGCAGGGTGTCTCCGGGCAGGAGTTGCTCCTGTGCCGCGGTCTTGAGCATGAGGGGGCCTTTCGAGACGTTCAGAATTCCAGCACGACCTGCAGCGCCTCGGCGGGGCGCTCGTCCAGCAGGACGTAGGCGTCGGCGGCGTCGGCGGCGGGCACGACATGGCTGACGAGGGAGGTGACGTCGATCTGTCCCTCGGCGACCAGGCGCAGGAAGGTCTGCTGGAGGCGCTCGACGGTCCAGCGGTGGGACAGCTGCGGAGGGACGCCGCCGATCTGGGAGCAGACGAGCTGGACGCGGTTGTGGTGGAACTCGTCGCCCAGGCGCAGTCCGATGCCGTCGCCCTGGTAGAAGCCGGATGCCACGACGCGTCCGCCGGCCGTCACGGAGCGCAGGGCCTGGTGCAGGGCCGGGTAGGCGCCGCTGATCTCGATGGCGAGGTCGGCGCCGAGGCCGCCGGTGGCTTCGCGGATGCGTTCGGCGACGGCTTCGGTGCGGGCGTTGAGGGTGGTGTGGGCGCCGTAGCGCTTCGCGGTCTCCAAGCGGCTGTCGAGGGCGTCGACGGCGGTGACGCGGGCGCCGTTGAGCTGGGCGAGGCGGGTGGTGAGCAGACCGATGACGCCCTGGCCGAAGACGGCGGCGTCCTCGCCGAGGTGGATGTCGGCGGCCAGGACGGCGTTGTAGGCGATGGCGCCGACGCGGGCGAAGGCGCCGGCGAGGGGCTCGAGGCCGGCGGGCAGGGTGTGGCCGATCATGCGCTCGGCGGGGACGATGCCTTCGCTGCGGTGTCCCCAGATGCCCCAGACCAGGTCGCCGGGGCGGGGCAGGCCCGGGACGCCGTCGAGGTCGGGGGCGGTCTCGACGACCTCGCCGACCTCGGAGTAGCCCCAGCCGGCCACGGGGTACTCGATGCCGGCGGCGCCCTCGCGGAACAGGCGGGCCTCGGGATCCCAGGTGCGCGTCAGGTAAGGATTCGTGCCGCGGTACGCGGTGAGTTCGGTGCCGGCCGAGATGCCCGAGTAGCGGGTGCGGACCCTCAGATGACCCGGGGGCAGATCGGCGGTGACCTGCTCGGCGACCTCCACCTGACGGGGGCCGGTGAATTGGACGACACGTTCCACGGATGACTCCGGAAGGGGGATTGCGAGTGCGGTTGCGTCGACAATAGCCCCCACTTATGTCTTGTCAACACGCATAAGTGATGCTGAGATGCGTGAGCAGTAGACGTAAGTCGGAACGAGGACACGCAATGCGCACCAAGAGCCGGCGATCCAACGCGATCGCGGTGGGCATCACCGCAGCCCTGACACTCGGGCTGCTCACGGGCTGCGCCAGCAGCACCGGGCCCGGGAAACCCGACCGGGAGATCACCGTCTGGACGCAGGAGAACCTGCCGGACCGGGTCGCGGTCACCCAGAAGATCATCAAGGGGTTCGAGGAGGAGACCGGGATCAAGGTCCACCTGGTCGGCGTCGACGAGGGTCAGATGCCGCAGCTGATCATGTCGGCGGCGGCCTCCGGCACACTGCCCGACGTCATCGGCGCCGCCCCCATGGGCCAGGTCTGGCAGATGTACAGCAACGGCCTGCTCAACACCGACATCCCCCGACGGATCGTCGGTGAACTGGGCCGCAGTACCTTCAACGCCAACGCGCTCCAACTCACCTCAGACGGCGCCACCAGCCTCGGCGTCCCCTCCGACGCCTGGCTCCAGCTGCTGGTCTACCGCAAGGACCAGCTCGACCAGAAGAACCTGGCCGCCCCCGGCACCTACGACCAGGCGCTCGCCGCCGCCAAGGCCCTCACCACCAAGGGCTCCTACGGCATCTCCGCGGCCACCGACCCCAGCGACGCCTTCACCTCGCAGAGCTTCGAGAGCCTCGCCCTCGCCAACGACTGCCAGCTCGTCGACGACCAGCACGCGGTCGCCCTCGAATCCCCGCAGTGCGAGACGGCGTTCACGACCTACGACGCACTCGCCCGCGACTACGGGGCCCCCGGCACCCAGACCGTGGACTCCACCCGCGCCACCTACTTCGCCGGCCGGTCCTCGATGATCATCTGGTCCTCGTTCCTGCTCGACGAGCTCGCCGGCCTGCGCAAGGACGCCCTGCCCAGCTGCTCTCAGTGCAAGGAAGACCCCCGCTACCTCGCCCGGAACAGCGGCATCGTCACCGCCATGAAGGGCCCCGACGCCGCCGAGGCCGCCCAGTTCGGTGAGATCACCTCCTGGGTCACCACGAAGACCGCCGAGACGGCGGCCTCCCAGGAGTTCATCGAGTACATGATGGGCACCGGCTACGAGTCCTGGTTCGGCATGGCTCCCGAGGGCAAGATCCCCGTCCGCAACGGCACCGCCACCCAGCCCCACCGCTACCTCGACGCCTGGCGGCACAGCGAGATCGGCGTCGACACCAAGAAGCCGTTCGACCAGGTCTACCCCGCGAGCCTGCTCAACCAGCTCGCCGCGGGCGTCAGCGACATGCGCCGCTGGGGCATCACCCAGGGCGAGGGAGCCCTCGTCGGCGCCACCAACGGCGAACTGCCCGTCCCCAAGGCCATCGGCGCCATGACCAGCGGACAGATCTCCCCCTCCGAGGCGGCCCACGAAACCGACGACGACGTCTCCGCCCTGCAGAAGTCCCTCCAGTAGCCGCCCGCATGCACGTCACAAAGGTCCGCTCATGACAACAGCCCCCGCCGGCGCACCGCAGCGCCGCGACACCCACACCGCGCCGGCCGAGCGCCCCGCCGAACACCGCCGGCCCATGACCGCCAGCCGCCGCGCCAACCGCGCCGGCCTGGCGTTCGTCTCCCCCACCTTCATCGTCGTCCTCGTCGTGGTGATCCTCCCCATCGCCTGGACGATCCTGCTCGCCTTCCAGCACGCCAAGCTCGTCGACATCCAGGGCATGGGCCTGTTCGGCAACTGGACCCTCGACAACTTCGACCAGGTCTTCGCCTCCGCCGGCTTCTGGTCCAGCCTCACCACCACCCTGCTCTACACCGCGGGCTCCACCTTCGGCTCGGTCGCCCTCGGCCTGATCGCAGCTCTCGCCCTGCGCAAGCCCTTCCGCGGCCGCGGACTGCTGCGCGCCGCCATGCTGTTGCCCTACGTCGCCCCCGTCGTCGCCGTCGCGTTCGTCTGGGAAGTCGCGCTCAGCCCGCAGTACGGCGTGGTCAACGACTGGGGACGGCGGCTGTTCGGCTGGGACGACCCCGTGGCCTTCCTCTCCACCCGCGCCTACGAAGTCGACGTGCTGGGCTGGCACTTCGACATCCCGCTCGCCCTGCTGACCGTCATCGCCTTCGAGTGCTGGCGCTACTTCCCCTTCGCCTTCCTCTTCATCCTGGCCCGTCTCCAGGCCGTCCCCGGCGCCCTGGAGGAAGCCGCCCTCGTCGACGGCGCCACCCCCACCCAACGCTTCCGCCACATCCTGCTGCCGCAGCTCATGCCGGTCATCGCCCTGCTGTGCGTCCTGCGCTTCATCATGACGTTCAACAAGTTCGACGACGTCTACCTGCTCACGGGCGGCGGCGCGGGCACCGACGTAGCCGCCGTGCGCGTGTACGACTTCCTCACCGCCCGCTACGACGTCGGCGCCGCCGCCGCCCAGGCCCTGGTCCTGGCCGCCTCGCTCATGATCCTGCTCGGCTTCTACTTCAAGTTCTTCGGCAACAAGGTCCAGGAGGAGTCGTGATGACGCGCGCCCGGTTCGAGGAGAGGTTCTTCGGCGTCCTGCGCTGGTTCGTCATCGCCTTCCTCGCAGTGATCACCCTGCTGCCCTTCTACTACATGCTGCTGCTGTCGCTGAGGCCCATCGACGCACTGCTGCTCGACCCCGGATCCCTGTGGATCTCCGCCAAGGACTTCACCCTCACCACTTACCGCGACGTCCTGCGCTCCACCGACGCCGGCGGCCAGGGCTTCCTGAAGTTCCTGCTCAACTCCGCCCTCGTCTCCCTCGGTACGGTCGCCCTGACCCTGCTGGCCGCCGTCCCCGGCGCCTACGCCATCAGCCGCCTGAAGTTCTTCGGCCACCGCCAGGTCAGCGCGCTCTTCCTGGCCGTCTACCTCTTCCCCGCCACCCTGCTGGCCGTGCCGCTGTTCGTCATCTTCGCCAAGCTGCACCTGTCCTCCAGCCTGACCGGACTCGCCATCGTCTACGTCGCCCAGACCGTGCCGGTGTCGATCTACATGCTGAAGAACTACCTCGTCACCGTCCCCTACTCGATCGAGGAGGCCGCGGCCCTGGACGGCGCCAGCCGCCTGCAGACCGTCCGGAAGGTGATCCTGCCCGTCGCCCTGCCCTCCCTCATGGCGACCGGCCTGTACGTCTTCATGATCGCCTGGAACGAGTTCCTCTTCGCGCTGCTCTTCCTGGCCGCCGACCCCGGCGAGTGGACCGTCTCCCTGGGCCTGGCACAGCTCTCCAACGGCGTGGAGGTGCCCAAGACCGTCCTGATGGCCGGGTCCGTGGTGCTGACGATCCCCGTGGTACTTCTGTTCTTCGCCGCCGAACGCCTGCTGACCGAAGGTCTGACCAGCGGTGCCGACAAGAGCTGACCACATGAGGGGCCAGATGCTGACGACGAATCAGGTCACCGCCGGAGAGCTGCTGGAACTCATCCGCAGCGGACGGGCCAACACCCGCTCCGATCTGCAACAGGTCACCGGACTATCGCGGTCGACCGTGGGCCAGCGTCTGGACCTGCTCAACCGCGCCGGCTGGCTCAAGCACACCGTCGGACCCTCCACCGGCGGGCGTCCCACCCAGCAGATCGTCTTCGACCCCTCGCACGCCGCGGTGATCGCCGTCGACCTTGAGACCCGCCACGCACGGGCCGCCGTACTCGACCTCGCCGGCACGATCCTCGCCGAGCAGACCGGGCCGATGCGCATCAGCGACGGCCCCGACAACGTGCTGGACGCACTGGGGGGCTGGTTCCCCGAGCTGATCACCGCGGCCTGCGTCGACGCCGAACGCGTCTGCGGCATCGGCCTGTCCGTCCCCGGACCCGTCGACTGGAACACCGGACGCGTCGTCCAGCCCCCGATCATGCCCGGGTGGGACCAGTTCCCCATCCGGGAACGCCTGCAAAGGGCCTACGCCGAGCACGTCGGCCCCAGCATGGAGAACGGCCCCGTCCCCGTCTTCGTCGACAACGACGCCAACCTCATGGCGCTGGCCGAGCACCAGGCCAACCACCGCGACTGCACGGCGTTCGTCCTGGTCAAGGTCTCCACCGGCATCGGGGCCGGCGTCGTCGTCGGTGACGAGGTCTACCGCGGTATCGACGGCGGCGCCGGCGACATCGGACACATCCGCCTGCACGACCGGCCCGACGTGCTGTGCATGTGCGGCTCCCACGGCTGCCTGGCCGCCGTCGCCAGTGGCCGCGCGATCGCCGGTCAGCTGTCCGCCCTGCACACCGACGCCGCCTCGGCCTCCGACGTCAAGCGCCTGCTGGCCGAGGGCAACCCCGACGCCATCCGGCTCGCCCGCGAGGCCGGCCGCCGGGCCGGGGAGGTCCTGGTGACCGTCGTCAGCCTCCTCAACCCCGGAGTCCTCATGATCGCCGGGGAGTTGTCCGGGGCCCCGTTCATGACCGGCGTCCGCGAACTGCTCTACCAGCGCGCCTTCCCCCGCGCCACCGCCAACCTCCAGGTCGTCACCTCACGCCTGGGAGACCACGCCGGCGTCATAGGTGCGGCCTCCATGGTCGTGCAGTTCCTCTACTCCCCCGCCCGCGCCGACACCCGACTGGCCGCCCTCACCTCGTGAAAGGCGCGACGCCCGCGGCGAGAGCCGTCCCACCCCCACCGTTCCGCGGGCCGTGCCCAACCGAGGGCCCGAGCACAGACAGGACCACCGCCGTGACCACCCCTTCCGGCCCCTTCACCCACCCGCCCGTCGAGGTCGGCCTCGTCGGCGCGGGGCCCTGGGCGCGCGCCATGCACGCCCGCATGCTCGCCGCCGGGCCCGAGACCCGCCTGACCGCCGTATGGGCCCGTCGCCCCGCGGCAGCGCAGGAGACCGCAGCACCCTACGGCGCCCACGTCGCCTCCTCCTTCGACGAACTCCTCGACCGCTGCGAGGCGATCGCCTTCGCCGTACCGCCCGCCGTCCAGGCCGAGCTGGCCCCCCGCGCGGCCCGCAGGGGGAAGGCCCTGCTCCTGGAGAAGCCCCTCGGTCCCGATCTCGCCGCCGCCGAACGCGTCGCCGACGCCGTCCAAGCCGCCGGCGTCGTCTCCCAACTCGTGCTGACCAAGCGCTACCACCCGGCCACCGACGCCTTCCTGGAGGCCGCCCGCGCCCACGAGATCACCGGCGCCCGCTCCTGCTACCTTCACGGCGCCTTCCTGGGCGGGGAGTTCGCCACCGGCTGGCGACTGGAACACGGCGCGCTGCTCGATCTCGGCCCGCACCTCCTCGACCTGCTCGACACCGCCGTCGGCCCCATCAAGGCCATCCGCAGCAGTGGCGACTCACGCCGCTGGATCGAGCTGACCTGCGAACACGAGAGCGGCGCGGTCAGCCAGGCGTCCCTGTCCGGCGCCGTCGCCGTACCCCGCGCACTCACCCGCATCGACCTCTTCGGCCCGCAACAGCCTTTGTCCTACGACACGGCCGACATCGACCACGAGGAGTGCTGGCCGATCCTGCGCCGCGCCTTCGCCACCGCGGTGCGCACCGGCCGACCCACCGCGCTCGACGCGACACGCGGGCTGTACCTGCAGCGCCTCATCGAACAGGCGACCCGCTCCCTGGCGGACCGCCCAACGGCCTGACCCACCGGCGCTCCGATACCGCCCGCATCCGCTCGCGGTTCCGCCGACCGGCGGCAACCGCCTCGCCCGCACGCCCGCGCGGGCTGCGGGCCGGGTGGTTCACGGGGTCAACTCCCCCTGGTCACCGCCGCGCCATTCGGTGAGCAGGACGGTGGCGTCGTCGTCGAGGTTGCCGTCGTGGTGCTCCATGACCGCCGTCATCAGCCGGCGGAGGGTCTCGTGCAAGCTGAGTCGGCCGGAGTGGTGGCGGCGGATGAAGTCGACGAACCGGTCCCGGCCGAACTCCCGTCCCCAGACGTCGCGGGCTTCGACGACGCCGTCGGTGTACAACAGGAGGCGGTCGCCGGGTTGAAGCTGCTCCCCGGCCGTGACGATGGGCAGGCCCAGGTCGGCTCCCATGGGCCCGGCCGGCGGGCAGGACAGGTCAGTGGTCCATCGGTTGTCGCGGATCAGGATCGGCAGATGGTGGCCACGGTTGACCCACGTCAACGTACCGCTGCTCATGTCCAGTTCTGCCAGGATCGCCGTCACGTAGCGGCGCGCGTCGAACTGCTCGATCAGGACGCGTTCCACTTGCCGGCTGGACTCGTCCAGTGAGGCCCCCTGTCGGCGGGCGTTACGGCAGGCGGACACGGCCACGTTGGCCGTGATGCCGGCGGTCGTGTCGTGTCCCATCGCGTCGAAGACGCCAAGGTGGAGGGTGTGGCCCGCCACGGCATAGTCGAAGGCGTCCCCGCCCACCTGGTAGGCCGGTTCCATCACCGCCCCCACAGTCACGTCGTGCCCGGCATAAGCGGGCGGCGGGGTCAGATTCCACTGCATCTCCGCGGCCACGTTCATCGGCTCGGTCCGCACCAGACGCGCGTGGGAGTCGCTGACAGCCCGTTTGCTCAGAAGCAGCAGGGCAGCCACCGAGGCAAGATCGCTCAGGGCCTGGCGGACGGCTTCCGTGTCGGCGTCGGTGTCGGCCCGCAGTACCCCCAGCCGCTCCACACCGTCGGTGACAGCCACCCACCAGCGCCGCCGGGCGGCATCGCCGGCCCGAACCTGTGCGGCTTCCGGGATCACTTCCACGCGCTGGTACGCCTGCCCGGGCAGACTGCCCGACACGGTGAACGACTGCCCGCCCTCCCCCGCATCCGGACCGTGGCCGGTGAGCTGGCGCAGCACTGTCTCCCGCATGTCCACCACAAAGAGCAGCACGTCGTACATGCCCACGCCGGCGGCGTGATCGGCGATCAGACGCGGCAGCTGCTCGAACGTTGCCGTATGGCTGACCTGCATCAACCGCAACAGCGACGCCGCACAGGTCTCGATCACGGTCAGGTCCCCTCGCCGGCCGGACGCACGGGCCCTGCACCGCGTGCCACGCCACGGCTGAGGCCGTTCCTCCACTCCAGTGTCCTGCGAGTACCCGCTTTCCGACGGCATCCCCGATCCGGTCAACCTCCTTCGAGGAGCAGCGCCGCCTCATCGGCATCGAATGGTTGCGGCCGCTTCATCGGCGGAGCCGTTCACCGGGGCCTGAGGTCAGGAAAGGTAGTCCTCCACCTGCGAGGCCGGGCGCACCTGCGCCTCCGCAGGGTCCTGCCCGGCCGCGGCCCGGGCACGGCGCTGACGCAACAGGTCCCAGCACTGGTCGAGCTCCGTCTCCAGCTGGGCCAGTCGCTCGTGCTCGGTCGGCTGGTCGATGGTGTTCTCGGCCAGGCGGTCGCGCAGGTCCTTCTCCTGGCTGATCATCTCTTGGATACGACCGAGGATCTGCCTCTCGGCGTCCGCTTCGGGGTTCGACATGGATCGCTCCCTCACAATGTGGTGCGTCTCGGCATTCCGGCGGCCTGCCGAGTCCGCTCCGTCCGAGCCTCTCGTGTATTGGACGGCCGCGCTCGCAGCCGAAGAGGTGTGGATCAGTCGGTCCAGGCGTTGAAGAGCTTGGTCAGGCGAGGGCCTTGCCGCCCTTGCCACCCCCCACGACGAGCAGATCGACCTCCTCCACGCCGGTGTCCGCCTGCGCGATGCCCCACTCCTCCACCGACAATCCCGTACCCGTCCATCGTCATGCGGCCACCCGTCCGCCGCACCCGACACACGTCTCAGGTCTTGCGGGCCATGCCGGCGACGATGAGGCGTTCCCAGACCGTGAGCTCCCCTTCACCTCGGGCTGGGTCGGACTCGTCCGGCCGCCACAGGGACGCGGGGACGATCCCCGGGTCGAGGATCTCCAGGCCGTCCAGCAGGGAGGCGATCTCCGCGTCCGTGCGCCATCGTCCGCGGCCGAAGGTCTGCTGGAGCACCTTTTCGGCCTCCACGGTCTCGGGGTTGTCGCCGGAGCGGAAGTGACTGATGAAGAAGCAACTGCCGGAGGGGACCTGGTCGCGCCAGTAGCGGACGATGCCGGCCGGGTCCTCGTCGTCGTTCACGTGGTGAAGGATGGCGCTGAGGATGACGGCCACGGGACGAGAGAAGTCGATGATCTCGAGCGTGGCGGGGTGGCGGCGGATGCCTTCGGGGTTGCGCACGTCGACCGCGACGACGCGGGTCAGGTCGTTGTTCTCCAGAAGCGCGCGGCCGTGGACCAGCACCTGGGCGTCGGTGTCGACGTAGACGACCCGGGACTCGGGAGCGTGCCGTTGCGCGACCTGGTGGACGTTGTCCGCGGTGGGCAGGCCACTGCCCAAGTCGATGAACTGCCGGATGCCAGTGGTCTTCGCGATCTCTCCGACCGCCCGGGTCAGGGCCGCACGGTTGGCGAAGGCGATCGCCACCGAACCTGGCAGGTCGCGCTTGAACGTGTCGCCGATCTCGCGGTCCACGGCGTAGTTGTCCTTGCCGCCGAGCAGGTAGTCGTAGACACGGGCGATACTGGGCCTGGTCGGATCGATGGCGGAGCCTTCGTGCGTCATGGCGGCCATTCTTCCCGGCGACATGGCGTGCGCACTCCCGCTTTCGGCACACCCGTCGACCGGCCGGACGGCTGCCACGAGCGCCGGTGTCAGGCGCCGTCGCTCCCGGGTGCCACGTCGTCCGCCGGCCGGCGCTCCCGCCCGCCCGGGTGGCGGTGCCGCCAGATCAGGAACACCGCGCAGGACACCACCGCCCAGCCGGCCAGCACCAGGAACGGGAAGGCGTGCTGGTGCCGGGGGAAGTACACCGCCGTGTGCTGGGCATTGACCGAGGCGCCGGGCGGCAACCACCGTCCGATGACGCCCAGCGCCGACGGCAGCAGCGGCCACGACACCGCGCCGCCCGACGACGGGTTGCCCAGCAGGACCATCACGCCCCAGGTCGGGATCATCGCCCATCGACCCATCCACGTGTTGAACATGGTGAAGGTCATGCCGCTGGCGAACATGGTGAGCGCCAGGATCAGCCACGACTCCACGAACGGCAGATCGAGCGCGCCGAGCAGCCAGTCCACGGCCGCTGCGATGGCGAATCCGCCGAGCAGTGAGTAGGCGGCCGTGAAGGCGATCCGCTCCAGGGCGGTGAGCCCCCGGGCGTGCACGCTGAGCTGGATCGCGCCGACGAAGCCGATGATCACCGCGGCGAGCGAGATGTAGAAGATCGCCAGGCCCCGCGGGTCGCCCTTCTGCAGCGGATTGACGTCCCGGACGGTCACCGACATCCCGGTCGCCCGTCCCACCCTCGGCGCCGCCTGCCGCAACAGCTCCGCCACCGAGGCACCGGAGGCCGACGTCACGTCCAGCAGCACGTGCCGCCCGTCGTCACGCACTTCGAAGATCGCGAAGACACGCTGCTCCTCGACGGCTTCCAGCGCCGTCTCCCGCGAGTCGTAGACGCGCGCGTGCAGCGAGGAGTTGAGCGCCTTGCCCATCCTCGACAGGAAGACCTGGGCCCGCGCGTCCTCGTACGACCCGACGACGGCCGTCGGGATCCGGCGCGGGGTCGGATTGGCCATGGCGTACGTGTACGACCAGGCGAACAGCCCGGCCGCCGCGGCCAGGATGAGTGTGAGCACGGTCGCCGGCCACAGGGGCGTCCTGCGGAAGCGGGCCCAGCGGCCCTCGGGCTCTTCCGGACTGTCTTGCACGTTGCCCGTCCTTGGTCCTTGCGGCTCCTGCTGCCGACTCGCACGCAGGCAGGCCGGACTGCGTCGGGGCCGCACCGGCATGCGTACGAAGCGCTCCACGACGGACTGCGCCGGCAAGCGGAGGATCCCGACCGCCTCCCGCAGCACACGGCGGCACGACGTCGTGAGGTGCGGCTCCATCGTCACGCGGTAGGCACGGCCATCCGGTCACCGACACCCTGCTCGGTCGGGTGAAGACCGCCGCGACGGGAACGGCGGACGTTCACCGCCCCCTCCCCTGACAGGGCCCCTGCCCAGGGGCCTGCCTCACTCGACACCGCGGCCGGCAGCCCGTTCCCCGCCTCCACCACGCACAAGGGAGCCGGCCGATGGCCGATGCACCGTGGCCAGGCCGGCCCGCCCATCGAGGCTCTCCCGGCTGCTACGCACCCGTACGCACCGGACCGGGACCGGGCCGTCCCTCCGATCCCCGTACCGAAGGGACGGCCCCGGCCACCATTGCGGTGGCCGCCCGGTCAGTACAGCTTGTTCACCGCCGTGGTCGTGGTCTTCTTGAAGGCGGCCACCGGCGCGTCGCCGAAGTCGCCCATCTGTCCCCACTTGACGACGGTGACCGTGTTGCCGTCCCGCCCGACCGACAGCAGGGCGACGTCGTTGGCCCCCCACGACGTCTCGGTGTGCAGGCCGCGCACGCGAGCGCCCTCCTCGACGGGCAGCTTGCCGTAGTCCCGGACCTCGGCCTCGACGTCGGGCGAGGATGCCTCGATGCGCTCGGCGCAGGTGCGGATCAGGTCGTCGTAGTGCTTCGCCAGGGCCTTGGCGAGAGAGGCCGAGTCCGCCACGACGGTCAACTGCACGGCGCCGGTGTCCAGATCGGTCCAGAACTCCCGGTTCCGGTAGTCGTAGGAGGGCACGCCCTCCGTGCTCACGCAGAGACCGAGCCCCTCCGGGAACCCCTCGGTGACCGGCCCGGCGGTCCACGACGACGTCGGGTGCGGGGGCAGTTGGGTGGCTGACAGGAACTTGGGCACGGCGGCCTTCGGCGCGGCGCCGGCCGACGGCGCTGCGAGAACCGTGCCCGCCGTCAGGGCGGCGACGGCGAGCGCGGTCAGAGCGCTCGTTCGGATACGCATGGACATGGGTGTTCCCCCGTGGATGAGTGCGTGGACCTGAATACCGGCGGCAAGGCCGGCTGGTCAGCCCGGGCCTCATCGCCGCGACACCAAAAGCATCAACGGTCACAACGGCCGAACGCAACAACCAACGGGCGATCAACCACCATGGAACCATCCCATGCCTTCTGACCTGCGGGAACTTGGGGTGCCTGGGACACCGTTCCGAGCCTCCTTCAGCGAATGAATGCCATCAGTTCCCCGCGGCATGCCTCTCGACGTCCAGCGTGCACGACCGGATGCTGAGTGCTCTTGGTCGGCCCGCCGGCGCAACCCGTCCACGCTGCCGCGCGGTTGACGGCGAGCCACCGACCACTGTCAGATCCCCGGGGCCGTCCCGGCGCCCCCCTCCTGCGTCAGAGGGCCGGTGGCGCAGGCCGCGCCCCGCAGCGCCTTCAGCAGGGCGCGCGGCGCGGGCTGTTCCAAGGCGATCTCCCGTACGGCCGCCGAGATCACCCGGAACGGTTCGGGGCCCCGGACCGGGCGTACGACGACCCCCGGGTGACGGGCGCGCAGTCCCAGCATCGGCATCAGGCCGACGCCGAGCCCTGCCGCGACGAAGCCCTGAGCGGTGGCGTAGTCCTCGCTCTGGACGACGAAATCAGGGCTGAACCCCGCAGCCGCGCAGGAGTCGATCACCGGTTCCAGACAGGGCCCGGGAGGCTCGCTGCCGACCCACTGCTCGCCGGCCAGTTCGTGCAGGTCGACGACCTCCTCGCCGGCGAGGGGATGGCCGAGGGGCAGTACGGCGGCATACGGGTCATCGAGCAGCCGGACGAGTCGGAAGCCGTCTCCGGCGTGGTCAGCCGACCGGACCACCACGGCCAGGTCGGCCCGGCCTCGCGCCACTTCCTCGAAGGGATCGTCCGGATCGCTGAGTCGAAGGTCGACACGGACTCCGGGGTGCTCGACGCGGAGGCGGGCCAGGGCCGGGGCCACCAAGGTGGATCCCGCGGTGGCGAAGTAACGCACGGACAGGCGGCCGGTGCGTCCGGCGCGAAGGTCGGCGAGGGCGCTCTCCGCCCGGGCGAGCGCCGCGCTGATCAGAGCCGCGTGCTCGGTCAGCAGCAGGCCGGCGGCCGTGGGCCGCACACCCCGGCCGACTCGCTCGAAGAGTGCCGTACCGGCTTGTCTCTCCAGGGCCGCGATCTGCTGACTGACGGCGGACGGTGTGTAGCCCAGATGGGTCGCGGCGGCGGTGACCGTTCCGCTCGTGACCACCGCGCGCAGGACCTGGAGTCGCCTCACATCAAGCATGTAGTGCAGCTTAACAATCCAGGTAGAACTATTCGCTTGTTCTGAAGGTCGGGCTGAGGCAGGTTCGTAGGGCCCGAGATCGAACGAGCCGTCGGACCTGGTGGGGAGAACGCAGTATGAGCATGGGGAGTTTGAAGGGCGTCGTGCGGGTGGTGGTGCTGGCCTTGCTGTGGGGCTCGACCTTCCTCTGGATCGAGCTTGCGCTCCGGGGGCTCTCTCCGCTCCAGGTCACGTTCGTCCGCTGCATACTCGGCGCGCTCGTCCTCGCCGTCGCCTGCCGTGTGTCGGGCCGGCGCTTTCCGCGAGGTGCCTCCGTCTGGCGGCACATCATCGTCGCGGCCTTCTTCTGCAACGCGCTGCCGTTCGCGCTGTTCAGCCTGGGGCAGCAGACCGTCGACTCGGGTCTCGCCGGCGTCCTCAACGCCACGACGCCGCTCTGGTCGATGATCCTCGGGCTCGCCCTGGGCTCGGAACGAGGTCTCCGCCCGGTCCGCCTCACGGGCCTCGTACTCGGCTTCGCCGGTGTGCTCCTCGTCTTCGCGCCCTGGCAGACGACGGGGCGGATCGGCTGGGGCGCTCTCGCCATCCTCGGAGCGGCCGCCAGTTACGCCGTCGCGTTCACGTACATGGGCCGCACCCTCGTCGGGAAGGGAACGCCCACCCTCTCCCTCTCCGCCGGCCAACTCGTCGCGGCGAGCGGGCTGACCGCTCTCGCCATGCCGTTCGGCGGTCTGGAGCCGGTCGACGCGGGGCCCGTGGTCGTGATCGCGGCCGTCGCCCTCGGCGTCCTGTGCACCGCGATCACGTTCCACCTCACCTACCGCATCATCAACGACGAGGGGGCCACCAACGCGGCCGTCGTCGGGTACCTGCTGCCGGTGGTCTCCGTCCTCCTGGGCGCGATCGTCCTGGGTGAGGACCTGAGCGTCAGGGTGGTGCTGGGCATGGCGGTCGTCCTCGCCGGCGTCGGGATGACCCGGGCCACGCAGGGGAAGGCCGCCGCCCCGGCTCCGGCCAGCGGAAAAGAAGGGAAAGGACCGTTCGCAACCCCCGGCGAGGTAACCGCCGCGGAGGACGCGGCCGGCGACACCCCGTCCGCCCGGCCTGTGGCTGCGGAGAGCGCACGCTGAGCGGCGCGTCCCTGCCTCTCGCGGTCGGTGCTGCTCCCACCCGGTGTCGTTTTCGTCCAAGACGCCGCCGCGGCCCGGACCTAGCCTGAGGTCAGGAGCTCAGCCCGTGATGAGGAGACACAGATGCGTAAGCTGGTCTACACCGGATTCATGTCGCTCGACGGCGTTCTGGACTCGCCCGGTGGACCCGAGGAAGGGCACCGCAGCGGTGGCTGGGTGGTGAAGGACCTGGAGTTCGTCCCGGAAGCCTGGTCGCTGAAGGCCGAGGAACTCGCCGATACGACGGCGCTGATGTTCGGCCGTCACAGTTACGAGGCCTTCGCACCGCTCTGGCCCGCCTCCGAGGACCACGCCTCCTACAAGGAACTGCCCAAGTACGTGGTGTCGAGCACCTTGCCGGACGACGCCCTCGTCGACGGATGGGGGCCGCTGACGATCCTTCGCACGACAGAGGACGTCGCCGAACTCAAGGAGAGCGAGGGCGGGTCCATCTACATCCACGGAAGCGCCGACCTGGCGCGGCGGCTGTCGGAGGCCGGCCTCATCGACCAGTACAACCTGCTCGTCTTCCCCGTCCTCCTCGGCGCCGGCAAGAGCCTGTTCCACCGGGCCGACCGTGACAAGCAGATGCTGTCCCTGCGGGAGTCGGACAGCTATTCCAACGGGATCCTGAAGCTGGTCTACGACGTCGAGCGCTGAGCCAGGTCGAGTGCGATCGCGCCGCCCGTGCCGTCGCGCAGTTGTCCGGCGGTACGCCCCACGTAGGTGCGCAGCGCCCGGGCGAGGTGCGGTTCGTCGAAGTACTCGAACTTGGCGACGACGTCGGCGGCCGTGTCACCGGCCGTCAGCAGTTCCGCCGCCGTACGGGCCCGCTCGATCTGCCGCACGGCCCCCCGTGTCAGACCGGTGGCGGCCCGGAAACGGCGCTCCACGGTCCGGCCCGAGACCGCCGGTTCGTGCCCTCGCAGCACCTCGGTGACGAGCGGGTCACGCACCACGATCCCGGCTTTGACCAGCCGGTCCACCAGGGCCTCTGCGTCATCGGCACCCGGTGTCCGCCAGCGGGCGCCGTCCAGTCGGAACGTCCGGCGTGTGGTGTCGGGGAGCTCTAAGCCGCCGTCGACCAGCTCGGGTGTGGGCAGGACCCGCAGCGAGGTGCCGACGGCGAACTCGATGCCGGTGAAGGCGGCGCCTTCCGGGACGGGCGCCGTGCTCGCGCGGGTCTCCGGGCCGGTGACGGCCGCGTAGTGCCTGCCGTCCTGCTCCCAGAACACCAGGCCCCAGCGCACACCCGCCACGGATGTCATCGTCGTGACCCGCTCGCTGGTGCAGGTCCATACGCTGTCGACCCACGGTGAGTCCGACCGCCGTATCTCGAAGCGCAGCTCCACGCTCGCAGGATACGACGGGGCGGCCGCGGGCACCGGCCGGAACCGGGTACCGGGCCGGCGGACTGTGCGTCACCTGGGGGGGAGATCGTCATGCCGGACGAACTGACCGTCCGCCGCATACTCGGCGACCAGCCGTTCGCCGGGATCGGTCGGCCGGTGTGGGCGGTGACGGACGCGCCTCACGGTTGCGTCATCGCCGCCGGTGACCTCGGGCATGTCATGTGGCGCGGTACGGGCCAGTGGCTCGGCCACCGGATCGGCGTGTACGAGGCCGGCACCCTCCGTCCACGCCACGTCGTCGCCTCCCGCTACCCCGTATGTGCCGTCGAACCCCACCCCGAGCTGCCGCTCGGGAGGACGACAGGCTCGCGATGCTGCTCTCCCCCGAGGACAGGGACGGCGGCTTCCGCACGGGCTTCGAACTGGCCGTCGCGGCGGACGACTGGCTGTCCGCTCCGCCCGGTCTGGTCGACCCCGATCGCGCATGCCATCCCATGATCGAGAGCGGCCTCCTGCACGACCCTGGGGTGGAAGACGCGCTCGCGCGTCTGACGCGGGGCCGTTGGCGGCGGCGAGCGGAGGTGCGGGACCTCGCCGTGCTCGCGGACGGCCGGGTGCTCGCCACCGGCCGGCACACGGACCTCGAGTGCTGGGATCCGTCGGGCGCGCCGACATGGGCACTCCCCGCGACCGGGGAGGGCGGCCCGCGTCGAGGCGGCCCCGGACGGCCGGTCGGCGTGGGTGACCTACCAGGGCTACCGGCGCCACGAGGTGACGGGCCGGCAGGTCGACCGCGGCACCACCGTGAGGCGGATAGCGACGGCGGACGGCCGTGTGATGGACAGCGTGGACATGTCGTCGGCCCCGGCGCCATCCGCCACGGACGAGGGCTGGCTCGCCCTGTGCACGCGAGGCCGCGAGGCACGGGTGGCACTCCTTCTCGCCCCCACACACCAGGAAGCGGCACGTCTCGGCCTGGCCCCCAACCGTTCCAACTCCCCCACGCTGCGGGTCAGACACAGCGCGCGTCTGCTGTACGTGGACGGTCCGGGCCCAGGCGACGACGCACCGTGGATCAACGTGATCGAGCCCGCGGGCGAGCAGGATCGGGCCGTTCCGCGCGCCCTGTTCCCCTTGCGCTGGGACGCGGCGTCAGCGCTCCAGCCCTGGTACGGGCCCGCCGTCGAGTTGACGGACGCCCTCGTCCACGCGGGCCGGTCCTACCGACAGGGCGCCACCTACGCGGAGGCCCGCGAGGGCACGTACGTCGTGAGCCGGGGCCTGCCGGACGGGGCGGCACGCTGGGTGCACGAGACCGACGAGCCGCTCGCCGACCTCGACGGCGACGAGCGGAGGGTCTACGTCGCCTACCTCACGGGTGAGGTGGAGACCCTGGACGCGGCGACCGGCGAGGTGCGAGCCCGGCACACCTTGAGCGCCCACGGCCACCCGGTCACACCGATGTCCATGGCGTACCGGGCGGAGCGGCGGCGGTTGGTCGTCGGACGGTGGACGGGCGGATCCTGGACTGTTCGGTCCGGGAGTGACCGGGCCTCCAGGAGCCACCCACCACAACAGGATTCCATTGTCCGCCGAGCCATCAGACGAACGCGCTCTCCCCGGTGATCGCCTTGCCGACGATCAGCGTGTTCATCTCCCTGGTCCCCTCGAAGGAGTAGATCGCCTCCGCGTCCGCGAAGAAGCGTGCGACGTCGTAGTCCAGGACGATGCCGTTGCCTCCGAAGATCTCCCGCGCCCAGGCCACGACCTCCCTCATACGGGCCGTCACGTGGGCCTTCGCCAGTGAGGAGTGCTCGTCGCGGAACACGCCGGAGTCCTGCAGCCGCGCCAGTTGCAGGAGCATGCCCCAGCTAGAGGTGATGTTGCCCAGGCTCTTCACCAAGAGGTCCTGGACGAGCTGGAAACCCGCGACCGGCCGCCCGAACTGCTGCCGTTCGGTGGCGTAGCGCAGTGCCAGTTCATAGGCGCCGATCATCACCCCGAGCGCCTGCCAGGCGACGCCGCTGCGCGTGGCACGCAGGATCTCGGCGACGTCACGGAACGAGGACGCGTTCTGCAGACGGTCGTCCTCCGGTACGCGGACGTCCTCCAGGGTGATGTCCGCGTTCTCGACCATGCGCAGCGAGGTCTTGTTCGCGATCCTCTCCGCCGTGAAGCCCGGGGTGCCCTTGCCGACGACGAACCCCTTCACCTGGTCGTCCTCGACGTCGCGCGCCCAGACCACCACGTGGTCGGCGAAGGTCGCGTTTCCTATCCAGCGCTTGGCACCGTTGAGGACCCACGTGTCGCCTTCGCGCCGGGCCGTGGTGCGCATGCCGGCCGCGATGTCGGAGCCGTCCAGCGGCTCGGTGAGCGCGAAGGCGCCGATGGTGTCCATCCTGGCCATCTTGGGCAGCCAGCGGTCGCGCTGAGCCTGGTCGCCTCCGGCCTGGATGGCGTACATCGCGAGCCCGTTGTGGACGCCGAAGAAGGTGGCGACGGATGCGTCGACCCGGCTCATCTCCATCGCCATCATCCCGGTCAGCAGGTGGCTGGCGGCGGGGCCGTGGTCGCCGTAGCCCTCGTAAGCCAGTCCTACCAGTCCGCTCTCCCGGAACCTGCCGATGAGTTCCCTGGGGAAGACGCCCTCGGCCCAGTGCTCGGCCACCAGCGGCGCGACCTGGTCCCGCATGAACTCCCGCGTCCTGACCAGGGTCTTGCGCTCCTCCGGCGACAGGGCGGCCTCGAAGTCGTAGAAGTCGGCGGCGTTCTGCGGATCCGTATGCGTAGTCATGGATGCCGTCTTCCACGCTTCCGCCGCGTGATGCGTGAGCCCGGACCGTCCTCCTCGAACGGGCCACGTCGGGTCCGAGGCCGGGGCGGGCGCTACGGCCGGTGGTGCTTCCGGAGGGCCCGGACCGCCGTCGCGACGGCTTCGTCGGCACTCGTCGAGCGGCCGTCCCCATCGGCTGCCACCCACGCCCGCCCGTCCTGCGCCGCGCGGGCCACGTCGCGTCCACCGGCGCGGTGCGGCTGGGGCTGGTTTCCGGGCGGCCGTCGGCGGCCCGGAACCACACGGCCGTGGGCCGGCACCGAAGTGTGGGTCAGCCCCGGAAGCCGAACCCCGGGAACCGGTCACGCGTCCGCGCAGGCGTCATCGCGGGGGGCGGGACCGCTGGGCATCCGAGCTGTAGGCGTCCCAGTCGGCTCGTCCGCCCGCGCCCATCACCCCGACGTCGACCGCGAGCTCTGCGGCGGTCGATCGTCGCAGCTCGCTACGGGCCACGCGGGTGACCAGGGCGGGAAACAGCGGGCGCAGGGGCTGGCACCAGCGCAGCCAAGGTGGAGCGTAGATGTGGAGGGCGCGGCGGTGGACTCCGGCGGTGAGCCACCCGGCGACCTGGTCGGGGCTGTGCACACGGCGGGCGAACCACGGCTGGTGTGCCCGCAGAGCCCGCAGGACCGGGTGATCGTCCAGTCCGCTGATCATGTCGGTTCCGGTCCAGTGCACGTAGGCGATGCCGACGGCGACACCGTCGGGCTCGACCTCGCCGCGCAGGGCCCGTGCGAAGGATTCCGCACCGGCCTTGGAGGCGCAGTAGGCGCTCATCATGGGTGCCGAGCCGAAAGCGGCGGTCGAGGCGATCTGCAGGAAGTATCCGCGGGTACGGGTCAGGTGCGGCAGGAAGGCGCGGGCGGTGTTGGCCGCACCGATCAGGTTGACGTCGATGACACGCCGCCACAGGTCGGCGTCCGTCTGGCGGAACGGGCCGCCCGCCGCCACGCCGGCGTTGGCGACGACCACGGACGCGTCCCCCAGTTCCCGCGTGACCTGCTCCGCCGCGCGGTCGAGTGCGTCCTGGTCGGTGACGTCCGCCTCGACACACAGGGTCGGGCCGGGAAGTGCCGATGCCGCCTGATGGAGGGACTGCGCCTCGCGTCCCAGCAGGGCGACGTGCATGCCGGCGCCGGACAACTGCCGTGCGAGAGACGAGCCGATTCCGCGGGCGGCCCCGGTGACGACCGCGACCCGCCCCCGGAGAGGGTCGTGGACGGCGTCGTTGCGCATACGGTGCTCGCTCTCCACTGCTATGACGTGTCGGCGCATTCTGCGTGTGCCCTCCCTGGCACCAAGGCGGCTGAAACCCTGCGCGGCGCCCTCTCATTCCTTCGGACCCCTTCAACTGCGTCAGGCTCCGTCGGTCGAGGGCTCGCCACGTATTCGCCGAGCGGGCACTGTATGGATGCAGACCCGCACCTTCCCCTGCCTCAGGCAGGCGGCGCCGGCGCCGGACGTGCGTCGACGTGGCTTCGGCCGCCAGTGGTGCGCATGGGTTTCCTGAAGGCCGTCATGCGCCGTCCGGCGGTGATCGCGGCCCGAATGCTCCGGGGCGGCAGGTGTCAGCCGGCCGTGGGGGTCCGCTGACCGCTGGGGGCGCCGAGCTGGAGACGTGGCAGGACCTTGCCCGCTCCTCCGACGTCGCCCGTGCCTGACCCCGATCGAGGCCTTGATCACTCATGGCTTCGATCACCGAAGGCCCTGGCTTGCGAGCGCGTCGGCGAGGGCCCGCACCCGGCGAGCGTGGCGTGGGCCCCGCTCGGCGACGTGTGCGGTGTACGCTGCCGCGACGACCCCAACACCCCGTACGAGGACCGCCCGATGAGCCGAGCACTGGTGAACGGCGCCACGCTCCACTACGACGACATCGGCCCCTCGACGGGGCTGCCGGTCCTCCTGATCCACGGGCACCCGTTCAACCGCACCCTGTGGGCTCCGCAGAGCGAGCAACTGGCCGCGGCCGGCTACCGCGTCGTCACCCCGGACCTGCGGGGGTACGGCGACAGCGACGTCTCTCCCGGGCGGGTGTACCTGTCCGACTTCGCAGACGACCTCGTCGGTCTCCTGGACTCGCTCGGCATCGACCAGGCAGTGGTCGGCGGTGTCTCGATGGGCGGTCAGATCGCCATGGAAGTGCACCACCGCTACGCCCGTCGCGTGCGCGCTCTCGTCCTGTCGGACACCTCTGCGCCGGCCGAGAGCGCCGACGGCAGGGCGTTCCGCAATCGCCTCGCCGACCGGTTGCTCGCCGACGGCATGGCCGGCTACGCGGACGAGGTCATCGACAAGATGCTGGCCGCCTACAACGTCACCGCTCTACCGGACGTCGCCGCACGTGTCCTGGCGATGATGCGTGCCACCGACCCCCGCGGCGCCGCGGCCGCCCTGCGCGGGCGGGCCGAACGGCCCGACTACCGGGAGACGCTCACCGGCGCGCGGTGCCCGGTACTGATCGTCGTCGGTGCCGACGACGTCTACACCCCGGTGTCCGACGCCGAAGCCATCAGCCGCCTGGTGCCGCACGCCGTACTGTGCGTCATCGACGGTGCCGGGCACCTTCCAGGCGCAGAGCAGCCGGAACGCTTCAACAAGGCTCTGCTGCACTTCCTGCAGACACAAGTCGCCGACCTGGCCTGACGAAGCGATGTGTACAGAACCGGTCTCGGACTCGAAGGACCCGGCCGCGGCCGAGTGGGCACAGAGGGATCACGAGGCGGCAGCGGCGGCAGAGACGGCCGACGGGTCGCAGGACCAGGTCCCACCCCGCCCCTGAGGGGCGCGACGCCCCCTCGGGGCCGATCATGGCAGGCACGACGACGGACTCGGCGCGGTCGCCGACGCCGCGTCCCGGACCGTCGGTGGAGTCGGTCGCGGTCAGTCCGGAAGCGCGGCGTTTCGCCACCCTCGCGGCGGCGTCGCCGGCGGTTACGGTGCCTCGCCCTCCGGAACGGTCATCTGCTGGGTCCCGATGACGGACAGCAGTTCCAGTTGTTCGGCCCCCTCGCTTCCGGGCGGAGCGGTGAACCACAGCAGGCGTTGCCGTCCGTCCTCGCTGAGCAGGTTGAAGCAGTCGAGCTCGATGACGCCCAGCATGGGGTGGACGATCCGCTTGTGATCCATGCGGCGCACCGCCACATCGTGGGTGTCCCACAGCGCTGCGAACTCCTCGCTGCGGCGGCGCAACACGGCGATCATCTTAGAAACCTCGATGTCCCCGCCTCGCCGGGCAGCGGCTGCCTGGAGGTCGGCGACGAAGACCCGCGAGTGGTGTGCGTGGTCCTCGGGCGGGTAGATCTCGCGGGTCTGCGGATCGGTGAACCAGCGGTACACCAAGCTGGCCGCCGGGCCGCGCCGGGCGGGGGAATCACCGAGCAGGGCCCGGGCCAGGTCGTTCTCCACGAGGGTCTCGTGCAGATCGGTGATGACGCGGACGGGGGTGTTGGACAAGCGGTCCACCAGGCCGAGAAGCGCGGGCTGCACGTGTGCCGACGCCCCGTGCGCCGACGGCGGGACCGGCCGTTCGGCGAGGTGGAACAGGTGGTCCCGCTCGTCACGGTTCAGGCGCAGAGCCCGGGCGAGGGCGCCCAGCGTCTGGGCCGAGGGCTGCACCCCGCTCTTCGCGCTGCCGCGTTCCAGCTCGGTGTAGTAGTCCACCGACAGCCCGGCCAGCTGCGCCACCTCTTCACGGCGCAGTCCGGGGACGCGTCGGCGCGGACCGTGCGGCAGGCCTACGTCGGTGGGGCGGATGCGGTCGCGTCGCGTCCTGAGGAAGGCACCGAGCTCTGGGAGGTTCACCCCTCCATGGTCGCCTGCGGGCCGTGACGCAGCCAGGGGGTGACAACCCCCGGGTAGACGCAACCCTGGCTGGCGACAGGCCGCCCACGGACGATGGTCAGGACATCGGGGCGACGGCAGGACCGCGACCCATCCCCATCCCCATCCCCATCGGAGTCAGGCATGTCAGTCCCCACTTCCCCCGAAGGAACCACCGCCGCACCCCCTTCCTCCGTCTCACGCCGCGTCGCGATCGTCACCGGTGGCTCACGCGGCATCGGGCGGCGGGCCGTCGGCCGACTGGCCGCCGACGGGTGCGCCGTCGTGGTCGGCTACGCCGGCAGCCAGGACAAGGCGGAAGCCGCCGTCAAGGAAGCCGTCGCCGCCGGCGGCCAGGCCATCGCCGTACGCGCGGACGTCGCCGACGAACACGCCGTCGCGACCCTGTTCGACACGGCCGAGGAACACTTCGGCGGCGTCGACGTCGTCGTCCACGCCGCCGGCCGCATGGCCCTCGCCCCCATCGCCGAACTCGATCTGACCGTCCTGGACGAACTGCACCGCACCAACATCCGCGGCACCTTCGTCGTCGCCCAGCAGGCCGCCCGACGCGTCCGCCCCGGCGGCGCGATCATCACCTTCTCCACCTCCGTGGTGAAGCTCTCCTTCCCCGGGTACGGCGCCTACGCCGCCAGCAAGGGCGCTGTCGAAGCCATGACGCTCATCCTCGCCCGCGAACTGCGCGGCCGGGACGTCACCGTCAACGCCGTCGCACCCGGCCCCACCGCCACCGACCTCTTCCTCGACGGGAAGGACGAACAAACCATCGCCCACCTCGCCTCCCAACCGCCGCTCGAACGCCTCGGCACCCCCACCGACATCGCCGAAGTCGTCGCCTTCCTCGCCTCCCCCGCCGGTCACTGGATCAACGGACAGGTCGTCCGCGCCAACGGCGGAATCATCTGAGAACGCCCGCCCCGCGCACATTCCGTCGCGCACAGCTCCGTACAGCGCCTCACCGAGAACGGGAAACCAGTCATGCCTTTCGCCAACTTCAAGATCCCCGCGAAGACCCTCACCACGAAGCAGAAGGAGGAGATCGTCACCCGCACCACCGAGCTGTACGTCGAGCTCTACGGCGAACGCGCCCGCGCCAACACCATGGTCCTCGTCGAAGAGGTCACCGACGGCGGCTGGGGCATCGGCGGCAACGTCCTGACCCTCGCCATGCTGGAAGAGGGCACACCGACCGGCACCGAGGCCTGACGCGCTCGCCGCTCACTCGGTCGGGGGCAGCCCGTCCGAGTGAGCGCCCGCCCGGTCGACCGGGCGGGCGCACCGCAACGGCGTTCACATGTTCGATTCCAGTCGTGCGGATCACACGCCGCAGGTCGCGTCGCCGTCACCGAGGACCACCGGTGATGTGGGGCGATCCCCAGGTGGTCGGCCGTCGCGCGAACGGCTGTCTGGGCTGCCGCCTTCCCCACGCATACGACTATGTTCGAAGGAGGGAGCGAGGGGCATCACCGAGGCGCCACCGGACGCTTCCCCTTCACAACGGTGGTGGGAGAAGGGAATGCCTCGATGAACCACCAGAAGGTGCGCGACCAGATGAGCGAGGCTGTCGTCCGTGTCCAGGCCGGTACGCCGTTCAAGGAGATCGCCCACCTGCTCCAGGAGTACGACATCACCGCCGTTCCCGTCGTGGACGACCAGAACCGTCCACTGGGTGTGGTGTCGGAGGCGGACCTCCTCCAGAAGATGCGGGGCGAACCGCAGGACGCCGAGGACGGGTCCGACGCCTCCGCGGGGCCGGGAAAGGCCCGCGCCATCGACGCGGCGGGGCTGATGACGTCGCCGGCGCTGTGTGCGCGGGAGGACTGGAGCGTGGTCGACGCGGCCCGGATGATGGCGCGACACGGCGTGAAGCGGCTCCTCGTCGTCGACGCCGACGGCCGTCTGATCGGCGTGGTGAGCAGGAGTGACCTGCTGCGGGTGTATCTGCGGACGGATCAGGCGATCCGCAGGGAGATCGTCGAGGAGGTCCTCGTCAAGGCCCTGGGCGAGTCCCCTTCCGAACTGCAGGTGGACGTCACGCACGGCCATGTCGTGCTCAGTGGGCGCCTGTCGTCCCGGACGGCCGTCCCCGTGCTGGAGGACATGTGCCGGGAGGTCGACGGGGTCGTGGCCGTGGAGTTCAGGCCGCTGCGCGCGGCGGGCCCCGACGACCCGTCGGGGCCCCCGTCCCGGGCCGTCTGAGGTGGCCTCGTCGCCCTTGCCGATCCTCGGTCGTGACGGGGGACGACGAGCCCGTGCGCCGCACCGGGGGCCTCGTCGCGGACGAATCAGGCGTCGGCGAGGCGAGCGCGGGGGCGGCGAGCGAAGGTACGGCGGCGGCGTGCTCCTCGGCGCTGACCCGGCCGTCGCCATCCGTGTCGAGGGCGGCCTGGAGTTCGCGCCACCAGGCGGCGAAGGCGTCGTAGAGCCGGGTCTCCTCGGGTTCGCCTGAAACCTCGATCGGCACGCTTCGCTCGGTCAGGTCAGGTCAGGTCGGTCTGCTGGATGCTGTCGCCGCGGTTGTTGATCGCGAGGTAGGTGCCGATGCGCCGGAAGTCGTTGATCACCCCGAACATGCTCTTGTCCGACGGGACGAGTGCCCGCAGCGGGGAGTCGGCCGGCAGCCGGGCGAGGAGCGCCTGCTTGTAGGCGTTGAAGACCTTCGCCGTGTAGCCGGGCTCCATCGCCGCGTTCATCCGGTGGTCGTTGGTCACCGCGATCGAGGCGAGGTCCATCAGGTAGCAGTCGAACAGGTCCGTCACGTCGCCGGACCGCGCGCCCTCCGCTCCGGCGACCGCGTCCCGCTCCAGGATCCCGGCCATCGACACGACGATGTCGCGGTAGATCCCGTGGCGGGTGCTGCTGGGGAACGCCGCCATGATGTGGTCCGCCTGGCCCGCGTTCTCGGTGTTCATCGTGCGGGGGGTGCGCAGATCGGTCAGGCCGGGTACGGCGAGCGGCACGCCCGCGAACATCTCCTCCTCGTCGGGGATGCTCCTGTTCCGGGAGGCGAGGGGGTGCAGGCCGATCTCATGGGCCAGCATCCCCATGATGTGGCCGATGCCGTACTTCTCGAAGTAGTAGCTCGCGAGGTTGATGTCGACCCCGGCCTCGCCTCGGTCGATCACGTCGGCCGGGGTCTCCGTGGTGCGCAGATGCAGGGTGATGCGGCAGGGGCGGCCGCCGACGTACTCCCGGATCGTGTCGTGCCTGCGCAGCAGGTCGATGATCCGGACGGCCTTGGCGAGGTACCTGTCGTCCGTGGACCTCAGATTGGTGAACGCGAAGTTCCCCGGGGAGGGGTCCGCCGAGGTGTTCGGCTCCTGCTGCATCCGCGCCGGGACCCCGTCGGCCGCCGCGGGGTCGACGTCCCGCTCGGGCAGGGAGACCGGGTCCACCCAGACCGACGTGTGCGGGACGGGTACGGCCGCGGCACGGGCCGCGTCCCAGGTCGGCCGGGTGTCCGCCGCCGGGGCAGGTGTGACGTCCCCGACGAGGGCGCCGAGCAGGGCCAGGTGCCGGTCGCGGAGGCCGCCGACGGCGAGTGAGGAGTCCTCGGGGGGCTCGTTCGGAGCACCCAGCAGGCTGCCCGGTACGTGCGGGCGGTGCGGGGACGCCGCGTCGCGGTACTCGTCGCGCAGGCCCAGCTGGTGGGTGAGCTCGTGGACGAACTGGACCGGGTCGGCATCGGCCCACCAGGTGTTCTGGTCCATCGCCCGGTCCCGGCCCACCAGGTCCACGGTCAACTGCGGGCCCTCGGACGGGTCCACGTGCTCGACGGTCACGTGCAGGCGGTCACCGTTCGGCAGACGGTGGGCGGGGGCGTTGAGGAACTCGCGCACCCCTGCCGCGAGCCGTTCGCGCACCCGCGAGGCCTCATCCTCCGGGCCCCGGATCGCCAGGCGCACGGTGAGGTCGGTGACGGTCTCGCCCTCGTACCGGAAGCGCCGTGCGTCGAAGCCGGCCCGCACCACGAAGCGCGGACGGCGGTCGCGCGAGCGGGGTGTGACCGCGCGGGTCTGCTGCGGAAGCGGGTCCGTGCCCTGCGGCAGACGGGGTCGCGCCCCGTCCTCGACCAGGGGCTGCTGGATGCTGTCGCCGCGGTTGTTCGTCGCCAGGCTGGTGGCGAGCTGGGCGAAGTCGCGTACGACGCCGAACAGTCCCTTGTCGGCGGGCAGCAAGGGGCGGGCGGGGCTGTCCTCGGGCATGTGCTGGGCGAGCAGGGCCTTGTACGCGTTGTAGACCTTGGCGGTGTTGCCGGGCTCCTTGGCGGCGTTCATGCGGTAGTCGCTGGTGATCGCGATGGACGCGACGTCCATGAGGTAGCAGTCGATGAGGTCCGTGACGTCCTTCGCCTTCGCACCCTCCACGCCCGCCCGCGCGGCCCGGGCCAGCATGTCGGCCATCGTCAGGACGATGTCGCGGTAGATCCGGTGACGGGTGCTGCTGGGGAACGCCGCCATGATGTGGTCCGCCTGGCCCGCGCCGTCCGTGTTCATGGTGCGCGGAGTCTTCAGATCGGCCAGCCCGGGCACCGGGAGCGGAATGCCGTGGAACATCGCTTCCTCGTCCGGGATGTCCCGGTTGCGGGAGGCGAGCGGGTGGAGACCGATCTCGTGGGCCAGCATCCCCATGACGTAGCCGATGTCGTACTTCTCGAAGTAGTAGCTGGCGAGATTGATCTGCACGCCGTCGTCGCCCAGGTCACGTACGTCGGCAGGCGTTTCCGTGGTGCGCAGATGCAGGGTGATGCGGCAGGGGCGCCCGCCAATGTAGTCCCTGATCGTCGGGTGGTCCCCGAGCAGTTCGATGATGCGCACGGCCTTGTCGCGGTACCGCTCGTTCGTGTGCTTCAGGTTGGTGAACTCGAAGGTGCCGGACTTGAAGGGCGTGAGCGTGCCGTCCTGCGGCACGCGGGCGGGGACGCCTATGCCGGTGTCGCCCGGCCGGGTCCCGGGCAGGGAGACCGGGTCCACCCAGACCGACCGGCGGGGAACCGGTGCGGTGCCGGTACGCGCCGCGTCCCAGGTCTGCTCCTCGTCCTGGGGGTGTGGGCTCGGGGTCACGGGTCCGATGAGCGCGCCGAGCAGGGCCAGGTGCCGTCCGCGGAGGCCGGAGGGGGTGAGTGACGCGTCGTCGGGCCGCTCGTCCAGCGCCCCGAGGAGGCTGCCGGGGATGTGGGGGCGGTGCGGCGCGTCGGCGTCCCGGTACTCGTCGCGCAGGCCCAGTTGATGGGTGAGCTCGTGGACGAGCTGGACCGGGTCGGCATCGGTCCACCAGGTGGTCTGGTCCATCGCCCGGTCCCGTCCCGCGAGGTCCACGGTCAGGTGCGGGGAGTCCTCCGGCCGGACGAGTTCGACGGTGACGTGCAGCCGGTCGCCGTTGGGGAGCCGGTGCCCGGGGTTGTTCAGGAACTCGTGCACGCCCGCGGTGAGCCGGTCGTACACCTGGGCCGTCTGTGCGTCGGTGCCGCGCAGCGCGACGCGGACGGTGAGGTCGGTGACCGGTTCGCCGTCGTAGGAGAAGCGGCGGGCGTCGAAGCCGGAGCGCACCACGAAGCGGGAACGGTTGTCGCGTCGCCGCTGTGGTGTACCGGTCGGCGGCAGGGCCGTGCCGGCACCTGTCTGAGGAAGGCGCGGGCGGGCTTCTTCGTCGGTGGCGGTGGCGTCGGCGGTGGCGGTGGCGGTGGCGGTGGCGGTCTGGATGCTGTCGCCCTGGTTGTTGAACGTGAAGCTGGTCCCGAGACCGAGGAAGTTGCCGGTGACGTTGTACCAGCTCTTGTTCGGGGGCAGCAGCGGGCGGACGGGGCTGTCGTCGGCCAGCTGCGCGACGAACATCTCCTTGTAGGCGTTGTAGACCTTCGCCGTGTAGCGGGGCTCCCAGGCCGCTTCCTTGCGGCGGTCGTTGGTGACCGCGATGGTCGCCAGGTCCATGAGGTAGGTGTCGATCAGGTCGGTGACATCCTTGGCCTTCGCACCCTCCTCCCCCGCCTGGACGTCCTGGGCCAGCACGCCCGCCATCCCCACGACGATGTCGCGGTAGATCCGGTGACGGGTGCTGCTGGGGAACGCGGCCATGATGTGGTCCGCCTGGCCTGCGCCCTCGGTGCTCATGGTGCGCGGTGTCTTCAGGTCGGTCAGGCCGGGTACGGCGAGCGGCACACCCGCGAACATCTCCTCCTCGTCGGGGATGCTCGTGTTCCGGGAGGCGAGCGGGTGCAGGCCGATCTCATGGGCCAGCATCCCCATGATGTGGCCGATGCCGTACTTCTCGAAGTAGTAGCTCGCGAGGCTGATGTCGACCCCGGCCTCACCCCGGTCGATCACGTCGGCCGGGGTCTCCGTGGTGCGCAGATGCAGGGTGATGCGGCAGGGGCGGCCGCCGACGTACTCCCGGATCGTGTCGTGCCTGCGCAGCAGGTCGATGATCCGGACGGCTTTGTCGCGGTAGGTCTCGTCGGTGTGCTTCAGGTTGGTGAACTCGTAGGTGCCCGACCGGAAGGGGGTGAGGGTCGCGTCCTGCGGCATGCGCGCCGGGACCTCCGCCGGACCGGTCCGGGGCAGGGAGACGGGGTCGACCCAGACCGACCGCCGAGTGACGGGCGTGGCGGCCGTTCGCGCCGCGTCCCACGTCCCGCTCTCCTGCTGCGGTTGGGGCGTCACCTCGCCGATCAGGGCACTCAGCAGCGCCAGGTGCCGGTCGCGGAGGCCGGCGGCGGTGAGCGAGGCGTCCTCGGGTGGTTCGTCCAGGGCACCGAGGAGGCTGCCCGGGACGTGGGGGCGGTGGGGGGAGTCGGCGTCCCGGTACTCGTCGCGCAGGCCGAGCTGATGGGTGAGTTCGTGGACGAGGTGAGCCGGCGACGCGTCCGCCCACCAGGTCGTCTGGTCCATCGCCCGGTCCCGGCCCGCGAGATCCACGGTGAGGTGGGGTGAGTCGTCGGGGTCCACATGCTCGACGGTCACATGCAGCCGGTCCCCGCCGGCCAGCCGGTGCCCGGGGTCGTTGAGCAACTGCCGTACGCCTTGGTCCAGTCGGCGGCGTACCTGCTCGGCCTGGTCCTCGGGGCCCCGGATCGCCAGACGCACCGTGAGGTCGGTGACCGGCTCGCCTCCGTACGAGAAGCGGCGCGCGTCGAAGCCGGACCGCACCACGAAGCGAGGGCGGTGGTCGCGTGGGCCGCGTGGGACCGGCGGGGTGGCGGTGGGCTCGCCCGGACCGGACGACGCGGTCCGCGGCAGTCGCGGGGATGTGCCCGGCGCCGGGGAGTCGGGCAGGTCGTCGGTGTCCATGGCCTCGTCGCCGGACTCGTACTCGGACGAGGACCCGGCGGGGTACTGCTCGCGCGTCCCCTCGGTCCGCTCGCCCTGGAGTACGCCGCCCTGGTCGAGGTAGGCGCCGATGTCCTCCGCGTTGTCCCTGATGTGCTGCACCAGGTGCGGCCGTTCCCGCATCCACCGGGGCATGCGCCAGCCGGGGAAGAAGATGCCGTGGGTCCCGGACGCCTGGACGCGGTGGCCGAGCGGGCGTCCGATGTGTTCGTTGACGGCCTGGTAGGCGAGGTCGCAGGCGGCGCAGGCCATCTTGAACCCGCCCAGCGGCAGGGTCCGGGGCGCGTTCGGGTCGCCGGGGTTGTTCTCCCAGTGGGCGACCCAGTGCCCGAGGAGGGTGAGTTCACCGTGCTCGGAACCGTGTTCCCCGGGTGCCGGGGTCCCGTCCCGGCCCGCCACGTTGAGGATGCGCGGGTTCGCCAACGCCCGTTTGACGAGGTCGAGTTCGGGTGAGTCAGGATGGTAGAGGCGGTACCAGCCGGTGGCCAGGGCCCGCAGCTTCGCACGGTCCCGGACATCCCGCGCGACACCGGGTCGCCGTCGCGCCAGCCACCGTTCGTCGCCCCGCCAGTGCTGCCGCTCCGCCCTCAGACGCCGCTGCTCCTGCTCGGCGGCCGTCTCGTCCGCCAAGAGCGTGTTCCACTGCTGCTCCAGGGTGTCGTCCCACTCCCCCGTTTCGTACTGCTGCTCCAGCCGCGTCCGCAGGCCCGCCTGTTCGGCGGTCCGGTCGGCGAGGTCCCGCTCCTCCTGGTCGAGCCGGGCCGCCCACTGCCGGTGGGTCTCCTCGTCCCTGGACCATTGCTCGAGCTCCCGCACCCGCTGGGTGCCGCCCGGCTCCTGTCCGGTGACGAACCAGCGCAGTTCCTGTTCGACCAGGGCGGCCTCGTCGGCGGTGAGCGCCTTCGCGCCGGTGTTGCCGGCGATGCCGAGCGAGCCGTCCGGCAGCACGGTGACGGCGATGTGCGGGGTGACCTGGGCGTCGGCCTGGCGGTCCGGTTTGCGGAGCACGTCCTTCACCAGGCGGGCGACCCGGTCCAGCATCCGCAATGTCACCTGGCGGTCCCGCTCGGACGTGCCGGGCGGCCTCGTCTGCGTGAAGGGAACCCCGGTCCCGAGGCCGAGTGCCTCCCGCAGCTCCTCGTACTCCTCGGACGACAGCCTGTCGGCCTGCTCCACCAGGTCCAGGGCCTCGGGCACGCCGATCCCCGTGTGCTCGGTGAACGCGCTGTCGAACGCCACGTCCGGGAGGCCGCCGAGTCGTGCGTTGCGCCGCCGGACCACGTCCAGCAGGGCGTCCGCCCTCAGCTCGGGCTCCTCCAGCAGGGTGGCGAACTCGACTGCGAACGGGTGTTCCGGGTCCGTCTCGACGGCCTCCCGCTCGCTCTCGGAGCCGGAGTCGAGGTCCATCTCGACGTCCGAGTCCGCTTCCGCGTCCGTCGCCCCGCCCGCCCCCGACAGTGTGTGGAGCTCGTACGCCTCCTCCTCGCCGGGCACGCCCGGGAGGTCACCGCCGGTCCGCGACGGGACGGCGGCCGGGTCCCTGTCCGGGTCCGGTACCGCGGGGCTCGGCGCGGGTGCCGGGGTGCGCGGGAGCAGCGGGACGAAGTCGCCGCCGCGACGCCGGAGTCGAAGGTGCGGGCCTGCTTCGCCGGACGGGCCGGGGTAGGTGTGGGCGGTGCCGTCCTCCTCGACGAGGGTGAGGGTGGTGCCCGTCGCCGCGGCGGCCCACTCGGCCACCGCGCGGTCGGCCCCGGGGCCCCAGGGAGCCTCGGCGAGATGGCGGCGCAGGTGGCTGTCGCGGGCGTGCCGGCTCGGCGCGGGCGCGCCCGGGCGGACGACGAGGGGCGGGGGCGCGAAGAGCGTGTCACGCTCGGCGCGGGCGCCGGGCAGGCCGTTCAGGCGCATCAGCTGGGCGGGCGGCATGTCGGCGCGCCGGCGCAGTCGTCCCGCTTCGTGGTGGTTCAGGCCGGGCTGTCGGGACGCGTGGTGCAGGGCGGTGGAGAGCGCGGCGAAGAAGCCGTTGCCGCGGCCGGTGGGTGTGCCCTGGGTGTAGGTGGCGCCGTCCGGTGCGGTGAGGACACCGTCGCGGTCGAGACGGTAGCGCGGGCCGGTGCTGTCGGCCGGCGGGTGCCAGGGCGGGGTGGCGTGGCTGCGGTGCGCCGGGGCGGGGTCCGGGATTCCGTCGTCCGGGGTGGTGCCCGAGGTGGTCGCCGTCGCCGGCAGCGCGGTGGCGACCGGGGCGGGGGTTCCGGGCGGGAGGGCGGCGTGGAAGTAGCCGTCGGCGGCGAGGAGGACGGGATCGGTGGCGGGGTCGACGGCTGCCGGGTCGGTGCCGTGCGGGAGGAAGCGCTGTTCGCGGCCTTCGCCGGTCACGACGATCAGCGGGGTGCCGAGAAGCCGGGCGGCGAGGGCGGGCAGCAGGTCGGCGCCGCCCTGGTCGCCGGCGCGGCGTTCCGGCGGGGCGGGGTGTGCGGTGTCCGCGGCCGCGGTACCGCCCTGCGGCGGCTCGCTGGTGAAGGGCCGGAGCAGGGCGGCGGTGGCGAGCGCCACGCGTTGCCCCGGGGTAGGCCAGAGTGTCTGCGGGAGGCGGCCGAACGCGTCGAACTCGGCCTGCTGGGCGGGGGTCAGCCGCACGCCCGCGAAGGCGAGTTCGTCCTGGGTGAAGGTGTCCGCGGCGTCGAGGGCGAGGGCGTCGAGCAGGTCCTCGTTGCGGCTCTCGCCCAGTTCCCAGGCGAGACGGTCGCGGGCGGCCCGGACGGCTTGTTCGGTGATGGCCGGATCTCCGGGAGCGGCGGTGAACCGGGCCGCGAGGCCGGTGCCCAGGAGGTGGGGCAGCCGGCCGCGGTCCTGGGCGACGGCGATGAGCGCGTGGAAGAACGAGGCGCCGTCGTGCGGCATGTCGTGCACCTCGCGCACCAGCGTGCCGTCCGGCGAGGTGAGGGTGCGCGGGGCGGAGTCGGTGGCGTCGGTGATGCGGTACGGCTCGGGCGCCTCGGAGCGCCACGCCGGCTCGGTGTGCTCCTGCGCCCGGTCCGGCACCGGGACGGACGCGCGGCCCTGGTGGTGGGCGGTGAGGCGGGAGGCCGCGAGGTGCAGGCGGTGGTGGTCCGCGGCGGCGGAGTCGGTGTGCGCCTGCCAGCGGCGGACCTCCTCGCGGGCGGCCTGCCAGGCGGCGACGGCCGGCGACTGGGCCACGGCCTGCGGCAGGACGGTCGGCCGGTCGGGGTCGTCGTCGCCGAGTGCCGCCCGCTCGTGCGGGGTCAGTGCGAGCCAGGTCTCCCGGGCGCGGGCCCGGGCGTCGTAGTAGCCCTTCTCCGCAGCGGCGAGGTCGCCGGCCGCCTTGGCCATGGCGTCCCAGGCCGCGCCGACCTCGTCGGGGAACGTGGTGTCGTCCAGAAGGCCGTAGTCGCGGGCGATGTCCTCGCGCAGCCAGACCAGGGCGGTGGTCTCGGCCTCGGCGGCGCGTGGGCCACGCTTGGCCTTTCCGAGCGCTTGCAGGGGGCGGCTGTCGGTGAAGTGGTGGTCGACCTCGGCCACGGTCAGCCAGCTCACCGGAATCGCGAAGAGCATGCTGCGGTCGGTGACGACCTTCAGATGGGTGCCGAGGGTGGTGTCGACGGTGCCCTTGAGGGCGGTGCTGTCGTTCGCGCCGCCGACGGGGACCGAGGCGCCCGGGTTGGTGAGGCCGGCGTTGCTGTTGCCCGCGAGCGGCGAGGTGCCGACCATGCCCTCGACGTTGTCGGTGATGCCGGCCTCCAGCGCGTCGGAGGTCTTGGAGCGCTGCATGGCCTCCATGCGCGGCTTGTTCTCGACGGCGAGGAGCCGGGCACCGGTGCGGTGCATCTTCGCGTAGAGGCGGGAGTCGGCGGTGTGGGACTGGCCGAAGAGGCGGGCGGACGCCTGGGCGGGGAGCTGTGAACCGTTCACGCCGAGGGCCTCCAGGAAGCCCGAGGTGAGGCCGACCTGGGTGGTGGCCTCCTGCTGGGCCTGCGCGGGGGCGGTGCCGGGGCCGGTGAGCGGGGTGAGGCGCGCCATGCGCACGCGTTCGGTGAGAACGTCGCCGGTGTGGCGGCGGCCGAGGTCGCCGTCGCCGAGGCCGTCGGCGCGGGCGGTGGCGAGGGTCAGGGCGTCCTGCACGTTGGCCGCGCCCCGGATGTCCACGGCGAGGATGCCGGAGCCTATGCGGTCGTCGAAGGGCAGCACGTCCGGGTCGGCCCGGCCGGTGCCGTCGTCGCCGGTGCGCCAGGCGGCGACGCCCTGCGGGCAGGCCTGCTCGGCGCTCAGCATGGTCACGGCGCGCTCGGGTTCGGGCACGTCCTCCTCGGTGAGCATGCCGTCGGTGCCGTCGTCGGTGGGGGTGAGCAGGGCGGCCGGGACGATCTCGTTGAGGGTGCCGACCGATGCCACGGCGCGCGGGGACAGGCGCTCGCCGGTCGCGTCGGTCATGGTGACGGTCAGGATGTAGCTGGTGGCGATCTCGGCGTGCGCCTGGGTGGTGGCGATGTTCGGCATCGAGGTGTTGCCGGTGGTCTCGGTCCGGGTGCCGGCACGCTGTTTGGCGGCGGTGCCCTGGAGCGAGGGATTGGCGAGGAGGATTCCGCTCTCCGCCGCGCGCTGCCCCGCGGCGAGGGTGACGTCGGCGCCGCGGTCCTGGGAGGAGCTGCCGGAGTTGTCGCGGCTGGTGGTGCGGTAGTCCTCCAACTCGAAGCCGGTGCGCAGCCGTTCGACGGTGGTGGTGCGCGGGGTCAGGGTGAACCGGACCTGTGCCGGGCTGCCGCCGACCGGCAGACGGCTGGGGTTGCGCCAGGTGCGGTGGCGCACCGGCAGGGTCATTCCGTCGGTCGTCAGCTCGTGCAGATGGGCACGCAGGAAGTCCGGGGAGAGCCGCTGGAGGACCTGTTCCCGGTCGTGGGAGGGAACGCCGATCCTCGTCATCCGCTCCATGAGCTGCCGGGCGGCATGACTGGCGTCGAGCCGGCCGCTGGGGTGGCCGGGGAAGCGGCGGCCGCGCAGGAAGGGGGGCACGCGGTAGCCGCGGCCGAGGTTGCGCGGGGTGGTGGTTCCCAGACCGTCCGGGGCGAGCCCAGCCTCGATGACGTCCTGCATGGGCAGATGGAACATCACCGCGTCGCGTACCCGTTGCAGGGCGGCGGCGGCGCGGCGCGGGGCGAGTGCGCGCCCGAGGCGCCCGGAAAGGCGTCCGGCGGCGGAGCTGATCGCGGTGCCGGCGCGGGTGCCCACGGTGCCCATCGCCGCCGTCCAGCGGTCCCGTACGGCGATGGTCTCGGTGGCGTCGGCGACCACCAGGTACATCCGGCCCGCGTAGGTGAGGGTCGTGTTCCGTCCCCGGGTGAGGGTCTGCGCGACGCTGCGGCCCTTGCCCCAGGCGTACTGGAGCGCGGTCGAGTAGGAGCCGACGACGGCCGGTCCGCCGGGGGCCTGCTGGAGCGGCATGTCGGCGCCCTGGACGCCGAGGGTGGTGTGCGACACGGTGCTCGCGCTGCCGGCCACGCGGTGCTCGTTGCCGATGGTCGCTTCGAGGCTGGCCGCCTTGGGGTCGCTCTTGACCCTCAGGTTGTCGAGTGCGCCGCGGACGGCGGCCTTCAGGTAGTGCGTCTGGAGCGGTCCGGCGCCGTTGAGCCCGGTGATACGGGAGCCGAACGGGCCCAGATACTGGCCGAGTTGACCGGCCACGTGGAGGTCGGCCATGGCCCGCCGCAGTGCGCTGCGCACCGGCGCGCCGGGTGCGCTGACATGCCAGGAGGTGCCGGAGGCGCGGTCGGCCGTGTCCTGCATCAGCTGCTGGCGCTGCGCGCCGCCCTCGGTGCTGAGCACCACGTGCGGGGCGCGCAGCAGCCTGCGGACGAGCCGTTGCCCCGCGGAGTCCGCTCTCGGCAACGGGCTGGTGCCGTCGAGGAGTTGGTCGGCCTCGGCGGCGGAGAGCCGTACGGGTGCGGTCGCCGGCGCCGGTCCGGCGGGGGGCGGGTCGGCGGGTGCGTGGCGGTCGGAGCCGTGCGCGGCGGGCACGGCGAGCTCCACGCGCCCCACGGTCTCGCTGCCCCGCTGGAACAGCGGGCGCTCCTCGACCTTGCTGACGAAGACGCCGGCGCCGAGGAGGCCGAGCGAGGCGAGTCGGGCCCAGCCGCGCGGGCGCCGGTGGCCTTCGAAGGAGGCGCCCAGTTCCACCTGGTAGCTGTAGAGGTCGGCGCCGTTCTGGTAGGTCAGGTGGTCGTGGGTGACCGCGGCGGTGCTGCGGGTGCCCTTCTGTTCGGTCCTGGCGTAGCGGGCGCCCACGGACACGTTGCCGGTCTGGCGGGGCAGCCCCGCCTCGGGCACCTTGTCGTGATCGCGCGGGGATACGCCCACCTCGAGGCCGGCGGACAGGGTGGTGGACGCCTGCTGCCCCTGCCCGGACACCTCGGTGCCGATCACCGCGTTGCGCAGCGAGCGTTCGCTCATGGTGGTCTCGAAGCGGCGGTCGGTGAGTCTCGCCCGCAGGATCAGCGTGTGGTGGCCGCGGCGCACCTTGCCGTCCTCGGTGAGGGTGACCGGGACGCCGGTGCTGGTCAGGTCGTCCAGACTCTGCGCCAGGGTGGGCCGGTTGAGCGCCTCGCGGACCTGCCGGTCGTTGTGCAGCGCGGTCCGCATCCTGCCGTCGCCGTACCAGAAGCGCGCCAGCCGCGGGTGCCGCAGCATCGACGGCGGGACGAAGAGGGACGGGTAGGAGCGGTGCAGCGTGTCGAGGACGGTGTCCGCGAAGACGCGCAGCGGGTCCTGGGCGACGGAAGGCCCGGCGTGGTTCTGGGGCTGGTTCGCCGGCTGATTCTGTCCGCCGTTCGCCACGGCGTTGCCCGCGCGGTCGGGGCGGAAGCCCTCGGCGCGGACCTGACCGCCGAGGTGTACCGGGTCCTCCCGGGTGAGGTACCAGGGCACCGGCGGCTCGGCGTCCGGGTGGGGGCCGGTCCGTCCGGGCGTGCGGCTGTCCCAGCCGGCGAGCCGGCGTGCGTCCTGGGTGGAGATCCAGTCCAGGCTGACCACGCGCACCGGACGCGCCGCGGACGCCGGCTCGCCGGCCTTGCGCACCATGAGGGTGCGCTCCACCCGGTAGAGCGCGACCGGGTGGTTGCGCAGCCGTCCGGTGGTCTTGCGGGCCGCGTCGGTGCCGAGGTGGTGGCCGCGCCCGGAGCTGAGGTCCGCGCGGACCAGCGGCCCGCCCTGGAGGCGTACGTCGGTCTCCGGGCCGACGAGGGTGTGGTTGGGGCCCGCGGTGATCTGGATGCCGAAGCGGGTGTCGCGGACGTGGCCGCGCTCGTTCTGGTACGTGGTCTGCGTGAGGTCGCGCAGCTCCGCCTTGACCGACTCGGCGACCAGGGTGGCACGGTGCGGGATCGACCGCTCGACGACGAGGTGCCCCAGCGGACGCAGGGCGCTCCCCTGGGTCAGCTCGGGTCCGCTGACCGGCCCGGCGAACCGGCCGAACAGGGCGAGCAACCGTCCCGGACGGACGTACGAGACGAGGGTGCGGTGCGCCGAACTGCCGGGCCGGGCACCGGACAGGGCGAGCGCGACGTCCTCGGGCGGGTCCACCAGGTGCAGTCCGGTGGTGTCCGTCATCCGCGGCTCGGTCCCGTCCGGGAAGGTGAGCGTGCGCGGGGCCCGGCGGGGTCCGCCGAACGGCACGGTGAGGTCGTCGGGCAGGCGCCAGCTCAGGCCGTCCCGCACGGCGAAGTGCGCGGTGTGCACCTGGCTGCGCCGCCAGTTCGGTCCTGTCGCGGGCGAGGTGACCGGGCCCGGGGCCTTCGGTCCCTCGGTGACGCGCTCCACCCGTACCCGGTAGTGGACGTCGTCCAGGTGCAGGTGCGAGCCCTCGTGGGCGCGGTGCTCGGTCTGGTCGTACGCCTGGGTGCCCAGGGAGTAGTCGGTGCGGCGGGTCCAGCCCAGCGAGACGCCGATCTTCAGCAGCCAGTTGAGCGGGGGGCCCATGCTCAGCGCGGCGGCGATCCGGCGTCCCTGGCCGACGCTGCGGCCGCCGCCCGTACCGGCCTGGCCGCGCCGCATGGTGTCCACGCGCGTGGTGCCGCCGTGCACGTCGGAGAAGCGCTCCCAGCGGTGGTACGGGATGGCCTCGACGGTCATCTCGTGGCCGACGCCGGACTTCTCCCGGCCCACGAGGCGTGCGCCGCGCGGGGCGGTGAAGGCGCCGGGCTGGTCGGTCAGCAGGCGCAGCAGTTCCGCCTCGTCGAACTGGTCGCGCAGGTTCTTCGGCAGCTGCCCGAGGATCTCCTCGGCGACCTGCTCGGGCGAGCGCAGGGTGAGCACGCCGGGGCCCGCGAAGAGACCGGTCGGCCGGCTTCGGCGGGTGGCGTCCGCACGGGACGCCGGGCCGCCGCCGTCCGGGCCGGGGTCGGCGCCCGGGTCGATGAGGACGGTCGGCAGCCGGCTGCCGTCCTCGAAGGTGACGGTGCGGGGCGGCGGGCCCGGCGGGCGGGCGTCCGGGCCGGTGAGCAGGCGGGCCGGGCGGTGCCGTTCGAGCTGTGTCTCCAGCGGCACCGGGTCGCCCCGGTCGGGGGTGTCGGTGGCGGGGCTGTCGAGGTCGGTGACCCCGCCCATGCCGCGCAGCCATTCGGCGAAGGGGTCGTCGCCGTCCGTCTCGCCGGTGGCCGGGGCCTCGGGCGTCGTGCCGGTGCCGGGCACGGGGGCGAGCGGGGCGGTGGCCGGGATCAGGGCGTCGTAGTGGTCGGTGCCGTTGTAGGCCAGGTGCAGGGTGCCGCCACGGCCGCCGGGATGGAGGGGGGTGACGAGGGTGGTGGCCGGTGCGTGCGGGTCGGCCTGGACGAGGCGCAGGTCGAGGTCGAGGGTGTGCGCCAGCGCCTGCGGGAGCACGTCGGCGAAGGGAGAGGCCCACAGCCCGGCGTGTTCGGCCGCCGCCGCGACGAGTCCTTCGGTGCCGAGCCGTCGTGCGTCGTCCGGGGTGGGCGCGATCTGGGCGAGTTGCGGGTAGCCGCTGTCCCTGAGGATGCGCCGCCACCGCCGGGCGTCGCCGTCCTCGACGACGGCCTGCGCGATGCCGTTCCAGCGCTGGGTGATCCTACGCTGCGCGTCGGGGTCGCGTACCCCGGCGAGCGCTGTCATGCGCAGGTCGTCCACCACGGCGAGCACCGGGTCCGGGGTGGCCTCGGCCGCCGCGGCGGCCAGTTCGGAACCGGCGATCCGGTCACGCAGCAGGCCGCGCAGCCCGGCGACGTTGCGCGCCGCCCACGGGGGTGGGACGTCCTGGCTGCGCGCGCTGTCGAGCAGCGCCCGGAACAGGCAGTTCCCGCCGCCCGGTGTATCCAGCCGCCTGAAGGTCCGGCCGTCCGCCCGCACGTGCTCCGCGCTCGTGGTGTCCTTGCTGAACAGGGTCAGGTCCTCGGCGAGGCTCTCCGGGCGGCTCGGCGCCGGAGCGAGGTCGGGCCTGCGCCGGGCGAGTTCGGCGGTGTCGTCGGCGCTCAGGGCCAGCTCGGAGAGCGGCAGCGGAGTGCCGGAGAGCGACCAGGTGATCTGCGCGGACGGCGCGTAGGTCAGTCCGCGCACGTCGTCCGGGGAGACCAGGGTGTCCGGCGGGAGCGCGGGAGGCGGCGGGGGCAGCAGGGCGTCGAGGGTCGTGTCCGGTCCGGCGGTGCCCCGCAGCTCGGCCGCGGCGCGCAGAAAGTCCGTGTACTGGTCCGTCGTCGGTCCGGCCGCCGGGTCGACCGCGACGCCGGGCCGGTCGCCGACCATCCGGCGCAGCAGGTCCGGTGTCATCCGGCCGTCGCCGTAGCGGGCCGCGGTCTCGGGGTTCAGCCAGCGCAGACCGTCCACGTACGCCAGCGCCGCGAGCAACTCCCGGTTCTCCGGACGCTGTTCGGCGTCCGGACCGAGGGCGTCGCGCAGGGTGCGGATCTGCTGGAGGGTACGGGCCCGGGCGAAGGCGTCGGCGGGGCCGGGGCCCGAGTGCAGACCGGCATCGCGGGCGAGAGCGTCCAGGTCGGCGCCGCCGGGCTCCGGAGTGAACAGCCGCCAGCGTCCCGGCCCGTCCGAGCCCTCGGTGAGCACCGCACGGACGTCGCCCTTCCCGTCCCGCGCCGTGCCCACCTCGGTGGTCGGCGCGTACACGGGCCGTCCGGTGCGGTTCGCCACGTGCTGGGCCACCGGCAGCCCCGCCACGTGCGGCTGCCGTCCGGTCTCGCAGGAGAACAGCACGAGGGGGCGGGACCGGTCACCGTCCCGCGCCCAGGACCTGAGCACCTCCCCGAGCTGCACACCGCTGACCTTGACGGCGGGGCGTGCGGCGTCGTCGGTGCCGAGTGTGACGGTACGCGGAGTGCCGTGCCCCACGAAGTAGTCGGCGCCCTCGTCGGTGCCCGCGCCGGGCAGAGCGGTCGATGGGCCGGTGAACACCGTGCGGGTCGGACCGGACGGAGTCGGCCCCGACATGGTGCGCACCCCGCGGAAGGTGTCCTGGTCGAGCAGCGCCCGGCGGCGCGTACCGCGCGGCGTCCCGTCGTCGGCGGGGTCCTGCGAGACGGTCAGCGTCCGTATGGCACGTCCCGGCCGCGGTTTCACGGCGGTCTCCGGCACCCAGCGGCGCAACTGGGCGAGCGGAACCGTGTGGCCGTCCAGGGTGGTGACCACGGATTGACGGGCCGGGGTGCCGCCGTCGTCGGTGGGCTCCTTGTGCCCGGCGCCTTCCGCGGGCCGCACAATGACGCGGCCTCGCGGTGGCTGGGCCCCGGATGTGTCCGGTGTCGCCGGTGGAGGCGGGGGCGGGGTGCCGTCGGCGCCGGGCCCGCGTCCGCCACCGGTACCGGGTGCGTTGCCGCCGGTTCCGTCGCTCTGCCCCGACTCCAGGTGCAGGTCGGTGGCCGTGTCCGTCCAAGGAAGGGACAGGGTGGCGAACTTGGCCGCGGCGGGGACGCCGGAAACGCCGCCGGGATCGAGGGCGGTGCCCGTGCCGCGCGGAGGCGTAGGCGACTCCGTGAGCACCTTCTCGGGGGGTGGGGCGGCGGTGGTGCTCACCGGGCCGCCGCTGTCGGTCGTGGCGGTCGTGGCGGTGCTCTGGGTGGCGGGGCGGGGTGCCGGGCCGAGCGCGTCGGCGAGTGGCAGGAGGACGTCGGCCGCGGGGAAAGCCGTCTCCGGGGTGACCATGCTCGCCATGGGGCCGTCCGCCGTGGGGCCGTCCGGCGTGGGGCCGTCCGGCGTGGGGCCGTCCGGCGTCGGCAGGGAGCTCGTGAGCGGACGGACGCGGACCGGAGCGCCCGGCCCCTCCCGCGTCAGCTCGACGGCGGTGCGCGTCGGCCGCCCCGCCCCGTCGGGCGTGACCGCCGGCCCCAGTACCACGGCGCGGTCGGCCCCGGCGCGGTTCAACAGGCCGGCCGCCTCCGGCGAACCCTCCCCGGGCGGCGGCACCTCCGAGACGACGATCGTCAGCGGCGGAGCCTGGGACACGTCGCCGGTGCCGGCGTAGGACCCGGTGGTGCTCACCTTCGGCGGAGCGCCACCGAGGTCGGCGTCCGGGGTCAGGAAGTGATCGGAGGAAGAGGGCGGCCCGGCCGGGAACGCGGCCTCCTGGGAGGAGGTGCTGTACGGGGAGACGGTGCTGTCCGGGACGGACGTGGTCTCCGCGGAGGCGGAGGTTTCCGAGGTCACGGCGGAGACGGAGGTTCCCGAGGTCACGGAGGGCTGTGCGGAGCCGTTCTGCGCGTGGTGCGGGCCGTCCTGCACCGGCGTGGTGTCCTGCGCATGGTGCGGGCCGTCCGCCACCGCCGTGCCGTCCTGCGTGGCGCGTTGATCGTCCGACACCGTCGTGGTGTCCGACGTGCGCGCGCCCTGGGGCTGCGAGCCGGAGGAGGCGTGAGGGCCGGGGGCGGTCTGGGAGCCGGGGGCGGTCTGGGAGCCTCCTGGCGCGGGCGCACCACCGGGCCGGGCGCCGCCGGTGCCTGAAGCGGGCGCCTGCTGGGAGCCGTTGGACGCGACGGGGCTGCCGCCGGCCTGGCCCGGAACTCCCTGCCCGGCCGAACCGTCGGCGTCACTCTGGACAGTCCCGTTCGAACCGCTGTTGACGTCGATGCCCGGCGACCCCGTCCCGCCGACCGCGTCCTCCACCGTCGTCGCCGTGCCGAAGCCGTCCAGGGCCCGCCGGACCTCGTCGGCGGCGACCTGGACCGCGGGTCCCTCCCCCAGGGGCACCACCCGGACCTCGGGCACCTGCGAGAGGGCACCGTGGACGGTGTCGCGGACGTCGATCTCCGCTGTGCCGGGCGGTTGGGCGCCGCGCAGGGCGGCGATGTCGTGCAGGGCCTGCTCGCGGAGGCCGGCGGGTCCGTTGTGGACCTGCTGCCACAGGGCGTTCTCGGCGGCCGACGTGGGCAGCGGGCCCGGGGAGTACGCCGGGGGGTCCTGGGGGGTGTAGGGCGGAGGGTCCACGCTCGTGTACGGCGGCGGGCCGTCCGCGGTACGGACCGGCGGGGGCGTGCGCGTGGAGCCGCTGTCGCCCGTGAGGTCCGTGTCCGGGGCACCGCCGGCGGGGCCCGGCCCGTCGCCGTCCCGGGTGCCCGAAGAGTCGGCGGTGTCCCGGGTGCCGGTGTCCCGTGTGTCGCCGTCGCCGGTGGAGACGGTGGGCGGCTGATGGCGCAACTTGTCGATGACGTGGCGCAGTTCGGCACCGCTGTTGAGGGCGGTGTCGGTGAGCGTGGCCTCGACCTGGCTGCTGATGCCCGCGCCGACGAAGGTGGACCAACTGGTGGACCAGTCGCCGTCGAAGGCGCCCTTGATCAAGATCTCCGCGAGCGCCTCGCCGGCGCCGGCCGCCAGGAAGTCGGACGTGCCCTTGATGCCGTAGTGACCGGCCAGTGCGCCGGGACGGTCGGCGTTGTCGCGCAGGATCCGGCTGTTGCGCCACAGGTTCGGGTTGTTCCGGAAGGAGAGCGGGCCGTTGTTCCGGAGGGTCAGTGGCGGGGTGTGCGGGACGCCCGGGCCATTCGCCTTCGGGCCGGGGTCCGGCCGCTCCTTCGGGGTGGGCCCGGGGTCGGGGTCCGGCTTGGGGCCGGGGCCGTGATTCCCGAACTCGGGGTTCGGGGTGTTCTTGAGGTGGGGGTTGGGCTTGAAGTCGAGGTCGGACCCGTGCTTGAGGAAGGTGCTGTCGTAGCTCCTGACGATCTTCTTCGCGATGTCGTCGAAGATGCTGGTGAGAAACCCTGCGGCGGCGCCGAACGCGGCGGACTTCAGGATGTCCTTCCAGTCGAAGCCGTCGGGGCGGCGGCCGTTCGGAGCGAAGTTCATCATCGCCAGCCGCACCGCGAAGGTGGTGAACGCCTCGGCGAACGCCTCTGTCAGCGAGGGCGCCAGGTGCAGCCGCTGGAGCAGGCGGGTGAGCGTGGTGAGGATGAGGAAGCGGCTGCGCAGCTTGGCCATCATGATCTGGCTGGCCGAGGCGCCGCCGGTGAAGAAGGACATCGCCAGGTAGATGGCGATCTCGATGAGCAGCCGGATGACCTCGGCGATGACCTGCCACTTGGACTCCATGATGTCCATGGAGGTCTTGCGCCGACCCTCGGCGATCTTGTCGAGTTGTTCGGCGAACTCGCGGAGGTAGTTCTTGCCGCCGTCGTCGATGAGCATGCCCATCGCCTTGGCGTACGACTTGGACAGGTCGTCCGGCATCACCTCGGCGATGTCGTGGACGGACTTGTCGATCAGCGAGGACAGCCGGTCCACCTTGCGGCCCAGGCCGGAGTAGGGCCGCCGGCTCTCGTAGGCGAGGTCCTCGTCGGCGTCGATGAGCTTCTCCCCGGTGAGGATGAAGATCATCGCGTTGACCTCGGGCGATGCCTTGATGCTCATGGCCTGCCGTCCCGGGAGCAGGACGGAGCGGCCGCTCCCGGGGTGGTGCGGGAGCGGCCTGCGGTGCGCGGATCAGCGACGGCCATGCCCGCCCGGGCCGTCACCGTTCAGGCCGTCGGTCTCGATGCGCTTGTCGACCCGCTCGATGTCCTCGAGGTGGCGGTCGCGGGTGTCCTTCATCATCCGGACCTGGCTGACCGTGGCGTCGGTGATGCCCACGACCGCGTCGCGGATGGACATCATGGTCTCCTTGGTGGTCTGGCGCTCCTTCTGCTCCTGCGGTTTGGCCTTCTCCGCGAACTCGCCCTCCGTGCCGGGCCAGGTGACCGTGGGCGCCAGGTCGTCGAGGAATTCCTCGGTGATGTTCTTGGCCAGGGTGCCGATCTCCTCGAGCTGCCTGGCCAGGGCCTCGATGCGGTTCGGGTCGGCGTAGTACCGCTGTCCCATCAGTCCTCCCCGTCCTCGCCGAGCGCGTCCCGCCAGGCGGGGGTGGCCCCGCTGTCGCGGCCCGGGTCCTCGTCGTCGTCGTCGCGGAGCACCTCGGGTCCGAAGATCCGCTCCCAGTCCAGCTCGAAGCCCTTCAGCTCCGGGATGCCGCTGCTGGGTTCGGTGAAGGGCGCCATCGCCTTCATCACGTGGCGGTTCATCTTCAGGCGCGCCGCGTTCGCCGCCTCGAGAACGCTGGCCGCCAGCTCCTGGGGCGACATGTCGCGGTACTTGTTGTCCAGGAACTCGATCCCGGACAGCTCGCCCTGGGGGCCCACCGTGGCGCGGACCGCGCGGTCGGAGGAGAGCACCGCGAACGACGCCTGGCGCAGCTCGCGTTCGGTGCGTGCCACCGCCTCCTGGGCGGCCTGGAGCTCGGCCATCGCCTTCTCGAGGCGCTTCTCCAGCGGTTCCGTCACGCCCGCTCCTTCCTTCTCCGGTCGCCGTGTGCGCCCGGTCGTGCTCGGCGGTCCGTCAACTGCCCTGCTGATCTTGCCCGGTGAGTCCCCCGACACGGAAGCGGGGGCAGGGTGTGATTCGTCTCCGTGTGGTGCCCGGGCCGCGCTCGTACGGGGTTCACCGTCCGATGACGGCGGGTGTGCCGCCCTCTTCGGTGCCCCACACGTCGGCGTCCTCCTCCAGGTAGTCGGAGCTGGTGACCCTGTTGCGGCCGGGCTGCGTCTCCTCCTCGGGGGAGTCTCCGCCGGTGGTCGCCACCCGGGAGGCGGGGGCGAGGAAGGTGTCGTCGTCCTCCTGGCGGTTCCACGGGCTGCGCCGGCGGCGGTTGCGGCGTTCGCTCTCCTCGGCGGCGTCGACCAGTACGGCGCGCACCCGCTCGCCGTTGCCCTTGTCACCGCCCGCTCCCATGCCCCCGGCGCCCATGCCGCCCATCGGCATGCCGGGGCTGCCGGGCATACCGGGCGCTCCCGGGGCTCCCGCGGCCGGGGCGAGCGGTGTGCCCGCGCTGTCGGCGGCGCCGTCCGAGAGAGGTTCCGCCCCCGTTCCACCGGAACCGTCCGCGGTGACGAGGCTCTCCCCGATACCCCCGCCGGATGCCCCGTCGCCCGCTCCGCCGCCGACGCCCAGATCGGAGAGCGACAGGTCCTGGACGGAGGTACCGCCCCCGGTGTCACCGAGGCCGCCGCTCTCCAGATCACCGAGGCCGTCGAGGAGGTCCGAGGTGTCCCGGCCTCCGGACGTGTTGAGATCGTGCAGGTCGATCCGCTCGGTGTTGCCCTGCGGGTCGGTGACGGTGGCGACGCCGGTGTCCGGATCGATGACCTGCTTGCTGCCGTCGGGGAACTCCGTGGTCAGCATGCCGTTGTCGAGGCTGGTCTTCGAGCCGTCCGGGTTGGTCACCGTCGCACCGTGGGTGAGATCGGTGGTGGTCGTGGTGCCGTCCGCGTCCGTGCTGGTGAGAAGACCGCTGTCCGGATCGAAGCTGATCCTGCTGCCGTCGCGGAAGTCGGTGGCGATGTCACCGTCGCTGAGCTGGGTGCTGCCGCCGGTCGGGGTCTCCAGACCGCCGCGGTCGCCGTTGAGGTTCCCCAGGTCGCCGAGGTCGGTCTCCGACTGGGTGGGCAGGTCGGAGTTGATGTCACTCAGGTCGCCCAGGTCCGCACCGGCGTTGCGGCCGTTGAGGCCGCCCAGGTCGCCGAGGTCCTGCGTGGTCGTCGTTCCGTCGGGGTCGGTGGTGCTGACCTGCCCCGTCGAGGGGTCGACGGTCTGCACGCTGCCGTCGGGGAAGGTGGTCGTCAGCCTGCCGTCGTCGCCGAGGCTGGTGACCGAGCCGTCGGGGTTGGTCACCCTGGTGCCGTCGCCGAGGTCCTGCGTGGTGACACTGCCGTCCGGGTGGGTGGTGGTGAGCACCCCGCTGTCCGGGTCGAAGCTGGTGCTGCTGCCGTCCGGGAAGTCGGTGGTGAGCTTGCCAGCGTCGAGCTGGGTCGTGCCACCACCGGGCGTCTTGACCGGACCGCCGCCCGCGTTCAGGTCGCCGAGGTTCCCCAGGTTCTCGGTGATCGCGTCGTTGGCCGAGTTGTTCGAGTTGTTCGCGTTGCCCGGTCCCGTGTTCACCGCGCCGAGGTTGCCCAGACTGGTGATGCCGGGGGGCGGGGTGGACGTGAAGGCCTCCTGGTCGCCGCCCTGGCCGTTCACGTCACCCAGGTCGCCGAGGCTCTCGGTGATCGGGTTGTTCTGCTTCAGCAGGTCGTCGAGGCCGTCGAGATTCTGCTGGGTGACGCCGTTGGGGTCGTTGATGCCCCCGAGGCTCTCCTCCATGGCCTTGGCCTGCTCCTCGGCCAGGCGCTTGGCCTCCTCCTGCTCGCGCCGCTGCTCCTCGCGCAGCTCGTCCTGGTACTTCTTGTCCTCTTCGCGCTGGCGGTTCTGTTCCTCGCGGAGTTCGTCCTGGAGCCGCTTGTCCTCTTCCCGCTGCCGGTTCTGCTCCTCGCGGAGTTCGTCCTGGTACTTCTTATCCTCCTCCCGCTGGCGGTTCTGCTCCTCGCGGAGTTCGTCCTGGAGCCGCTTGTCCTCCTCCCGTTGCCGGTTCTGCTCCTCGCGCAGCTCGTCCTGGTACTTCTTGTCCTCCTCCCGCTGCCGCTCCTGCTCGGCGCGCAGCTCGTCCTGGTACCGGCGGTTCTCCTCGTTCTGCCGGTTGATCTCCTCCTGCTCCTCCTTGGCCTTCTTCTCCTGGTACTCCTCCGCGGCGGTGCTCGTCGACTTGGGCTTGGGCACGTTGTCGGAGAAGTCGTTGCCCAGGTCGAGGAAGTGGTTGTTCAGGCCGGCCTGCACCTCGGCGGCCGGCTTGCCCAGGTACTCGTTGACGCCCTGGCTCCAGATCTTGACGGCCGCGTCACCGACCTTCGCCCAGTTCGCGATGTCGGTGAGGTCGCCGTACTCGGGGTGCACCTGGGTGAAGCCGGCCTGCGGGCTGTGGCGGACGGTCGTGTTCACACGGGTGGAGCGCACCGTGATGTCCGTCTTGGCCACGTTGTTCGCGTCCACCCACTGGGCGAGGTCGTCCAGGACGTAGCGCAGGACCTGATGGGGGTCGTAGTACGGCGATTTGGCCCAGGCGAGCCATGCCTCCAGCAGCTTGTTCGCGGCGTCCTCGAGGTACTTGCGGCCCAGCGACAGGGCGCGGGAGTACACGGTGCCACCGGTGCCGGTCCCGTCGCCGGACGTGGGGCTCTCGTCGAAGGTCTCGACGTAACTGTCGTAGTTCTCGCGGATCTTCTTCAGCAGGCTGCGGAAGACCTCCGCTGCCTCGCCCTTCCAGCTCGCGTCGTCCCGGCCGAAGCGGTCCTCCCAGTCCTTCAGCACGACCGCGTGGTCCCTGAAGAACTTGGCGGCGAAGTCGAAGGACTCCCCGGTGGTGTTGAAGGAGTTCAAGTCCACGACGTCGGCCCCGGGCACACCCAGGTTGCTGAAGCGGGCGTCCGCGGTGTTGCCGCCCAGGAGGGCGAGGAGCGCCGCCCGCGGCCCGTTCATGTACCGGGCGAGCGGGATCGTGCTCATCTTGTCCTTGTTGTAGTCCGTGAACTCGTTGCCCTCACGGACCTGCGCGTCGTGGACGTTGTCCGATCCGGGACTGGCGAAGATGATCTCCTCGCCCGCCTTCACCCGGCCCTCGAAGACGATCCGGGCCTGCATGATGGAGGACTTCTTGCCGCTGTTGAAGAACCAGATGTCGTAGTCCTCGCCCTTGTTCGTCAGGAACCCGGAGTCCTTGACGAGCAGGCTGAGGCTGCGCTCCTTGATGTCCATCCGGAACAGCTTGCCGCCGTGTTCGGAGCGGAGGGAGTCGAAGATCGTGTTGCGGTCGGGCACCGGATAGCCGGTGATGTGGGTGACCAGGGTGGCCCAGGTGTCGGTCGACGGGTCGCCGGCGTTGTCGAACTTGTCGAGATTGGCGACGGAGTTGGGATCGTACCGATCTGCCACCGGTGGCGCCCTTTCTGGTCGGTGGGGTCAGGACTCTTCGTCCGGGTCGCCGGTGCCGCCGGCGGTGAGGGTGTCGACCTCGTCGAAGGTCTGGAGCAGTGTCTGTGCGTCGATCGCGTCGAGGTTCTTGTCCTTGGTCTTGTTGGCCTCTTCGATCGTCTCGGTGAGGGCCTCCTTCAGCTCCTTGAAGAGGTCCATCTGGTCGCCGAGCAGCTTGTCGATGGCCTCGGCCGCGGTGCGGATGTCCTCGATCAGCTTCGGTCCCGAGACCAGCGGATCGGTCACCATCTTGCCGATGCGCAGGAGTTGATTGTCCTGGGCGAGGTTGTCCGGTGTGATGTAGCCGTCGATCAGGTGGCCGAGCGGACGGATGTGGGACCCGTCGCCCTGCTCCTTGTGCTTCTTCGCGGCGGTGTGGACCGGCTGTACCTCGTTGTCCCGGAAGTTCTCCATCTGCTTGAGGTCGAAATGCTTGACGTCGGCCTTCTCACCGGCCATGGGACGCCCTCCTGACGCTTGGTGCCGGACGGGGACACGGGGGCCCGGCAGACGCCCCCTTCACGGACGACGGCCGGGCCGCGCCGCCGAACCCTCGACGAGGAGGAAGCTCCGGCGATGCCCTAACGGGCCCGCACGTTCCCCCAGTTGTCGGCGCTCCTGCGCTCGTCGCGGGAGTGGTTGTCGTGGATGGTCTGGATCAGCTCGCCGTTGTCGCCGAGGAGCTGGGCCATGTTCTTGGTGGCCTGGTCCCATTCCGCCTGGACCTGCCGGTAGGTCTCCTGGTCGGAGCCCTCCCAGGAGGTGACGAGCGGCTTGAGCTCGTCCTCCAGGTTGTTGAGGGTGGTGATGATCTGCTGGGTCTGCGCCATCAACTCCTCGATGGCGTTGCGGACCACGGGGTACTGCACGTCGATGATGCCGTCGGCCATGACGTCTCCTCTCGTACGGCCGGGCGCCGGCCCGGAAAGCTCAAGGGGGTCCGGCCTCGGCGTGGCGGGGCCGGTGCTGCCGGTCGGGTCAGCGCAGCGCTTCGAAGACGCCCTGGCTGGTCTTGCTGTTGAGGATCTCGGTCAGGTCCTGGTTCTCCTGCGCCAGACGGTTGGCGGAGGTCACGTTCTCCTGGAGCGCGTCGACCATCTTGCTGATCTGGATGACGACCTTCTGCGCCTCGGCGTTCCAGCTGCGGAAGAGCTTCAGCAGGGCCTGGCCCTCGTCGCCGCCGACACCCGAACGCGCCGCGATCTCGGCGACGTTGTTCTGGATCTTCTCGACCTGGTTCCGGGCCGACTCCAGCGAGGAGACACCCCCCAAGCCCTTGGCATAGTCCGCTTTCCTCGCGGCACTGTCCGCCATGTCGCGCTCCCTTCGTTCAGCCCTGTCTCGTCACGCGGTTGCCCGCTGAGGCTAAAGAGAAGCCGGTGTTCCGCGCAACGCGCACAGGGAAGATTTGAGCTTCGGTCGGTTCGCCCGGGAATTCTTGCGTGGCAAGCGAGTTGAGGTCAGGTTTCAACGCTATGAACAAGCCTCTCCCGCCGACCGGACACCCGGCGCGCGAACCGTGTGCGGGCGACGCGAGGCGGGCGTGAAGCGGGCAGCGGAGGAAGCCGAACGGGCATCGCGGAGAGCCGTATCCGGCATTGCAGGCGCTTCCCCGGGATTCCGCGGACACGACCGGCCCCAAATATCTGAGCTTTCTTTGAGGTTCCCACCGTGAGGCCGTTCCCCGACGACGCGACGAACTTCACACTGTCGGCGACGACTTTGGCTCAATACTTCTGCCGTCCCCGCCCTTTTCCTTTCATCGGCACCGAATGCACTCCTTGCCATGATCAGCGCGGGGTGTCCGCCTTGTCCCCGACGACGCTCGCCGCGCCCGGCTTCCGCTCCGGGGAGGGGGCGCACCGCGGAGCGGTCACCGTGGGCTCGACGACGCCCGCCGCGGCGGCCGCGTCGAGGTCCGCGCCGGTCGGGAGAGCCGCGAGCAGTGGCGCCGGGACGGAGGTGATGTCCGCGGCCTGGTAACCGAGCGCGGCCAACGCCTTCTTCGACGGGACGCGGTACTTGACGCCGTTCTCCGCCACCAGGTAGCTCGTCCCGGCGTGGGCGGCACCGCTGGCGTTGAGGGCGCGGACCAGGGCGCCCCGGCCGGGCCGGACCACCGTGGCGTCGGTCGGGACGCACGCCGGCTTCAGCGGCTGGGCGGTGCCCTCCGACACCGCGACCGGGGCCAGGCGGGTCAGCGGCACGAGGACCGACCTGATCCGGACGCCGCCGTCGTCGCCGTCGACCTGTGCACACAGCGCGGTGCCACGCGGCACGGACTGCGGCGCGGGCGGTGCGTCGGGCAGCTCCGGAGAGGCGGTGGCGCCCTTCGCCGCGGCCCGGTGTTCACGCAGCGCGTCGGCGCCCACCGTGCGCACCTCGGGCGAACGCCCCTGGTAGGCGTCCTTCTGGGTGGCCGGGTCGCCCAGGACCAGGGCGGCGCCGAGCCGGGTCAGCGGCACCAGACCGTCCTCGCGCAGCAGGTGGTAGGTGCTGTCGCCGCCGGGGACGCTGACCTTGAACAGCTGGCCGATCCGCGTGGCCTGCCCGCCGAGTTCGGGGCCGGCCTCACCGCGCCTCTCGACCGCGGGCGGCTTCAGGACGGGCCCGGGGGCCAGTGCGTCGAGGAAGGCCGCCGAGACCGGCATCGGCTGCACGGAGCCGTAACCGAGGGCGTTACGGGCGTCCGACCCACGGTCCAACGACAGCCGGCTGCCCCGCCAGACCAGGTACTCGGTGCCGTCGGGCCCCCTGACCAGCACTCCGCGACCGCCGCCGATACCGTCGGCGTCCAACGGCGCCCCGGCCACCAGGGTGGTCGCTCCCGGCTTCTCCACGCCGGTGCTCGCCACGGCGCCGGAGGTGTCCGGCAGCGCGCCGTCCGGGCCCGTGACGCACATGTGCCAGGCACCGTCGTCGAGTCGGCCGGGCTCGGGCACGGCGTCGGGGGCGCCCGGGATGCCTGCCGGGGCTCCCACCGGGACGTCGCCCAGCGACGCCGAGGAGACGTCCACGGACTCCAGGTCGGCGCCGCCGATGAGCCGGGCGGAGGCGTAGTTGCGCACCGGGTGCAGCACGCCGTCGGTGTCGGTCCACAGGTAGCGCGCGCCGGTGTCGCGGTTGACCACGAGGTGCGCCTCATCGCGCCAGGCGTCGTTGCCGCCGGGACGCAGCAGGCCGTAGACGGTGGCGCCGGCCCCGACCAGAACGGTGACGAGCACGCCGAAGACCACGCCGCGTGTGGTGCGTCCCAGCGGGCTCTCCGGGGCGTCCGGGTCGGCCATCAGCAGGCCCGAGCTGAGCCTGCCCATCATGAAGGTGTGGGCGTGTACCTGGTCGCGTTTGGACTGCACGGCCTCTCCTAGTCGTTCTCGTGCCGGAGTGCGGTGGGGTTCAGCCGAACAGGCCGCGCAGCCAGCCGAAGAGTCCCGCCACCCACAGGCTGAGCGGCAGCAGCGCCACCGCGATCCCGGTGTGCGCCACCTCCGCGGCCCGGCCCCAGTAGGGCAGCATCCGGCGGCCGGGCACCGTCCAGGCGGCGATCACCAGCGCGGCGGCCGCGCCGAGCAGGACCGCGAAGACCACCAGTCGCCCGTCGCCCTCGCTGTCCACCGCCCAGCTGCGGGCGAGCAGCAGCAGCCCCCAGATCCCGGGCACCGCGAGGGTCAGCCGCTGGCCGATGTGCACCAGGCCCCGGGAGTGCAGGAGCAGCAGCAGGCTCAGTGCGAGCGCTGTCAGCACCTCGGGCAGGTTCGGGCGCTCGGCGAGGACGACCAGGGCTCCCGCCGCGATGACGCCGGTGACGGCGAAGAGCGCGGTGACCCAGCGTCCGGCCAGCTCGGTGCGTTCGGCGACGTCGCTGCCCGCGTACGGCTCGATGCCTTCCTGGAGCTGGCTGGCGGAGGAGGGCAGGGCGGGCATCCGCATCCCGGCCAGCTTGAAGGCGAACGGTGCCACCGCCCCGGCCGCGAGCACGAACACCGTGGCGACCACGGCCACCGCGGCCGGCACGTGCAGGTCCGTGTAGCCGATCAGGGCGCCGGAGATGGCGAGGGCCACCGACACGACCGCGGTGCCCAGCAGGGCCGGGGCGCCGACCGCGGTGGCGGCCAGCGCGAGGACGGCGCCGCCCGCACCGGCCGCGCCCGCCGCGAGCAGCCGCGCGCCCGCGACCCGCGCCGCGTCCGGGCCGGTCAGATCACCGCCGGGCAGCACCCAGCCGGCCAGTGCCAGGCAGGGCGCGACCAGCAGGCCGAGCGCGGTCGCGGACAGCCGGTCGCCGACCGCGCGGCTGGCGGTGCCCGCGCCGGCGAGCAGCAGGAGCCCCGCCACGGCGGCGCACGCGGCCCTGACCGAGCCGGAGCCGGCCGCTCCCGGCCAGAACACCAGCACCAGGGCCGCCGTGACCGTCGCCACCGTGGCGCCCACGAGCAGTCCGCGGGCCGCCTCCGGGTGCCAGGTGTGCAGCCTGCGGCCGGCGGTGTCGGCTATCCCGTCCACCAGGTCGTCGAGCCGGGCCTCGGGCAGGGCCTCGGTGTGGGGGCGCAGATAGAGCACGTCCCCGTCGGCGAGCCCGGCCCGTGCGAGGGTCGTCTCCTCGTCGAGGGGGGCGTCACCCAGCCGCTGGAGCGCCCAGCCCGCGTGGTCGAGTCCGGCTTCCTCGGCCTCCTCGCCGACATAACGCAGCAGCGTGGGGAGCAGATCGGCGACGGGCACGTCGGCGGGCACGGCCAGATCGACGGAGACGCCCGGCGCACGTACGGTGAGGCGGCACAGTTCGGCCACCACGCTGTCGGTCATCAGCTGAACTCTCGTCTTCCGTGGGGGTTTTGACAGGAGGACTTCCCCGCGAACGGGACAGTGCGAAGAGTACGGAAGGTCCGTACGGGCCCGAACAGGGGGGTCGGACAGGGCAATTGCGTCCGCGAGACCGGCAGCCACCGCTCCCGCGTGGACAGGTCGCGTTTCGTGAATGCACACTACTGCCTATGCTCGCCGGAACGTGCTGGGGACCGGGCTGCTTGTCCGGTATGCAGCCGAATGGTGGGGGAGCTGACCGCTCCCCGCTTTCCGCTCACATCGTTCAACCGGCGTTCACCGCGTACCCGGGTCCCCGGAAATGAGCGGTGCGGTCTTTCCGGCTACCGGTGTCCCGGTATTCGGCGCGGGCCGGAAAGCCAGTGAAACCGGAGGTTCTGTTCCTTGAGTGTGGTGCTGTTTCGCCGCCCGGCGCGCAGGCGCGGTCCCGAGATGCCCGAAGGGCAATTGACCCTCCAGGAGCCGCCTGTCCTCGCCGAGACGGTGCCCGACACCTCGGCGATATGGACCTATTTGCCGATGGCGCTGATGTCGGTGTCGATGATGCTGATGTTCCTGCGCCCGGGCGGCGGCAACGGGGTCTTCATCTACCTGGCGATGGGCGTCATGGCGCTGTCCGCCGGCGCGATGCTCCTGGGTCAGCTGATGCGCCGCTCCAGCGAGCGCAAGCACCGTCTGAAGGGCGAACGCCGCGACTACCTCCGCTATCTGGCGCAGATCCGCAAGCGGGTCCGGTCGACCATCGTGGAGCAGCAGCGGGCGCTCGCCTGGCGCCATCCGGAGCCCTCCTCGCTGCGGTCGCTGGCGCGCACCTCACGGCTGTGGGAACGCCGCCCCGCCGACGAGGACTTCGGCGAGGTCCGTCTCGCGGTCGGCGAACAGCAGCTCGCCCTCACCCTCAACCCGGTGTCCACCCGCCCCGTGGAGGACCTCGAACCGCTCTGCGCGCACGCCCTGCGCCGCTTCATCCGCGCCTACTCCACGATTCCCGAACAGCCCCTCGGCCTCTACCTGCGGTCGTCGGCGCGCGTCCTGCTGCGCCCCGGGACGACACCGGGCGGGGAGTCCGCAGCCTCGTGGGGGGGGGGGGGGGGGGGCCGGCGGCGACCCCCCGCGGCGCGGGGGGGGGGGCCCCCCCCCGCCCCCCCCCCGGGTGCGGCCCCCCGGGGGGGGGGGGGGGGGCCCGGGGGGCCCCCGGGCCCCACCCGGGGGGGGGTCCCCCCCCCCGGGGGGGGGGCCCGCGGGGCCCCCCCCCACGAAGCCGTACGCGCTCTGCTGCGGGCCGCCCTCGGCCAGCTCGCCGTGTTCCACGCGCCGGAGGAGCTGTGGATCGCGCTCTGCGTGAGCGACGAGCGACGGGCCGACTGGGAGTGGGTCAAGTGGCTGCCGCACGCCCTGCATCCGCACGAGGAGGACGGCGCCGGGCAGGTCCGCCGGATCACGTCCGACCTCGCCGAGCTGGACGACCTGCTCGGCGCCGAGTTCGCCGAGCGCCCCGGTTTCGACCCGGACGCCCGGCCGGGCCGTGACGAGCCGTACACCGTGGTCGTCCTGGACGGCGTCACCGTCCCGGAGGGGCATCGCTGGGAGGGCCACGGCTACCGCAACGCCGTCGTGCTGGACGTCTCCGGCGCGCTGCGCTGGCGGCCCGGCCGCAACACGCTGCGGCTGACCGTCGGGCCGGACCAGGTGAACCTGGTGCGCACCGACCGCAGTCGCAAGGAACGCTCGGTGCCGCTCGGCCGGCCGGACCGGCTCGGCCCGCTCGGCGCGGAGTCGCTGGCGCGACTGCTCGCCTCCCGCCGCATCAGCCTGGGCACGGACATCGCGCAGCCGCTGGACAGCGACGTGGAGCTGACCACGCTGCTCGGCATCCCCGATCTGCACCGGCACGACACCAAGGCCCTGTTCGCCCGGCACACCGGCTCCGCACGGCTGCGGGTGCCGATCGCGGTCGGCGTCGACGGCCGCCCGGTGGAACTGGACATCAAGGAGTCGGCGCAGGGCGGCATGGGCCCGCACGGCATGCTCATCGGCGCCACCGGATCCGGCAAGAGCGAACTGCTGCGCACCCTCGTCCTGGGCCTCGCCCTGACGAACTCCTCGGAGACTCTGAACTTCGTCCTGGTCGACTTCAAGGGCGGCGCCACCTTCCTCGGCCTGGAGGAGCTGCCCCACACCTCCGCCGTCATCACCAACCTCGCCGACGAGGTCGCCCTGGTGGAGCGTATGCAGGACGCCCTGCACGGCGAACTCATCCGTCGGCAGGAGCTGTTGCGCGCCGCCGGCAACTACACCTCAGCCCTGGAGTACGAACGCGCCCGGGCCGGCGGCGCCGGCCTCACCCCGCTGCCCAGCCTGTTCGTGGTGGTCGACGAGTTCAGCGAACTCCTCTCGGCGCACCGCGAGTTCATGGACCTGTTCGTGATGATCGGCCGCCTCGGCCGCTCGCTCGGTGTGCATCTGCTGCTGGCCTCGCAGCGCCTGGACGAGGGCCGGATGCACCAGCTGGAGAGCCACCTGTCGTACCGGATCGGCCTGCGCACGTTCTCCGCCATGGAGAGCCGGGGCGTGCTCGGTGTGCCGGACGCCTACGAACTGCCCGCCCAGCCGGGCAGCGGCTATCTCAAGTCGGGTGTCGAAGCTCTGACGCGCTTCCGTGCCGCCTACTCCTCCGGCACCTACCGGCGTCGCACCGGCGCCGTCGTGCAGGCCCGGGTGGCCAGCCAGGTGGTGCCGTGGACCAGCGGCTGGGTGGTGCCCCGCACGCTCGACCCCATGCCCCTCACGGAGCCGGAGACCGAGGAGAGCGGGGACGAGGAGACCCTGCTCGACGTCGCCCTGGACCGGCTGCGCGACTCGGGTCCCGCCGCGCACCAGGTGTGGCTGCCGCCGCTGGACGAGCCGTCTCCGCTGGACACCCTGCTGCCCGGCATCGCCCCCGACCCCGAGCGCGGCCTCAGCGCCGCGGGCTGGTCCGGCACGGGCAGGCTGAGGGTCCCCGTCGGCCTGGTCGACAAGCCCTTCGAACAGCGCCGCGACCCGCTGGTCGTGGACCTGTCCGGAGCCGGCGGCCACGTCGCCATCGCGGGCGGATCGCAGAGCGGCAAGTCCACCCTCGCGCGCACCCTGATCGCGGCACTCGCCCTCACCCACACCCCGGCCGAGATCCAGTTCTACTGCCTCGACTTCGGTGGCGGCGGCCTCTCCCAGCTCGCCGCGCTCCCCCACGTCGGCGGCGTCGCGGCGCGGCTCAACCCGGAACGGGTGCACCGGGCCGTCGCCGAGGTGATGACGCTGCTCGCCCGCCGTGAGCAGTTCTTCGTCGACCACACCATCGACTCCATGCAGTCCTACCGGCGGCGCCGCGCCGCCGGTGAGTTCCCCGACGAGCCGTTCGGCGACGTGTTCATGGTGGTCGACGGCTGGTCCACGGTCCGCCAGGACTACGACGACCTGGTGCCGAAGTTCAACGAACTGGCCGCACGCGGCCTGAACTACGGCATCCATCTGCTCATCACCACCACCCGCTGGGTGGAGCTGTCCGCGCAGGTCCGCGACCAGGCCGCGACCCGCCTGGAGCTGCGCATGGGTGATCCGATGGACTCGGAGATCGACACCCGCAAGGCGCGCTCGGTGCCGCGCAGCGGAGGCCGGGGCATCACCGCCGACAGCAAGATGCACTTCCTCGCCGGCCTGCCCCGGCTGGACGGCAGCGGCTCCCTGGACGACCTCGGCGACGGGGTCGCCCACCTGGTCGGCGAGGTGGCCAGGCACTGGCCGGGCCCGGTCGCACCGCAGGTCCGGATGCTGCCGCACCGGCTGCCGCTCGCCGAGCTCCCCGCTCCCCAGCCCACCGAGGGCGGCGGTATGCGGCTCCCCCTCGGCATCGACCAGGACGCCCTGGAGCCCGTGTGGCACGACTTCAGCCGTACCCCGCACCTGATCGTGGTCGGTGACACGGAGAGCGGCAAGACCAACCTGCTGCGCCGGATCACCGCGGGCATCACCGCCCGCTACGCCCCGCACGAGGCGAAGATCATCGCGGTGGACTACCGGCGCACCCTGGTGGACGGCATCCCGGAGGAGTACCGCATCGGGCACGTCATCTCCCTGGACAACCTCAAGGAGACCATCGACGGCGCCGCTCGTGCGATGAAGACCCGCGTCCCCGGAGCGGACATCGCCCCCGCCCGGATGCGCGCGTGCGACTGGTGGTCGGGTCCGCGTCTGTTCATCCTGGTCGACGACTACGACATGGTCTCGAGCAACTCGTTCCAGAGCCCCTTCGAGCCGCTCTTCGAGCATCTGACGCTCGGTTTCGAGATGGGCCTGCACGTTGTCGTCGCCCGGAGCGCCATGGGTGCGGGCAGGGGCCTGAGTGACGCCCTCATCCGCCGGATGGACGAGGCGAACAACCCCGCGATCCTGCTCTCCTGCCCGCCCACGGAGGGCCGTCTCTTCGGCAACGCCAAGCCCGTGAACCTGCCGCCGGGCCGGGCCCTCCACATCGCCCGCCGCAAGGCGCGGTTGATGCAGACGGCGCTGGTCGAGCCGGCAGCCGGGCAGGAGGGCTGAGGCACGACGGCGACGGCGGGGGTCACCCGGGTGACCCCCCCCGGCCGCGGCCGCAATACGACCACACTACGGGGCCACGACCCCCCCACCCGGCCCCGCCG
>NZ_JBHTWG010000036.1:0-70102 GCF_042792555.1 Streptomyces sp. NPDC056628
GGGAAGAACTCGTACCACGCCCCGTACAGGGCGCGTTCGCGCTCCACCAGCAACGGCAACGGCTCCGACGCCGTCACCAGATCCCGCACCGGATAACGCCCCAGCACCGCGTCCACGTTGGCCGCGAAGGCCGCCGACAGACGGGACACCGGCGGCAGCGAGTCGTCCCGCAGGGCCTCGGCGGCGGCGAGCAGCGCCGACCGCTCCGACGCGTCGGGCACGCCGGCGGCGGCGCGCTCGTACAGCTCGCCGCCCTCCTCCAGCACCAGCCCGACGTCGATGCCGGCCGGGACCTTGATACGGGCGGTGTGCCGCCAGGTGGCCACCGGGTCGCTCCATGCCTCCACGTGGAACGTCCAGGTCCCCACCGACGACGGGGTCACCTTGGCACCCCAGCGGTCACTGGCCGGCGCGAGTTCGTGCATCGGCGTCCAGGGACCCGGACGGCCCTTCGGATCGGTCAGCACGACGTTGGCGGCGACCGCGTCATGGCCCTCCCGGAACACGGTGGCGGTAACGTCGAAGGTCTCGCCGACGATCGCCTTCGCCGGATGCCGGCCGTGCTCCACGGCCGGCCGAACGTCCCGTACCGGGATACGGCCTACGGCCCCGGCGCCGGCGCCGGTCCTGCCCTTGGTCCTGCCCATGGTTCACCTCCACCGTGCTCGAGGCCGGGTACGTGGCCCGGCCGGGGATCCGAACTCTGCCGGAAGGCGGTTACCTTCCCGCGTGGAAACGCCGACGCGTCAGCGGCCGGCCCCGCCCGGCCGCGACGCCCACCGCCTGCGGCCGTTCCTCCTGCTCCAGCGGGTGGGCCGACGGGGTGTCGCGCAGGTACTGCTCGGCCGCGTCCGCGGCTTCGCGAGCGCAACGCTTTCCCATCAGGACGCAAAGGGTGTAACCGGTGTCCTCGAAGGTGGCACGCACCGTTCGGTCGGCCGGGGCCGCCAGCATGGCGCGTTCCCAGGCTCGGTACCGCCGCAGCAGGCGGGCGACTTCGGCTTTGGCCGGTAGCAGCATGGCCCCGCTCACCTTCCACTTCCGGGCTCGATGGCGCGTCTCCCGACCGTCGGGCGGCACCCGTGCATGCGGGCACACACGGGTCCGTCGCGGGCATCGAGGTCTTCACACATGGTGCATGGTCGGCGACGCAGCGTCCTGTTGGATCTTCAACTACTTCCTCACCCGTTCGCTCGTGTTGCACGAATGGCGTACAGGATTCACGCTGAAGTGACTCAGAGGCGATCAATGCTCACGCTCCGCACTCGGGGCCACGTCCCGCAGGGACGAGGAGAGCGGGAGCTTTCGCGGTGAGGAGGTAACGACGGTGAAGACCGCAGTGCCCTGCTACTACCACCTCGATGTGGAAGTCAGCCCTGAACGGGTCGGTCAGGTCAGCCGAATTCTGGCCGCTCACCTCAGGTACTGGGACCTGGAGACGCTCGTCGAACCCGTCCGCCACGGCACCGAGATGCTGCTGCGGGCCATCGACGAGCACGCGAAGGACAAGAACACCTCGATCGAGATGTGGTGGAACGGACAGCACCTCATCACCGCCGTCGGTGACAACGACCGGGCCCTGCGCCCGGACCACGAACTGCGCGCCTGCCTGCGCCACCTCGCCGCGATGAGCGACGGCTGGGGCTGCTGCGCCACCGAGACCGGCAGCAAGGTCATCTGGTTCTCGCAGCGGGCCCGCGCCGGCGAACGCGCCCCCCTCGTGCCGACCGCACCCGCGCCCAGCCTGCGCGAGGCGCTGCGCGTGCCCCGGGCGACGCCCGTCGCGGCCCTGGCCGACGCGGCCGGGGTCCGGGACGGCGTCCTGGAGGAGGCCCGGTGACGGCACGCAAGCGCCGCAAGGACCTGAGCACAGGGGTGTCCGCCTGGAGCGGGCACCCCTACCCGCTGGGCGCCTCCCACGACGGGCAGGGCACTAACTTCGCCCTGTTCAGCGAGGTCGCCGAACGCGTCGAGCTGGTCCTGGCCGACGACGAGGACCGGCACACCGTCGTTCCGCTGACCGAGGTCGACGGGTTCGTCTGGCACGGCTACGTGCCCGGCGTCGGCCCCGGGCAGCGCTACGGCTACCGGGTGCACGGCCCCTGGGACCCCGGCCTCGGCCACCGCTGCAACGCGTCGAAGCTGCTGCTCGACCCGTACAGCCGGGCCGTCGACGGGCAGGTGGACAACCACGCCTCGCTCTTCGAACGCACCGCGGGCGGCCCCTCCCCGGCGGACAGCGCCGGGCACACCATGCTCGGCGTGGTGACCGACCCGCACTTCGACTGGGGTGAGGACCGGCCCCCCAGACGGCCGTACGCCGACACCGTGATCTACGAGGCGCACGTCCGCGGACTCACCCGCACCCACCCCGACGTCCCGCCCGAACTGCGCGGCACCTACGCCGGACTCGCGCACCCCGCGGTCGTCGAGCACCTGACAACCCTCGGGGTCACCGCCGTCGAGCTGATGCCCGTCCACCAGTACGTCCAGGACGGCGTGCTCCTCGACCGCGGACTGTCCAACTACTGGGGCTACAACACCATCGGCTTCTTCGCCCCGCACAACGCCTACGCCGCCCGCGGCACCCGCGGCGAACAGGTCACCGAGTTCAAGGCGATGGTGAAGGCGCTGCACGAGGCCGGCCTCGAGGTCATCCTCGACGTGGTCTACAACCACACCGCCGAGGGCAACGAACACGGCCCCACGCTGTCGTTCCGCGGCATCGACAACGCCTCGTACTACCGCCTGGTCGACGGCGACTGGGCCCACTACTACGACACCACCGGCACCGGCAACAGCCTGCTGATGCGCCACCCCTACGTGCTGCAGCTCATCATGGACTCGCTGCGCTACTGGGTCACCGAGATGCACGTCGACGGCTTCCGCTTCGATCTCGCGGCCACCCTGGCCCGGCAGTTCCACGAGGTGGACCGGCTCTCGGCGTTCTTCGACCTGATCCAGCAGGACCCCGTGATCAGCAGGGTCAAGCTCATCGCCGAGCCGTGGGACGTCGGCGAGGGCGGCTACCAGGTCGGCAACTTCCCGCCGCTGTGGTCGGAGTGGAACGGCAAGTACCGCGACGCCGTACGGGACTTCTGGCGCGGCGAGCCCGGCACGCTCGGCGAGTTCGCCTCCCGGCTGTCCGGCAGCCCCGACCTGTACGCGCACAGCCGGCGCCGCCCGCGCGCCAGCGTGAACTTCGTGACCGCACACGACGGGTTCACCCTGCGTGACCTCGTCTCCTACAACGACAAGCGCAACGAGGCCAACGGCGAGGGCAACCGGGACGGCGAGAGCCACAACCGGTCCTGGAACTGCGGTGCCGAGGGCGAGACCGACGACCCGGCCGTGCTCCGGCTGCGGGCCCGCCAGCAGCGCAACTTCCTCGCCACGCTGCTGCTGTCACAGGGCATCCCCATGCTCTGCCACGGCGACGAACTCGGCCGCACCCAGCGGGGCAACAACAACGCCTACTGCCAGGACAACGAGATCTCCTGGACCGACTGGCGTCTCACCGACGAGCAGCGCGCGCTCGCCGACTTCACCCGATACGTCATCGGGCTGCGCGCTGCTCACCCCGTCCTGCGCCGGCGCCGCTTCTTCAAGGGGGAGACGGCCACCCGCCCCGACCAGCCGCTGCCCGACCTGGTGTGGTTCTCACCGGACGGCCGCGAGATGGACGACGACGACTGGCAGAGTCCCGACGCCCGCGCCGTGGCGGCCTTCCTCAACGGCGACGCGATCGCCGAACCCGACTGGTGCGGCCGGCCCGTCGTCGACGACTCGTTCCTCCTGCTGCTCAACAGCTACTGGGAACCGGTCGAGTTCCAGCTGCCGGCCGCCGGCTACGGCGAACGCTGGACGACGCTGATCGACACCGCCGAGCCGCAGGACCCGCCGGACGAGACGGAACACAAGGCCGGTACGGCCCTCCTGGTCGAGCGCCGCAGCCTGGTGCTGCTCTCCCGGCCGTCCCGCGTCGCCGCCGCGACCGAGCGCGGCGAACCGGACCGGGACGGGCGGCAGCCGTGACGCCCCGCGCCGCGGCCGCTACCGGCCGCGGCGCGAGGTCACGGTGAACTGGGCGCCGTCGGGGTCGCGCAGCACCGCCTCCTCGGGGCTCAGCGACAGCACACTGCCGCCGTTCAGCTCCGCGGCCCGCGCGCACCCCGGGGCGTCGGCCACCGCGAAGTGCACCTGCCAGTGCGGCCGGATCGTCGGGTCGGGCGCGGACTCCAGGGCCCCCGACTCGATCCGGGCGACCACGTCACCGTGGCTGCGCAGCACGACCTCGCCGCCCTCGTAGTGGACCTCGCAGCATCCCTGCCGCTGGTTCGCCCACTCGAGCACCTCGCCGTAGAACATGGCGGCGTCGAAGGCGTCGCGGGTGTGCAGCCGGATGAAAGTCGGTGCGGCGCGGCGCCAGGTCTCCCAGTTGGAGATGAGCTTGCCCTCCCACACGCCGAAGGTGGCGCCGTCACGGTCGGCGAGCAGGGCGGCGCGCCCCGGCGTCAGGGAGAGCGGCCCGACAGCCGTGGTGCCGCCGCGCTCCGCCACCCGCGCCACGGCCTCGTCCGCGCTGCGGACCGCGAAGTACGGCGTCCAGGCGACGGCCGTCTGCCACATCGAGGCGACCGCGGCGATGCCGGCCACCGGCACGTCGTCGGCCAGCGCCACCCGGAAGCGGTCCCCGAGCGTGGCCTGCCGCCAGCGCCAGCCGAGCACCGCCGAGTAGAAGTCCTGCGCCGCCTCCAGACCCCGACTGGTCAGGCTCACCCAGCAAGGCGCGCCGAACACCGAGTGTGTGGACACGACCTCGGCCGTGCTCCGTGGGGTTCTCGCATCGTTCATGTGTCGCGTCCTGGATCTCGCACGGCCGACGGCCACCGGTCTTCGTCACAGTGTCCAACCGGAACCGCTCCGCGGCCTGTCGAGTACCCCCGGCGTGGCGCCGAAACGATGCGCCGAACCGTCCGGGTTCACTGGCGCCGGCCCGGCGGGACGGAGAGGATGGTGCCGTGACGCCTCACCCGAGCGAGCCGCCCGACGACAACGCCCGCATCACCGAGCTGGAGGAGGAGGTCGACCAGCTCCGGCACGCCGTGGGCGCGCACGCCGTCGTCGACCAGGCCATCGGCATGGTCGTCGCGCTCGGCAGGGTGGCCCCCGAGCAGGGGTGGGCGGTCCTGAAGGAGGTCTCGCAGCACACCAACATCAAGCTGCGCGAGGTCGCGGAACTGATCATCCTGTGGGGCAGGGAGGGCGAGATGCCCGCCGAGATCCGCGTCGAGCTGCAGGAGGCCCTGGAACGGCACGGCCCGACGCAGATCCCGGAGTCGGGTCAGGACTGAGCTACTGAGCCGCGGACGTCCCCGCCTCGGCCAGCAGCTCCTCGCGCAGCTGCGCGAAGCAGCCGCTGAGCAGCCGCGAGACGTGCATCTGCGAGATGCCCAGCTGCTGCGCTATCCGGCTCTGGGTCATCCCGCCGAAGAAGCGCAGGTACAGGATGGTCCGCTCGCGCTCCGGCAGGCGCCGCAGGCACGGCTCGACGGACACGCGGTCCACGACCACCTCGTAGCCCGGGTCGGGGCCGCCGAGGGCGTCCCCCAGCGCGTACCCGTCCGTGCCGGGCATCTCCGCCTCCAGCGACAGCGCGGAGAAGCACTCCAGGGCCTCCATCCCGGCGCGCACCTCCTGCTCGGTGAGGTGGGCGTGGGCGGCGATCTCGGCGAGGGTGGGCTCGCGGCCCGGGGTGGTCTGCGCGAGTTCCTTGGTGGAGTTGCGGACCCGGTTGCGCAGGTCCTGGACCCGGCGGGGCACGTGCAGGGTCCACATGTGGTCGCGGAAGTGCCGCTTGATCTCACCGGTGATGGTGGGCACGGCGTACGCCTCGAAAGCGTGCCCGCGGGCGGGGTCGTAGTGCTCGACGGCCTTGACCAGGCCCAGGGCGGCCACCTGGTACAGGTCCTCGAGCGACTCGCCGCGGCCCTTGAACCGGACCGCGATCCGCTCGGCCATGGGCAGCCACGACCGGATCAGCTCCTCCTTGAGCGCCTTGCGCTCCGGCCCGTCGGACAGGGTCACCAGGCGCTGGAAGGCGCGGGCGGTGTCCGGGGCGTCGTCGTGCGGATGCTGCTTCGTCCTGGTGGGGGCACTCATCCGAGCGCACCTCCCTCAGCAGGTGCCGACTGGACAGACACCGTGGGAAGCGCGAACTCGGACCTGAGGAGAAACACCCAGGGGGCTGACCCGCTCCCACGGACGTGCCTCCTGTCCGAAGCACATACCTGAAGTTCCCGTACAAACGGCATTTGAAACGCATTTCGTGAATAGCACTGCATGTCGCTGCCGGGTGACGGTGTGTCCCGTGTGGACGATGAGCCCGATGATCTTGGCCGGGAACGTGATGTGCGGCACGGTGGTCGACGAGCCGGGCCGAGGCCGGGACGGATTGTTCCTGCCCACGGCTTGATCGGTGATCAAGGGTGCGAATGGGCTGGCCACAGCGCATTCCACTCATTTGACAGTGCACTGAGCACAAAGATAGGAAGCAGGCCCAGGACGAGAGGTGGATTGTGTACGAGCCGAACGTGGTCGGGGACTGGCACGAGTACGACGAGCATGCCGGTCTGCGTGTCCGCGTCCACGGTCTGGAAGCCGCCGAGCCCCCGCGCGGACGCGACGACGCCGCCGAGGGCCTGACGTACTTCCGGCTGCGTGTCACCGTCGAGAACCGCGGTGAGCGGCATCTCGGCATCCACCTCGAGGACGGCCAGATCGACGTGCGGATCGGCCGCGACGGCGAGGCCGCCTTCATCGACTGGCGGAACTCGCAGTTCATCGAGGGCTTCGACGTCTACCCGCTGCGCCGCGTCACCGCCGTCCTGTACGCCGCGGGCACCGAGGACAGCCTGCGCCAGGTCGACGTGCAGATCCAGCTGAGGGTCGAGGAGGAATGGGCCGACCGCCGGCTGTGGGCCGGTGGCCTGGGTCTGCAGGAGCCCCTCGGCCTTCACGCCGGCACTCTGCGCGACGGCCTCGCGCTCCAGGTCAGCGACTTCCTGCGGGAGCAGGCCGAGGAGGGCACCGCCTGACGCGGCGCCCCCTTCGGCGTCCTCAGTGCGGGATGCCGTCGATGACCTCGCGGGCGCCCTGCCGCAGCAGTGCCACGGCCACCGACGTGCCCAGCGTCGCCGGGTCCAGCCGGCCGGCCCACTCGTGGGCGTTCAGCCGGGTCTTGCCGTCAGGGGTGAAGACACAGGCCCGCAGGGACAGCTCGCCGCCGCGGTCGACGCGCGCGTAGCCCGCGATCGGGCTGTTGCAGTGGCCCTGCAGGACGTGCAGCAGCATGCGCTCCGCGGTCGCCTCCCGGTACGTGTCCGGGTCGCCGAGGCCGCTGACGGCGTCGATCAGGTCGCTGTCGCCCTCCCGGCACTGGAGGGCGAGGACGCCCGCGCCGATGGGCGGCATCATCGTCTCGGGGGAGAGGACCTCGCTGATCACGCCCGTCCGCCCGATGCGCTCCAGGCCGGCCACCGCCAGCAGCAGGGCGTCCGCGTCACCGGCCGCCAGCTTCTCCAGCCGCCGGTTGGCGTTGCCGCGGAACGGCACGCACTCCAGGTGCGGGTGCGTGGCCGCCAGTTGGGCGACGCGGCGCACCGAGGAGGTGCCGATCCGGGTGCCGGCCGGCAGCTCGTCCAGGGTGAGCCCGCCGGGGTGGACCAGCGCGTCGCGGATGTCGTCCCGCTGGAGGAACGCGGCGAAGGTGGTGCCTGCGGGCAGCGGCCGGTCCGCCGGGATGTCCTTGAGGCAGTGCACGGCGAGGTCCGCCTCGCCGGCCAGCAGGGCCGCGTCCACCTCCTTCGTGAACGCGCCCTTGCCCTCCACCTGGGACAGGTCGCCCAGCCACTTGTCGCCGGTCGTCCGCACGGGCACGACCTCGGTGCGGACACCGGGGTGCAGTGCCGCCAACTCGACATGGACGCGCTCCACTTGGGCGAGCGCCATGGGTGAGTCACGGGACACGACACGGATCAGTTCAGGCACGGACATGCCGCCACCATAGACCCTCCCGCGCCACCGCCCGGACGCGTCGGCGCGGTTGGGCCCCACCCGTCAGGCGTTCGGGTCGAACGCGATGCCCGACGGTTTCGCGGACGCCAGGTGGCTCGTGAAACTCCCGTCCTTCAGCCCGAAGTGGGCGCTGCCGAAGTCGTGCGCGACCAGCTTGTCACGCAAGCCCGGCGGGTAGCCGTTCCAGCCGACCAGCGGCGGGTACTGCCAGGTCCCCTTGTGGTTCTCCGGCGGTTCGTCGTTCGCGCCGGCCAGGCGGAAGCAGTGCGTGCTGACGCCGTCCTTGTGGTACACGACCTTCGCGTGCGTGCCCTCGAAGCGCACCGACGACGCCGCGTGGACGGTGAACGAGCCGTGGTTGGACGTCGAGACGTACCGCACGGCGTCGCCCTGCACCCACACCACGACGTGCTCCCAGTCGTGGCGGTGCCCGCCGAGGCTGACGCCGGGCAGCGCCTGGTCCTTCTCGAAGTACAGGCCGTACAGATAGGCGCACCAGCCGTTGTTGCACTTGAAGCGGCTGTAGGCGTTGGTGTTGTCGAGGTCCGAGGCGTCCCGGCAGTTGCCGTTGAGCGCGCCCGTCGGGTTGAGGCCGCTGTTGACGGTGCCGTCCGGGCCGATGGCGGCGGACGAGTAGCAGCCGTCGGTGTCGTAGTCGAAGGCGGGCTGGTACGCCCGCTCGGCCGACTCCGCGTTGCCGGGCAGCGCCGGGGGCGGGGCGGCCCAGGCCACCGCGGGGAAGGCGACGACGAGCGCGGCGGCACCGGCCAGACCGGTGAGCCACCTCCTGCGGTGCGTACGGAACGTCTGTGACGACACTGCGTCTCCTCGGGATCCGGCGCAGCCCAACGGCTGTGGGGGGAAAGGCAGTTCAGCATCCCCGCTTTTCCCGCGCGCGCCAAGGGCCCCGTAGGCCACGGACGGTGAAGAGTGGTGGAACGAACGGCGCTGCTCTCAGCGGGCGTTCGGCAGGTACGCCGACGACTCCTCGGGTGTCAGGTCCGGACGCAGCCGCAGCCAGGACGGCTGGCGCAGCATCCCCGACCTCGTGCGGACGCTGTACCGGACCTCGCCGACCAGCCGGGGCACCACCCAGCGGGCGTCCGCCACCCGGGGCACCGGGTCGAACGGGCAGTCCGCCGTGGCGGCGGCCCGCAGCAGCCCGGCCAGCTCGGTGCGCTCGGCCTCGCTCCAGCCGGTGCCCACACCGCCGACGTAGCGCAGGGTCCGCCCGGCTCCGTACTGACCCATCAGCAGGGCGCCCGGCAGACCGGTGAGCCGCCCCTTGCCGGGCAGCCAGCCCCCGACGACCACGTCCTCGCTGCGCATGTTGCGGATCTTGATCCAGGAGCGGGAGCGCACGCCGGGCTCGTACGGCGAGTCCAGCCGCTTGCACACCAGCCCCTCCAGGCCGTGCTCGCGGGTGGCCTCCAGCGCCTCGGCGCCGTGCCCCACCAGTGCCGTCGGCGTCGACCAGGACGGCCCGCGCAGCCCCAGCTCCTCCAGCCGCCCGCGCCGCCGGGAGTACTGCAGGTCCACCAGGGAGCGGCCGTCCAGGTGCATCACGTCGAACAGCACGAGGTGGACGGGGGTGCCGGCGGCCATCCGGGCCGCCTTCGCCGGCGCGTGCGCGAGCCCCATCCGGGACTGCAGCAGCTGGAAGTCGGCGCGCCCCTCGGCGTCCAGGGCCAGGATCTCCCCGTCGAGTACGGCGGGTGTACCGGCCAGCGCCTCGCCCAGCGGCCGCAGTTCGGGGTAGGCGGCCGTGATGTCGTCGCCGGAGCGGGCGCGCAGCAGCAGCCCGCCGTCGCCGTCCAGGTAGAGCACCGCCCGCTGCCCGTCCTGCTTCGTCTCGTACGCCCAGCGCGCGTCCTGCGCGGCGGGCGGCAGCTTGCCGGGCGTCGCGAGCATCGGCGGGATCAGGGGCAGGCTCACGGGTCAGTACTCGACGGCGGCGCCCGCGCTCACGCGCCCCCGCCGTCCTTTTCGCCTGATCGGAGGGTGGCGGCCGCCGCCACCGGGTTCAGGGGCGTCCGCTTCGTCATCGGCCGGGACGGCACCGTCCCGGAGGTCGTCCGCGGCGAACCGCGGGTGAACACCCACGCCGACCGGGCCCTCGCCGCACTGCGCCGCGGCCGACGAGGCACCGTCCGTCGGGCACGCGTACGGCCGGAGCCCGTACCGTCAGTCCGTGCCGCCGTCCGCGGCGACCTGGGCGAGGGTGCGGCCGCTGCGGACCGACCGCGCCCGGTACGGGTCCGGCGTGCCGTGCCCGTGGGCGCCCCGGCCCGCCCTGACCAGCAGCCACGCCTCCCGTTCGTCCTGTTCGCGGCGGAGCCGGGTGAGGGCGAACTCGCCGTGCAGTTTCGAGCCGTGCAGCCGGAACCTGGCGTGACCGCGCTCCAGCGACTCGGCGAAGTCCACGGGCCGCCCCTCGCGGTCGTGGCTGAGCGGTTCGTACGTCCCGCCGTCCCAGACGATCACCGTGCCGCCGCCGTACGCGCCCTTCGGGATCACGCCCTCGAAGTCCTCGTACTCCAGCGGATGGTCCTCCGTCGGCAGGGCGAGCCGCTTGTCCCTGGGGTCCCCGGACGGTCCCTTCGGCACCGACCACGACCGCAGCACGTCCCCCACCTGCAGCCGGAAGTCGAAGTGCAGGGAACGGGCGTCGTGGATCTGCACCACGAACCGGGGTGCCCGCCCCCCGGACGCCCCGCGTCCGCGCGGCTCCCGTGTCCGGTCGAAGTCGCGTTTGCCGCGGTACTCCCGCAGCCGGTCCCTCTCGGTCACGCCTGTCTCCTTCCCGAGCGGGCCGGGTACCCCACCGCGGCGCCGGCGACTCCCCCCAGGGGAGTCGCCAGGGCCGCCGGACGCTGCCACGATCATCCCGACGGCCGGCCGCCACCCCCCGGGGCCGGCACGGACGGATGACGGACGACCGACGGAGTGTGCTGATGACCAGGGAGCAGGCCACCAAGGACGCGACGCGCGCCACGGCGATCGAGGTGAAGCCGGTCGCCGGGCACATCGGGGCGGAGATCACCGGCGTCGACCTCGCCGGTGGGCCGGACGACGGCCAGGTCGCCGCGATCCGTGCCGCGATGCTGCGCTGGAAGGTCGTCTTCTTCCGGGACCAGCGGCTCGACCACGCCGCCCACGTGGCGCTCGCGCGCCGCTTCGGGGAGCCCGTCGTCCTGCGGCGCCGGGGCAGCGCCTCACCCGAGGGGTACCCCGAGATCGAGACGACGGCCGACCGGCTGGAACTCGGCGGCAGGTTCGGCATGGAGCACGACGAATGGCTGCGGCGCCGCCGCCACCACCTGCTGCGCGGCTGGCACTGCGACCACGGCGCCCGCGTCGATCCGCCCGCCGCGACGATCCTGCGCGCCGAGACCGTGCCCCCGTACGGCGGCGACACCACCTGGGCCAACCTGGCCGCCGCCTACGCCGGGCTCTCCGAACCCGTCCGGCGGTTCGTGGACGGGTTGCGAGCCGAACACCGGCTCGGCGTCGGCTACCAGCCCCGGCCCGGTGACGACGCCTACGTCCGGCATCTGCTGGACCATCAGGTCGCCTCCCTGCACCCCCTGGTGCGCGTCCACCCGGAGACGGGGGAGCGGGTGCTGTACGTCAACGGCTACTACGTGGAGCAGATCGACGGACTCTCACGCGCCGAGAGCGGCGCCGTCCTCGGGATGCTGCTGGAGCAGGCCGTACGGTCCGAGTACACGGTTCGCTTCCGCTGGGAGCCCGGCAGCGTCGCCTTCTGGGACAACCGGGCCACCATCCACCTCGCGCCCGGCGACACCGCCCACCTCGACGCGCCCCGCGTCATGCACCGGGTGATGCTCGCCGGGGACGTGCCCGTCGGCGTCGACGGCACACCCTCGAAGCCCCTCACCGGCACGGCACCGGGCCGCTGGTGACGGCTCAGCGCCCGAGCAGGTCCCGCAGGGCCTTCACCACCTCCCCGGGCGCCTCCTCGGCCATGAAGTGACCGCAGGTCACCGTCGTGTGGCGCAGATCGGGGGCCCAGGCCCGCCACAGCGCGGCCGCGTCGAAGCCCAGGGCCGCACCCCAGTCCTGCTGCAGGACACCGACCGGCATGCGCAGGGTGCGGCCCGCGTCCCGGTCGGCCCGGTCGTGCGTGACGTCGATGCCCGCCGAGGCGCGGTAGTCCGCCACGATCGAGGGCACCGCGGCCCGGCAGGCCGACAGATAGGCGGCCCGCACGTCGTCCGGGATCGCCTCCGCGTCGGCGGTCCACAGGTCCAGGAAGTACCCGAAGAACGCGTCCGGGTCCGCGCCGATCATGCGCTCCGGGAGACCGGGCGGCTGCGCCATCAGATACAGGTGGAAACCGACGGCGGCGCCGACGCCGTGCATCACGTCCCACATGTCCAGCGTCGGCAGCACGTCCAGGCACGCCAGATGTGTCACCGCCTCCGGGTGGTCCAGCGCGGCACGGAACGCCACCAGCGCGCCCCGGTCGTGCCCGGCCAGCGCGAAGCGGTCGTGCCCGAGCCGGCGGGCCAGCTCGACGACGTCCGCGGCCATGGTCCGCTTCGCGTAGACGGAGCCGTCGGTCTCCGCCGGTCTGTCGCTGGCGCCGTAGCCGCGCAGGTCCGGGCAGATCACCGTGTGGTCGGCCGCCAGATCGGCGGCCACGTGCCGCCACATCAGATGCGTCTGCGGGAAGCCGTGCAGCAGCACGACGGCCGGGCCGGAACCGCCCACGGCGGCGTGCAGCGCCACGCCGTCGGCGACGGGGACACGGTGCCGGTCGAAGCCGGGGATGACGGGAGTCATGGCGGTCATGGCGTCGCTCCTTCCAGGAGCGTCGGGGGAAAGGGACACGCACCGATCCTCGGGGCCCTCGATGAGCAGGCGATGAGCACGCGCGCCGCACCCCCGGCCGGCCGGGCACTATCGTGGAAACCGCCGCGGACCAGCCGTTTCCGCCGGCGGCCGGCGACCCGCGACGGAGGAGGGCGATGACGGACGTGGGTCCTCGCTTCGGGGTGCTCGGGCCGGTGACGGCCTGGGACGCGGACGGCGACACGATCGCGCTGAAAGGCCCCAGACACCGCTCCGTGCTGGCCCGCCTCATCGTCGCCCGCGGCCGGGTCGTCCCCGTCTCCCGTCTCGTCGACGACCTCTGGACGGACCCGCCGGACGACGCCGTCGGTGCCCTGCGCACCTTCGTCGCCGCCCTGCGCCGCGCCCTCGAACCCGACCGCCCGCCCCGCACCCCCGCCCGGCTGCTAGTCACCGACGGCCCCGGCTACGCCCTGCGGGTCCCCGCGGACTCCGTCGACGCCCGGCGCTTCGAGCAGGACGTCTCCGACGCCGCCGCACTGCCCGCCCAGGAGGCGGCCGTACGCCTGGACGCGGCGCTCGGCCGGTGGCGCGGCCCCGCCTACGCCGGGTTCGCCGACGAGCCGTGGGCCCGCGCCGAGGCCGACCGGCTGACCGAGCTGCGCCGGCACGCCCTGGAACTGCGCGCCGAGTCCCTGCTGGCGCTCGGCCAGGCCGACCGGGCGGCGGCGGACCTGCGCGCGCACACCGCCGAACACCCCTGGCGGGAGAACGCCTGGCGGCTGCTCGCGCTGGCCCTGTACCGCACCGGCCGGCAGGCCGACGCGCTGGACGTCCTGCGCAGGGCCCGGGCCCTCCTCGCCGACGAACTCGGCGTCGACCCCGGGCCCGCACTGCGCTCCCTGGAGGCAGACATCCTCCGCCAGTCCGAGCGCCTGGGCCGCGCCGGCACCCCCGCCGCCCGCGTCTGGGAGCAGGTCGCCGCCGCCTACGACCGCGCCGTCGCCCCCGACGCCCGGGCCCGCCTCGACTCCACCGCCGGCCTGCTGCGCACCCTCGCGCTGACCGGCGGCACCGGCCTGCCGGCCGCCCGCGCCCTGCGCCTCGACACCCTCACGGCCGCCGAGGAACTGGGCGACCCCGAACTGACCGCCCGGATCATCGGCGCCTACGACGTCCCGGCGATCTGGACCCGCCTCGACGACCCTGACCGCGCCCGGCGCGTCGTCGCGGCCGCCGAACGCACGCTCGCCGCGCTCCCCGGGGACGGCCACGACGCGGACCGGGCCCGGCTGCTCGCCACCGTCGCCCTGGAGTCCCGCGGCACCCGCGACCCGCGCGGACCCGAGGCCGCCCGCCGGGCCGAGGACCTCGCCCGCCGGCTGGACGACCCGGCCGTCCTCGCCTTCGCCCTCAACGCCGTGTTCATGCAGAGCTTCGGGCGCACCGGGCTGGCGCCCCGCCGGGACGCCATCGGGGCGGAACTCGTCACCCTGTCCGCCCGGCACGGCCTGTCCTCCTTCGAGATCCTCGGCCACCTCGTCCGCCTCCAGGCCCGCAGCGCCCTCGGCGACTTCACCGCCGCCGACCGGCACGCGGCCGCCGCCGGCGCCCTGGCCGCCCGGCACGAACGCCCGCTCGTCGCCGTGTTCACCGGCTGGTACGCCGCGCTGCGGCTCGACGCCGCGGAGCACGCCCCGCCCGCCGAGGCCGAGGCCGCCTACCGGGACGCGGCGGCCCTCCTCGACGGCGCCGGCATGCCGGGCCTCGCCCACGGACTGCCCGCGCTCGCGCTGCTGTGCCTGCGGCTGCGGCACGGCCTTCCCCTGGACGCCGGCGACGACCCGGACTGGGGGCCCTACGCCCCCTGGGCGCGGCCCCTGCTCCTGCTCGACCGGGGCCGCCGCGCCGACGCCCTCGCCGCCCTGCGCGCCACCCCTGAACCGCCGCCCGACCTCCTTCAGGAGGCCCTGTGGTGCCTCACGGCACGCGCGGCCGCGGCCCTCGGCGACGAAACGGCGCTGACGCGTGCCCGCACCGCCCTCGCCCCGGCCGCGGACGAACTCGCCGGAGCGGGCAGCGGACTGCTCACCCTGGGCCCCGTCCGCGACCACCTCGGCCCGGGCTGACCGCTTCCGGCCCGGCCGGTGAACCGTTCGACGCGACGGGCCGTCGTACAGGGCAGTGATCGACGACGCCGCTGCGGGTACGCGCGACCGGCAGTGCACTCCCCGGGCGCCCCGGGGACGAGGAAGGACGCACATGCCGGCTGCCGGACGCCGTACCCCCGACACGCTCCTCGACGTGCTGCTGCACGCCGCCGAGGACGCCCCCGGGCAGGAGATCGTCCACGTCCGGGGCGACGGATCCGAACACGTCGTCCTCCACGCCGCCCTGCGCGACGACGCCCTGCGCGTCGCAGGGGGGCTGCAGGCGGCCGGGCTGACGCCCGGTACTCCCGTGCCGCTCCTCGCGGACTCCGGCGCCGACTTCCAGCCCCTGTTCTGGGGCGCGCTCGCCGCCGGACTCGTCCCCGTGCCGCTCGCCCCCGAGGCACGCCGAGTGGGCCCGGTGCGCGAACTCCTGGGCAGGCCCGCGGTGATGGTGGACGACCGCACCGAAGGGCTGCTCGCCGAACTGCCCGGACCCGTGCGCGCCCTGCGGCTCGCGGAGCTGCGCGCGGCCGACCCGCTCCGGGAACCCGTCCGCCGGGCGCCCGGCGAGCTCGCGTTCCTCCAGTTCTCCTCCGGAAGCACCGGCGCCCCCAAAGGCGTCGAGCTCACCCACGAGGCGGTCCTGGCCAACCTGCGGCAGATCCGCACCGCCCTGGCCGTCACCCCGGACGACGTGCTGGCCACCTGGATGCCCTACTTCCACGACATGGGCCTCATCGGCACCCACCTCGTCCCCCTGGCGGCCGGCCTGAAGCAGGTGCGGCTGGAACCCCTCGCCTTCGCCAAACACCCGGTGCGCTGGCTGGAGACGGCCGCCCGGCACCGGGCCACCCTGCTGTCCGCGGCGAACTTCGCGCTCGCGCTGTGCCTGCGCCGCGTCCCGGACGCCGCCTGGGCCGGCCTCGACCTCAGCCACGTACGGCTGCTGCTCGTGGGCGCCGAGCCGATCGCGCCCCGCGTCTGGCGGGAGTTCGCCGCCCGGGCCGGCCGGGCGGGCCTGGACGCCGCGGCCCTGCTCCCCGTGTACGGGCTGGCCGAGGCCACCCTCGCCGTGACCGTGCCCCCGCTCGGCGAGACCGCCGTACCGCTGCGGCTGGACCGGCGGGCGCTGAGCGCCGGGCGGGCCGCCCCCGGCGAGGACGACGCCGTAGAACTCATGGACGTGGGCGGCCCTGTCCCCGGCTGCGAGGTCCGGATCACCGACGGCACCGGCGAGGCGCTGGACGCGGGGCGGGTCGGGCACATCGAGGTGCGCGGCCCCCAGGTGGCGCGCGGCTACCACCGCGACTCCGACGCGAGCGCGGCCGCGTTCACCGGCGGCTGGCTGCGCACCGGCGACCTCGGCTTCCTCCACGAGGGGCGGCTGTGCGTCACCGGGCGGCACAAGGACGTCGTCTTCGCCGGCGGACGCACCTTCCACGCGACCGACGTGGAGGAGACCGCCGCCGCCACCCCGGGGCTGCGCGACGGCACGGTCGCCGTCATCGGCTCCACCGACCCCGGCACCGGGCACGACCGGGTCGTCGTGTTCGTCCAGTGGGCGCGGCCCGCGCGGGCCACCGCCCAGCCGGTGCTGGACGCGGTCGCGGCCCGCGTGCGCCGGGCGCTCGGCCACGACGACGTCCGGGCCCTGCCGCTGCCTCCCGGGGCGTTCCCCCGGACGACCAGCGGCAAGCTGCGGCGGGCCCTGATGCGCGAACGGTTCGAGGCCGGGGCGTACGCGAGAGTCGAGGAACGGTTCGCGCCGGCGCGGGCGGGAAGCGCGCGGGGACGCGACGCCGCCGGGGACGAGGGGACGGGCGGCCGGCCGGGGGCGGTGCCGCGGTCGCGGCGGGAGGCGGAGGAGACGGTCCTCCGGATCTGGGCGCGGGTGCTGGACCTCAGGCCCGGGGACATCGGCCGCGAGGACGGGTTCTTCGCCCTGGGCGGTTCCTCGGTGAAGGCCATGGAGGTGCTGGCGGCGCTGGAGGACGCGTTCCGTGTCCCGCTGGAACCCCGGATCGTGCGCGACCACGACACGGTGGCCGCGCTGGCCGGTCACCTCCTCGCGCCGGCGGGCGGTGCCCCGTCCGGCCGGGGACCGGACGACAGCCCGCCCCCGGCGCCGGGTGGCGGGCCGGTCGCGGTGCTCGGCATGGCCTGCCGGTTCCCCGGCGCCGAGACCCCCGAGGAGTTCTGGGAGCTGCTGGTCTCCGGCCGGGACACCGTGACCGCCGTACCGGCCGGCCGCTGGGGCGACGGGACGCAGGCCACCGGCCGGTTCGGCTCCTTCCTGCCCGCGCCGGCGGACTTCGACGCGGACTTCTTCGGCATGGACGACGCCGAGGCCCGCGCCACCGACCCGCAGGCCCGGCTCTTTCTGGAACTCGCCCACGAGGCCCTGGAACGCGCCGGATACGCGGGGCCGCGCCGCGCGGGCCGCACGGTCGGCGTGTTCGCCGCCGTCGGCGACAGCGGCTACCGCGAGGTGCTGGCCGAGGCGGCCGGCGGCGACCTCGCCGGCCACCCCGGCGCGCTCACCGGCAACCTGCCCAACCTGATCGCGGCCCGCCTCTCCCAGGCCCTCGACCTCGACGGGCCCGCCCTGGCCGTGGACACCGCCTGCTCCTCGGCGCTGGTGGCGCTCCACCTGGCCCGCCGCAGCCTGCTCGCCGGCGAGTGCGACGTCGCCGTGGTCGGCGCGGTGCACCTCGCCCTCACCGCCACCGGCCACCGGCTGCTCGCCGACGCGGGCGCGCTGTCCCCGACGGGCGTCAGCCGCCCCTTCGGCGCCGCCGCCGACGGCCTCGTGCCCGGCGAGGGCGGAGCAGCCCTCGTGCTCACCCGGCACGACGACGCCGTACGCGACGGCGATCCCGTCCTCGCCCTGGTGCGCGGGACCGCCGTCAACAACGACGGCCGGTCACTGAGCCTGCTGGCGCCCAACCCGCGCGCCCAGCGCGACGTCATCACCCGCGCCTACGCCGAGTGCGGCGTCGACCCCGGCACGGTGTCGTACGTCGAGGCCCACGGCACCGGCACCCCCATCGGCGACCCGGCCGAGGCGCAGTCGCTCGGGCACGCCTTCCCGCCGCGCGCCGACGGGCTCCAGCGCCTGCTCGGCTCGGCGAAGGCGACCGTCGGGCACCTCCTCAACGCCGCTGCAATGCCCGGCCTGGTGAAGACGGTCCTGGCGCTCCGGCAGCGCAGTCTCCCGCCCTCCCCGAACTGCGCACCGCCGGCGCCCTCCCTGAAGCGCCTGGCCCCCGGATTCGAGCTCGTCGACGCCGTACGGCCCTGGCGGGCCCCCGGCCCGCTGGTCGCGGGCGTCAACGCCTTCGGGTTCGGCGGCACCAACGCCCACGCCGTCCTGGAGGCGGCGCCCGCCCGGGCCCCCGAGACACCGCCGGCCGCCCAGGGCCCGCACCTGCTCACGCTCTCCGCCCGCGGCGCCGGCGCCCTGCGGGCCGCCGCCGGCGAGCTCGCCGCCCACCTCCGCGCCCACCCCGAACTGTCCGAGGCCGACGTCTGCGCGGCCGTCGGGACGGCCCGCGACGACGGCCCCCACCGCCTCGCCCTGGCCGCCGACGGCGATCTCGCGGACCGGCTGGAGGCCGCCCGCACCGACGACTTCGGCCGCGCCCGGCCCTCCCGTCCCAGGACGGTCTTCCTGCTGCCCGGCCAGGGCGCCCAGCGCCCCGGCCCCGGACGCGCCCTGTACGAGGCGGCACCCGCGTTCCGGGAGGCCCTGGACGAGGCGTCCGCGCTCGTCGGGACGGTGCGGGGGCGCTCGCTCGCCGACTGGTGCCTGGACCCGCACGCGGACCCCGGCGACCTGGCGGGGACGGAGGTCGCCCAGCCCCTGCTCGTCGCCTACGGGGTGGGCCTGGCCCGGCAGTTGGACCGGTGGGGGGTGCGGCCGGACGCGGTCGCCGGGCACAGCGTGGGGGAGATCGCCGCCGCCTGCGTCGCCGGTTCCCTCACCCTCGCCGAGGCCGTCGGCTTCGCCGCCGAACGCGGACGGCTCGTCGCGGAACGGGCCCGCCCCGGCGCCATGGCGGCCGTCCGGGGCGACGAGGACACCGTCGCAGCGCTCGTCGCCGCGTCCGGCGGCTCCCTGGCCGTCGCCGCCGTCAACGGGCCCGGCCAGGTGGTGATCTCCGGCTCCGCAACCGCCGTCGACCAGGCCCTGGCGGAGCTCACCGGACGAGGGGTCGCCACACGCCGGCTACGGGTCTCGCACGCGTTCCACTCCCCGATGCTGGAGCCGGTCCTCAGCCCGTTGCGGGACGCGGCACGCTCGCTGACCGCCGCACGGGCGGAGGTGCCGATGCTGAGCACCGTCACCGCCGACTGGGGACCCGACCTCACGCCCGCGTACTGGCAGCAACACGCCGTCGCGCCCGTACGGTTCGGGGCGGCCGTGGAACGGCTGCTGCGGGACGGCTACGACACCTTCCTCGAACTCGGGCCCGGCGACACCCTCGGAGGTGCGGTCCGCGCCACCGCCCGGAACGCGCTCGGCGCCACGGTACTGACACCCGCTCAGGGTGACGCCCGGGCCTTGCTGGAGGCCGTGGGCCGGCTGTGGGCACGCGGAGGCACCCTGCGCCGTCCCCTCTCGCACCGCGCGACCGGGCGCGCCCGGGTACAGGTGCCGACGTACCCGTACCGGCGCCGCCGCCACTGGCCGGGCGAGCCGGGCACCGACGCCGTGGTCCGGCGCCTCGACTGGGCCGACACCCCGCTGGTACCGGGGGAGCGGCCCCGTGCCGTCCGGCTCGTCGGGGCGGACCGGGAACTGGGCCGGGCCCTCGCCGAGCGGCTCGCGGACAGCGGGGTGGCCGCGGGGGACGACGTCCCGGCCCCGGACACCGTGGTGTGGCTGCCGGGCGAGGCGCAGGACGTGGACACGGCCGTCGAGGACACCCTGGCATCGCTGCGCCGCGTCCTCGATCTGCTGTCCGGCAACCCGTCACGCCTGCTCGTCGTCACCGAGGACGCCTACGCCACCGGCGTCTCGGGGCAGCCGGCGGTCCCGGCGCGGGCGCTCGCGCACGGCCTCGCCGGGGCCCTCCCGCAGGAACACCGGGGACTGACGGCACGGGGAGCGGACCTGAGCGGCGCCGATCCCCTGGCCGCCCGTCTCGACGCACTGGAACGGGAACTGTGCGCGGCCCACGGACCGGGCGCCGAGCCCACGGTCGCCTGGCGTGCCGGACGCCGCCTCGGCCGTACGCGGACCGCCCTGGCGGACACCGAGGCGCCGGTCCGGGCCCTGCCGCCCGGCGGCACGTACCTGATCACCGGGGGAGCCGGTGGACTCGGCTCCGCGCTGGCGCGCGACCTGGCGGGCGGCGGCGCCCGCGAACTCGTCCTCGCCGGACGCTCGGTGACGGCCCCGGAGGCGCTGCTGGCCGAGCTGCGGGCCCTCGGCGCCCGGGCGGCCTACCACGCGACGGACGTCGCCGACCCGGCCTCCGTGGACGCCCTCTTCGCCACGCTGCCCGCGCTGGACGGGGTCTTCCACGCCGCCGGTACGGTCCGCCCCGGCACCCTGCGCTCCAAGCCGGACGGGGAGATCCGGCAGGCGCTCGCCGCCAAGGTGCGCGGCACGGTCCAGCTCGCCGACGCGCTGCGCCGCCACGGCCAGGACCCGGCCGTCCGGGTCGTGTTCTCCTCGGTCGCCTCGGTGCTGCCGGGTCTCGCGGGAGCGCTGGGTGACTACGCGGCCGCCAACGCCTTCCTCGACGCGTTCGCCGCCGCCGAACACGCGGCGGGACGTCCCTGGCAGGCGGTCGGCTTCGGACCCGTCGGCGACGCGGGGACGGCCGCCGGGACCGGGTCCGCGACGCGGCTGCGGGAGCTGGGGCTGACGCCGATGACCGCGCGGGAGGCGATCGCCGCGCTGCGGACCGCCGTCGGGACCGGGACCCCGCATCTGCTGGTGGTACCCGAACGGGTCGAACCGGCCGTGCGCAAGGCGCCTTCGGCGGCCCCCGCCGTCCCGGTGCCGCACCCCGCCCCGGCCCCCGCCGACCCGCACCCGGACGACACCGCCGGCCTGGTCCGCCGTCTGCTGGCCGAGGCCCTGCACCGCGAGCCCCGCGACATCGGCGACGACGACCCCTTCCTCGGCCTCGGGCTGGACTCGCTCACCGCCGTGGACCTCGCGCGCCGGCTGGAGAGCGAACTCGGCCGGCCGCTGCCCGCCACCCTGCTCTTCGAACACCGGACCGTCGGCGAGCTGACGGCCCATCTGCGGACCGCGCCCCCGGAGGACCACCCGCCCGCACCCCTCCCCGCCCGGCGGCACCCCGGCGACGGCGGGCCGATCCCGCTGACCCCGCTGCAACGCGCCTTCCTCACCACCGAGGCCCTGTTCGAAGGCGTCACCGCCTACGGCTACATACGGCAGACCGTGCGCGGCCTCCTCGACACCGACGTGCTCGGCCGGGCGCTGTCCCGACTCGCCGCCAGGCATCCCATGCTGCGTCTGCGCGTCACCGGAGCCGTGCCCCCGCTGCAGTACACGGCGCCCGCCGAACCGGCCGACCGCCCGCCCCGCTGGTACACGGTGCACGACACCGACGACGCCGACCGTGTCCTGCCGGACCTCGAACTGCGGCTGTGCAACCGGCCGTTCGACCTGACCGCCGAGGACCCGGTGCGTGCCGTCCTGGTCCGCGACCGCCGGGACGCCCGCGTCGCGCATCTGCTGCTGGTCGTCCACCACGGTGCCGCCGACGGCTACAGCCTCAAGGTGCTGTGCGAGGACCTGTGGGCGCTCTACACCGCCCTCACCGACACCGGGTCCACCACCGAACCGCCCCCGGTGCGGGCCGACTTCGCGGAGTACGCCGCCCTCCTCGCCGCCGACCGCGACACGCCCGCCTTCGACCGCGACCTGCGGTACTGGCAGGAGCGGATCGCCGCGCACGGCCCGGCCGACCCCGCCGACGCGCTGCCGTACGACGGCGATCCGCGGTCCGCGCCCACACCGCCGTACGTCCACCACCGGGCGACCGCCGACGCGGCGCTCAGTTCCGCCCTGCGCGAGCTGGCCGCACGGCACGAGGTGTCGCTCTTCCACCTGCTCCTCGCCGTCCACGTCCGCTGCCTGGCCCGCTGGAGCGGACGGCCGGCGGTCGCGGTGAACGTGGCGCGCTCCCGCCGGGAGGCGGCCCTGCCCGGCATCGAGCACCTGGTGGGCCCGCTCGCCGACACCCTCCCCGTCCTCGTGCGGGTCGACCCCGCCGAGAGCGTGCCCGAACTGGCCGTGCGGCTGCGGCACATCTGGCGCGAGGCGGAGGCGCACGGCACCCCGGGCAGCCCCGACCTCGCCGCGTCCCTGCCCGCCGGCGGGCCCGCCCCCCGCACGGTGGCGCCCGCCGGGTTCAGCTTCGCCCGCTTCCCCGTGCGCCACGGCCACGGCCGGCCCGTGACGGTGACGCCGACGGCGGCGGCCACCGCCTCCGCCGCGACCCGGCTCGGCCTGCTGTGTTGGGAGGCGGACGCGACCCTGCACTTTTCCTGGAACCACCCCGCCCACCTGTTCCGGAGCGAGACCACCGCACGGCTGGCGGAGGACCACCTGGCGGAACTGCGGGCCGCCGCCGGTCACGCCCGCCATCCCCTCCCGCCGGCCGGCGACGGCATCACCGGCCGGCTCCTCGCCCGGTTCCGTGCGACCCCGGACGCCGTGGCGATCGACACCGGCCGGACCACGCTCACCTACGCCGCCCTCGACAGGGCCTCCGCCGCCCTCGCGGCCCGGCTGCGCGCGGAGGGCGTAGGCCCCGGTGACCTGGTCGGTCTCCTGGTCGAGCAGGGCCCGGACGTCGTGGTCGGCATCGTGGGCATCCTCCGCGCGGGCGCGGGCTGGGTGCCGATGGACCCCGAGCACCCGGCGGCACGCCGGCGGGAGCACCTGCTGCGGACCGGCGTCACCACCGTGGTCTGCCACGCCGCGACCCGCGCGACGGCCGCCGAACTCGACGGCGTGGAGGCGGTGTTCGCCGACCGGCCCGGCACCGGCGCCCCGCCCGGCCCCGGTCCCGGTCCGGACCGGCACGCCGGCCCCGACGCCGTCGCCTACGTGATCCTCACCTCGGGGTCCACCGGCCGCCCCAAGGCCGTCCCGATCACCCACCGGTCGCTGCTCACCTACCTCGACTGGGCGCTGGACACCTTCCGCTACGGTCCCGGGGACCGGCTTCTGCAGACGGCGTCCGTCTGCTTCGACGCCTCCGTACGGCAGGTGCTGGCACCGCTGCTGGCCGGGGCCACCGTCCACACGGTCTCCCGGGACGTGCTCCGCGACCCGGACGCCCTCCTGGACCGCGTCGTCGACGACCGGATCACCGTGTGGAGTTCGGTGCCGACGCTGTGGGAACGGCTGCTCACCACCGCCGAGAGCCGGACCGGGCGGGACCGGACGCCCCCCGATCTGTCGGCGCTGCGCTGGGTGCACGTCGGCGGGGAGGCCCTGCCCGCCGCACAGGTGCGCCGCTGGTTCGACCTGCTCGACGCGTGCGGCGGCGCACCGGGCCACCGGGTCGCCAACCTGTACGGGCCCACCGAGGCCACCATCAACGCCACCTGCCACATCCTCGACGCCCGCCCGGCCGACGACCTGCGCGACGTGCCCATCGGCCGGCCGGTCGCCGGCACCCACGTGGACGTCGTCACGCCCGGCCTGCGCCCCTGCGCACCCGGCGAGGCGGGCGAACTCCTCATCGCCGGAACGGGACTGACACCCGGGTACCTCGGCGAAGCCGAGCTCACCGCGGCGGCGTTCGTCGAGCGCGAGGGCCGGCGCTGGTACCGCAGCGGCGACCGGGTCCGGCGTACCCCGGACGGCGTTCTCGCCTTCCTCGGCCGGCTGGACGACCAGGTCAAGGTCCACGGGCACCGGGTCGAACCCGGCGAGATCGAGGCCGTCCTGCTGTCCCACCCGGACATCGCCCGCGCCGCCGTCCTGCCCGCCGGGGGACGCCTGGCCGCCCACCTCGAACCCCGGCCGGGCGCTCCGGTCCCGGACACCCGTGCCGTGCGGGCGTTCCTGTCCCGCACCCTGCCGCCGTACATGCTGCCCGGACGGGTGCACGGCGTCACCGCGATGCCCCTCACCGGCACCGGCAAGATCGACCGCGAGCGGCTGGCCCGCGAGGCGGGCGCCCCGCGTACGGCCACCGTCCCCGTGCCCCGGCACTCCGCGGCGGCCACCGTCCCGGCCCCCCGGCTCCCCGCGCCGGCGGGAGCGGCGCCCGCCACGCCGACCGAGCGCACCCTCGCCCGCATCTGGGCGGCGCTGCTCGACGCCCCGGACGTCACGGCCGACGACGACTTCTTCGAGCTGGGCGGCGACTCCATCATGGTGCTGGAGCTGTTCGCCCGGATGCGCGCGGAACTCCCCGCCGTGCCGCGGCCGACGGTCCTCCACACCCACCGCACGCTGCGCGCGCTGGCGAAGGCCGTCGACGCCGCCGACCCGCTCCCGGAGGCCGTCCCGACCGCCGCCGCGACCGGCCCGTACCCCCTCACACCGGCCCAGCGGGGCTTCCTCCTCGCCGACACCCTCGACCCGGCCGCCGGCTCCGCCTGGCTCGCCCGGTTCCGGCTCACCGGCCGTCTGCGCCCCGACCTGTTCCAGCGGGCCGTCGACGTGCTGGTGGCCCGGCACCCCATGCTGCGCACGGTGTTCCCGGCCGGGGTCCGGCCGCCCGTGCAGCAGGAACTCCCGGACTCCCTGCGGCTGCCCGTCCTGCGGGAGACCGTCCACCCCGACCTGCTGGAGGAACGGATCGCCGAGGAGGGGCGGCGCCGGCTGGAGCCCTGGGCCTGGCCGTTGCTGCGGGCGACCCTGTTCACCACGGCACCCGACGAGCACGTCCTCCTCGTCCACGCCCACCACCTCATCGGCGACGGCTACAGCGCCGCCCTGCTCGCCGGGGAACTCCTCACCGTGTACGACCGCCTCGACCGGGGGATGCCCCCCGGCCTGCCCCCGCTTCGGAGCACCTTCCGCGACCACGTCGTCCGGTCCGCCGGGCGGCCCCGCCCGTCCGGCCCCCGGGCCGACGCGTACCGGGCCCGGCTGAACGCCCCCTACACCCCGCCCGAGTTGCGCCCGTCCGGCAGCGAGGGAGTGTCGGCGCCGTCCGGGTTGCACACCGCCGCGTTCACGGTCGACGCCGCCACCACGCGGCGGCTGCGCCGGCTGGCCCGCACCGCGCACAGCACCCTTCACGCCCCGCTGCTCACCGCCTACCACCGGGCCCTCACCGACCTCACCGGACAGCGCGACGTGGTGATCGGCCTCGCCGTCACCGGACGCGAGGACTCCACCGCGGACGCGCACCGGGTGTTCGGGCCCTTCGCGCAGGCCGTCGCGGTGCGCCCGGCCCCGCCCGCCGGCCCCGGCCGGCGGCCCGCCTTCGCCGAGGACCTGCGCCGGATCGCCGCCGAGACGGAACTCGCCCGCGCCGAGGGACCCACCGGCCCCGACCTCGCCACCGGACTGCCCCGGCACGCCCAGTTCTTCTTCACCTTCCTCGACTTCACCTCGCTGGGCGCGCCGCCCGGCGGCACGCCGGCGCTGAGCGCCGACGCGTCGGACACCCTGATCGCCCCGCCCCCGCCCGGCACCGACGTGTTCCTGGCCGTACGGCCGGAGCCCGACGCGCGGCGGCTGCGCGTCACCGTCCGCGCCTCCGCGGCGGCGCTCACGGCCGGCCGGGCCGCCGAGCTGGCCGAACGGATCCACGAGGAGCTGCGGGCCGGCGCGGCCCGCAGCCGCCGGGCCCCGGCGCTGGACGCGGCGCTCGTCGGCTGTCTGCCCGCCCCGGGGCACCTCGCCGCCCTCGCCGGACTGCCGCCCGGCACCCCGCGTCCCGGCCGTGAGGAGATCCGCGGCCTGCTGTTCCCGGACGGCCGGGCCCGGCTGCTGGAGCGCACCGGCACCCCGCTGGGCCTGTCCGGCTTCGTCGCCCTGCCGCTGTTCGCCGACGAACTGGCCGCCGCCGGAGACCTCGCGGCCCGCACCGCGCGGGCCGTCGAGCACGCGGCCGCGCTCGGCGCCCGCTGTGTCTCGCTCGCCGGGACGATCCCGTCCCTCACCGGCTACGGCTTCGACGTGCTGCGGGAGGCCCGGACGGACGCGGCGATCACCACGGGGCACGCCACGACGACCGTCGCCGTCGTGAAGACCGTGCACGCCGCCCTCGACGCCACCGGGGGCCGGCTCGACCGGCTGTCCCTCGCCGTCGTCGGCTGCGGTTCGATCGGCACCTCGGCGCTGCGGCTGCTGCTGGCGCGGTCACCCCGCCCGCCGGCCCGCCTCGTGCTGTGCGACCTGCCCGGCAGCGGGCCGCGGCTCGAACGGCTGGCGGCGGAGCTGACGGACCGGTACCCCGGCCTGCCCGTACGGATCGTGGAGTCGGGCCCCGAACTGCCCGACGAGGTCTACGCGAGCGAGGTGATCGTGACCGCCGTCAGCGGCCCGTCGGCGCTCGTGGACGTCGGCCGGCTGCGGCCCGGCACGGTCCTGGTCGACGACTCCTTCCCGCACTGCTTCGACACCGCGCGGGCGCTGGAGCGCATGACCGAGCGGGGCGATGTGCTGGTCGTCGGCGGTGGCCTGCTGGACGTCGGCGCCACCCGGACCCGGCTCGGCGAGGACCTCCCGGACGTCGCCGCCGCCGGCTTCGCCGGGCGCCCCGGCATCCCGGGCACCCTGGCCTCCTGCCGGCTGGAGTCGCTGCTGCACGCCCACCGCACGACGGAACCGGGCCGGGACCCCGGCGGCCTGCCGCTGACGCACGGCCTGGTGGACCTGTCCCGGGCACTCGCCCACTGGGACGCCGTCGAGGCGGCCGGGGTGGCGGCCGCCCCGCTGCACCTGCTGGACCACGAGGTCCCGGCCGACCGGTTCAGGGCGCCGGACGCCCCAGCGCCGGACCGAGCCGGGTCGCGATGTCCGTGAGGATCTGCACGTAGTCGTCGTGCCCGAACGTGAACGGCAGGGCGAACGCCACCTCGTCCACCTCGCGGAACGCCGCGTGGGCGTGGAGGCGTTCGGCGATCTCCTCGGAGGTGCCGAGGAGGTCCGGCGCGAACAGCAGCCGCGCCGGGCCCTGCGGGGAGGCGGTGCGGGGCATGCGCTCGGCGACGTACTTCTCGTACCGGGCCCGCTGTTCGGGCGTCGCCGAGTCGGTCGGGATGACGACGAGGCCCTGGGACACCCGGGCGCGCTCCCCGTCGGGGTGGCGCTCCCGGAAGGCGCGGATGTGGGACAGCTGGATCCGCGCGAAGTCGGGTGCGCCCTCCTGCTCGTCCTCCACCCTGACGACGCTGCTGGTCAGCAGGTTCATCCCGTGTTCGCCCGCCCAGCCGGCCGAACGCAGGCCGGCGCCGCCGTACCACATGCGGCCGCCCAGCCCCGGGGAGTGCGGCTGCACCCGGTCGGAGAACACCTCGAAGCCCTCCGTGCCGCTGAAGTCCGTGACCCGCTCGCCCCGCACGAAGTCCAGCAGCCGCCGTACCCGCTCGTACCCGAAGTCCTCGGCGTCGGCGGTGTCCGGGTACAGGGCCTCCTTGACCCGGTCGTAGTGCATCGGCGGGCCCACGCTCACCCCGGGGTTGAGCCGCCCGCCGGACAGCAGGTCGACGGTGGCGAGGTCCTCGGCGAGGCGCAGCGGGTTCTCCCAGCCGAGCGGGATCACCGCGGTGCCGAGCTCGATCCGGCGGGTGCGCTGCGAGGCGGCGGCCAGGACGGCGACGGGGGAGGAGATGCCGTACTGCAGATGCCGGTGGCGGAGCCACGCGCTGTCGAAGCCGAGGCGCTCGCCCAGCTCGATGAGCTCCAGGGTGGACTCGTGGCCGCGGGCCGGGTCCGCCTCGTCGAACAGTCCGATGGTGAGGAAGCCCAGCTTGCGCAAGGGGCGGGAGATGGGTGCCACAGACCCTCCGTCGTCCGATGACCTCGTGATCGAAGCCGTACGGCTCGGGCAACGCCGTCCCGGACGGAGATGTTCCCGCCCTCGCGCCTCAGACCAGCGGGATCGTCACCTCGTCCTCCACCGGGGGGTCGACTTCCTGGGCGAGGTTCCCCGTCGCGGCGTGGCAGCGCAGCCGGACGGCCTCCGGGCCGACGTCAAGCCGCAGGAAGCACTTGAAGAACGGCGGGCTGTACGTCGCCGAACTCGGCGAGAACAGCTGTGTGTAGAGCTTGCGCACCGGCAGGCGCAGCCGGGCGCCGCGGTCGGGGCGGCGGCCCGCGCCGAGCAGGGCGGCCACCAGCCGGACCCGCCGGGTGACGCGTGCCGTGGTCTGCTGCGCGCGGGTCAGCCGCATCCCCAGGCGCTCGGCGACGACGGCCGCCGCCTCGGCCTCGGTCAGGGTGAAGAAGCGGCGCAGCCGCAGCCGCCGGCCGTACAGCGTGCTGTAGAACGCCAGGGAGTCGCCGCGCAGCGGATAGCAGCGGAAGTCGTCCTCGCCGACGCCCGCCACGTCGACCTTCGGGATGGTGTGCGTGGCGTGCATGAAGGCGCCGCCGCCGCCCGCGACGACGTATTGGATCGTGCGGTCGCCCACCCGCACCGGGTAGCGCTGGTAGTTGTGGATGTCGCCGCCGATCGCCGCCACATAGCGGTGGGCCGGATCGCGGACGATGTCGTCCACCGTGCCGCCGCCCTCGATGACGCAGGGGTGGTGCTCGCCGTCGACGTACAGCGGCGAACCCGTGACGAGGATCTTCGGGCGGGGGTCCTTCGACACCTCGCGCAGCCACGCGCCCTGTTCGGCGTCGATCGTCCCGAGCAGCCCCGTGTCGATACCGACGATCCGGATCGGCCCGGAGTCGATCGCCCAGTACGGGCCGGGCTGGACGGCCAGTTGGGCGGGGTCCGACCGCAACTTCCGTGCCTCGTCGAGCTCTTGAACGTCGTTCTCGCGCGGCCGGTGCCACAGCAGCGACCGCAGCCAGGCCCGGCTGAGCGGGCGCGGCGCGGGCTCCGGGGCGAGCGGCGGGGCGTCGTCGCAGAACACCCGCATGAACGCGGTCAGGTCCTCGTACCAGTCGTGGTTGCCGGGTATCGCGTAGATGGGCGCCCGGTAGTCCCGGTACGGCCGGAAGAACTTCGGTCCGTAGTCGTCGGCGCCGCCCACCGGGTAGATGACATCGCTGGCGAGGACCGCGAACCGGGTGTCCTGACCCTCCCTCAGAAGCCCGGGCACGACCGCGTACTGGGGGTCGTCGCCCTCGCCGGTGTCGCCGATGACGAGGAAGGAGAACCGGTCGGGGTCGTCGCGCCGGATCACCTTGTCGGCCGGTGCGCCGGCGGCCGCCCGCTGGGCCACCCACCGGGAGCGGGTACGGCCGGTGGGATCCCCGAACCAGGAGGCCAGCACGCCGTTGCGGGCCGCCCACAGCATCCGGGGGTCGAGCCAGGAGATCTTCCGGCCCCCGGGCGGCATCAGCCCTTTGTAGGTGCCGGGTTCGGCCGCGCCCCAGCCGGCGCCTTCCGCGGTATCACGTGAGGAGACAGACACCGGTGCACCGTAACAATGATCGGGCGACGGGGGAGCCCGCCCCCGTCACCCGGACCGGCCGCTCAGAACGTGCGGTCGAGCAGGTCGAGCAGCGCCGCCCAGTGGCGCTCGTCCGCCGCGCGGTCGTAGGCGGCGGTGTCGGACTGGGTGAAGCCGTGGCCGGCGCCGGGGTACACCTCGCAGCGGTGCCGGACATCCGCCTCGGTGAGGGCCTTCTCCAGGCGCTCGATCTGCTCGGGCGGCAGGGACGGGTCGCCGTCCGCGTGCCCGAAGTACAGCTCCGCGGTGACGCGTCCGGCCACCAGGTGCGGGCTGTCCGGCGCCTCGGTGGCGAGCCGGCCGCCGTGGAAGCCGGCCGCGGCGGCGACCCGGTCCGGGTAGGTGCCGGCGGTCAGCAGCGACAGCCGCGCCCCCATGCAGTAGCCGGTCAGGGCGACCGGACCGTCCGCCGCGGCCGGGCACGACTCCAGCCACCGCAGATAGGCGCCGGCGTCCCGCATCGCCGCCTCGGGGGTCAGCTGTTGCATGATCGGCCCGAGGGTCTCGAAGATGTCCGGCCGGGCCGCCGTGTCGATGAACTCGGGCAGGTCGAGCACCGGAGCCCGGCCGGCCCGGTAGAACAGGTTCGGCACCAGCACCGCGTACCCGGCGGCGGCGAGCCGGTCGGCCATCGCCTCCAGCCGGGGCCGCAGCCCGAACGCGTCCATGTAGAGCAGGACCGCGGGCCGGGGCCCGCCGTCGGCGGGACGGGCCAGGTAGGCGTCGGCGACGCCGTCCTCGGTGGGGATGTCGACAACGTTGCCCTGGACGGAGGTCATGTGGGGGCGCCCTCTCTGCGATCGCACGGCGAAACAGGTCAGCGGCCCGGCGGGGCCGGACCGCGCACATGGTGTCACGCACGGTCCCGCGGCCCCCGGCAGCCCCAGCTCCTTGGGGGCGCCTTTACTCGAACCGGGACGTGTCCCCCGCGCCGACGCGCACGATCTCCAGCTCGCCGGACGAGAAGTCGATCACCGTCGTCGGCTCGGTGCCGCACTCCCCGGAGTCCACGACCCCGTCCAGCACATGGTCGAGCCGGTCCTTGATCTCCCAGCCCTGGGTCAGCGGCTCCTCCTCGTCCGGCAGCAGCAGCGTGCTGGACAGCAGCGGTTCCCCCAGCTCGGCGAGCAGCGCCTGGGTGACGACGTGGTCCGGGATGCGCACACCGACCGTCTTCTTCTTCGGGTGCTGCAGCATGCGGGGCACCTCCCGGGTCGCCGGGAGGATGAACGTGTAACTGCCGGGCGTCGCCGCCTTGATCGTGCGGAAGACGTCGTTGTCGATCCGTACGAACTGGCCGAGCTGCGCGAAGTCCTGGCAGACGAGGGTGAAGTGGTGCCGGTCGTCCAGGCGGCGGATGGACCGGATGCGGTCGATGCCGTCACGGCTGCCCAGCCGGCAGCCCAGCGCGTAGCAGGAGTCCGTCGGGTACGCGATGAGCGCACCGGAACGGACGCTCTCGGCGATCTGCGCGATGGTGCGCGGCTGCGGATTGTCGGGGTGCACGTCGTAGTACTTCGCCATTGGCCGAGCCTATCCCCGGGGCGGCCCCGCACTCCCACGGCACCGGCTCGCCGCGCGGGCGTGAGGTAACGTCCCCGACCGGTACGTGAACGAAGCGCAGAACCGCAAGACGAGGTGAAGGCCGACATGGCTGGCGGAGAGGACGGAGCCGGGCAGGCGGGGGTGAGCGACGCCGGGCCTTCGGCATGGGCGCAGGAGCTGCTGGAGCACCTGCGGCCGCACGGCCGGGACGTCGGCCGCGTCGTGGCCTGGCTCGCGGACGCCGTGCGGGGCACCGCCTGCCTCCTGGACCCGTCCGGCGCCCTCGTCGCCGGCACCCGGCCACCCATGGGCGAGCAGCTGGTCGACGCCGTCGCCGCCGGCCGGATCGCGTCGGCCGCCTGGGAGGGCCGGGGGCGTCATCTGCGGCTGGCCCGGGTCGCCTGCCCGGACCCGCCGGCCGCGGGCGTCCTCGCCGTGTCCCGCGCGGAGCCCTTCGACCGGCGGGCGGCGGACATCGTCGGCCACACCGCCCACGTCCTGGAACTCCTGCTCAGGGCCGGCGAGACCACCGCCGCGGGACGCCGTCTGGAACGGGCGACCTCCGATCTGCGCCTGGCGATCCTGCAGTTGCTGATGGTGGAGGACACCGTGTCCGCGCGCCGGGTCGCGGCCGGGCTGTGGCCCGGGCTGCTGGACACCGACACCGCGTGCGTCTACGTCGTCGAGGGCAGCGCCGAGGAACGCGACCGGCTCGCCGGGGAGTGCATCGACGCCACCGGCGAGCGGGCGCTGGTCGTGCTGTGCCCGGCGGTCGACGAGCACGTCATCGTCGTGACCCCCGGCGAGACCGAGGCCCGCGAGCTGCGCTCGCTGGTCGGCCCGCGTCCGCGGACCTTCCTCGGCGGCAGCGCCCGGCAGGCCCTGGTGCGCACGGCCACCGCGTACGGGCAGGCCGTGAGCGCGCTGGCCGTCGCCCACTTCCGGCCCGACAAGGCGGCCGTCTACGCCGAGCGCACCCACCCCGAACGCCTCGTCGACCCGGCGGCCCTGCGCTGCTGGACGGCCCGGGTGCTGCGCCCGCTCGACGCGCTGCCGCACCACACCCGCGCCGAACTGCTCGCCACCACCCGGCTCGGCCTGGAGTTCACCGCCGTGAACGCGGCCAAGGTGCTCGGCGTCAGCCGCAACACCGTGCGCGCCCGCATGGAGCGGGTCGAGACCCTGCTGAGCACCCGCTTCACCGACCTGACCGCCCGGGCCGTCGTCCACGTCGCGCTCAACACCCAGGAGGGCCTGGCCGGCGCGCCCGCCGACCAGGTCGCCCCGCACGACGACCCCGTCTCGCTGCGCGACCTGCTGTCCGGGCCCGCCATGGTCACCTGGGCGCACGACCTCCTGTCCCGTCTCGACCAGGACACCCGCGACCTGCGCCGCACGCTGCGCGCCTGGATAGCCGAGGGCGGCAACGCCGAACGGGCCGCGCAGCGCCTCGGCGTCCACGCGCAGACCGTGCGCGAGCACGTCCGCAGCGCCGAGCCCGTCCTGGAGCGCAGGCTCCTGGCCGGCGGCAGCGATCTCTACGAGGTCGTCCTGGCGCACCTGGCGCTCGGTGACCTGGAACCTCCCGCCCTGCACGCGACAAAAGCGGGCGTTCAGGACGCGGCTGTGCACAGGTGAGTCCTGGTGGCCGCTCAGCGGGCACCGACGCGATACACACGACGCGCGCGGGCGCCGTACGGTCTACGCACTGCGGGGGCACGACCGGAACGGGGGACCGGTCGCGTCCCCGCGCGGGTTCCGCGTCAGCCGCGCAACCGCACCGGTATCTCCTGCCATCCGAACGCGATGAACGACGGCACCTGGCGCAGCTCCCCCTCGCCGGCGGCCGGGCGCAGTCCGGGGAACCGGTCGAAGAGCGCGGGCAGCGCGGTCAGGGCCTCCAGCCGGGCCAGCGGGGCACCGATGCACCGGTGCACCCCGATCCCGAACGACAGATGGTCGTCGGCCCCGCGCGCGGCGTCGAAGCCGTCCGCGTCCGGCCCGTAGTGCGCGGGATCCAGATTGGCGGCGGCGTACGTCGTGATGATGGCGTCCCCGGCCGGGATCGTCACGTCCCCGACCTCGAGGTCGGTCACGGCGAACCGCAGCGGCAGCGAGGCGATCGACGGGTGCACGCGCAGCGTCTCGTCGATCACCGCGTCCCAGCCGATCTCCCCGGACCGCACGGCCGCCAGCTGCCGGGGATGGGTGAGCAGGGCGACGACGGCGTTGCCGATCAGGTTCACCGTCGTCTCGAAGCCGGCGCCGATCACCAGCAGCAGCGTGTAGAGCAGTTCCTCGTCGCTGAGCCGGTCGCCGTCCTCGTCGCGCACCCGGATCAGCTCGGTCGTCAGGTCGTCGCCCGGGTGCTGCCGCCGGTGGGCGATGAGCGCGCCCAGCACCGAGCCGATCCGCTCCTGCACGAACGCGGCGTGCTCCGGCGTCGGGTCGGAGGTGTCCATGATCGCCGCGATGAGCGTGGCGGTGTCCTCGCGCAGCTCGTCCGGCACGCCGAACAGCTCGCAGATCATGCGCATCGGCAGCGGGTGGGCGAACGCCGCCTTCAGGTCGACCGCGTCGCCGCCCTCGTCGAGCGCGTCCAGCAGCTCCGCGGTGATCGCCTCCACGCGAGGGCGCATGATCTCCGTGCGCCGCTGGGTGAAGCTCGGCGCGACCAGCTTGCGCAGCCGCGCGTGGTCGCCGCCGTACGTCGACAGCATGTTGACCACGCCGACCCAGCCCAGGATCCAGCCCCAGGAGGGGTGCTCGCCCACCTCGGACCACAGCCGCCAGTGCTGCCGGGGGTCCTTGCTGACCCGGGGGTCGAGGATCAGTTTCCGCAGCGTGTCGTACGTCGTCGGGGCCCAGGCCGGGATGCCGCCGGGCAGCTCGACGGGCACGATCGGGCCGAGGGCGCGCAGCCGGGCGCTCTCGCCGGGGATGTCGGCTCCGAACGGGTCGATGGCGATGCGGTCGGTCACGGTCACGACGGGCCTCCTGGCTGGTCGGGTGAGCGGGGACTGAACCGGACGGGCAGCGAGGTCAGTGAGCGGTGGAACGGTCCGGGCCGCCAGGTCAGGCGCTCCCGCGGCAGGACCGGCTCCAGGTCGGGCAGCCACTGGGTGAGCCGTTCGATGGCCTCGGTGGCGATGAGCAGCGTGTGCTGGCGCACCGGGCAGGCGTGCGGCCCCGCCGACCAGGACAGGTGGGAGGCGTCGCGGGGGTGCCGCTCGCCGGGGGCGTCCCGCTCCGCGAAGTGGGCGAGCGCCCCGTACGAGATCACCAGCGGGACCGCCGCCCGGATCCAGGCGCCGTGGAACGACAGGGGCCTGCGGGCGTAGTGGATGCCGTAGTTGGCCAGCGGCGTCTCGTGGTGCAGCACCTCCACGACCGCGTCCATCACCGGGCGGGCGCCGCTGGTGAGCGTCGAGTAGAACCGCGGGTTGCCGAGGATGCGCGACAGGGCGTTCGACACCAGGTTGGCGGTCGGCTCGTGCCCGGCGCCCAGGGTGAGGAACACCTGCCAGGTGACCTCCTCCGGGGTGAGGCCGGCCGGATGGTCGAGGAGCCGGCTCGGCAGGTCGTCGCCGGGTGCCGCGGCCTTCGCGGCGATCAGCTCCATCACATAGCCGCCGTACTCCGCCTCGCCCTCGGCGGCTTCGGCGCCGCCCTCCATCATCTTGCCCAGCGCCACGTCGAGCCGGTCGCTCTGGCTGTCCGGCAGCCCGAAGAGGCTGTTGAAGACCAGCGCCATCAGCGGCCGCGCGAACTCGCCCACCAGATCGGCCTCGCCCTTCGGGCCGAACCGCCCGGCCAGCACCCGCACCGCGCGGTGCACGCGGGCCCGCAGGTCGTGCGGTTCGATCCGGTCGAAGGTGTCGATCAGCGAGGTGCGGTACCGCACATGGGCGGCGCCGTCGGCGAACAGAGTGTTGGGCCGCCAGCGCATCATGCCGAGGATCGGCGAGTCGTCGGCGACCGTCGCCTCCCAGGGCCGGGGGTCGTGCGAGAACGCCTCCGTGTCGTGCAGCAGGTCCAGTGCCGCGCGCCGGCCGGTGACGACGTACGCCGGTACGCCGGGCGCCAACTCGCCCCAGCCGACCGGGCCCTGGGCGCGCAGCGCCTCGTAGTAGCGGTAGGGGTCGAGCGCGAAGCCGTCCTCCCACAGCCGTACCGGCGTCGCGCGGGAGAAGCTGTCCAGGTCGGGGGAGTGGACGGTCACCGGTCCTCCGGGGTGTCGCGGTCGATCAGGTGCTGGACGAGGGCGAGGAGCGCGTCGACGGACGAGTCGGCGTCCCGCGCGTCGCAGGTGACCATCGGGGTGCCGTCCGCCAGGTCCAGGGCGGCGCGCAGCTCGGCCTCCGTGTGGTGCCGGGGCGCGTCCGGGAAGGTGTTGAAGGCGACGGCGTACGGCAGTCCCGTCTCCTCCACGAGTCCCAGCACGTCGAACGAGGCGTCGACGCGCCGGCTGTCGACCAGGACCAGGGCGCCCAGGGCGCCGTAGGCGATGTCGTCCCACAGGGGCCGGAACCGCTCCTGCCCGGGGGTGCCGAACAGGTAGAGGACGACCCCGCCGGGCAGGCTGATCCGGCCGAAGTCCACCGCCACGGTGGTCGTCGACTTGTCCCGCACCCCGGCGATGTCGTCGAGCGGGGCGGACGCCTCGCTGAGCGGCTCCTCGGTGTGCAGGGGCCGGATCTCGGAGACGGAACCGATCAGGGTCGTCTTGCCCACCCCGAACGGCCCGGTCACCAGGATCTTGACCAGGTCCCGTGCGGTGTCGGGGAGATGGACGTCGTCGGACGGTCCCGCGGTGGCGCGGGCGTCGCTAGGCGTGCTTGAGGGCGCGAAGGCCATCGGCCACTCTCTTCAGCAGGTCGGGGTCGAAGCGTGCGGCGGGCGGGATCGGCGCGCGGGCCGACGCCAGCTCCCGGTCGATGAGGCCGCCCGCCAGGACGCGCACCGCCGACACCGGGAGCCGCAGCAGCGCCGCCGCCTCCACCACCGTCAGCGAGCCGTCCTCCAGCGCGTCCAGCAGGGCGAGCTGGGCGGCGGGCAGACCTGCGGGAGCGGGCGCGTCGGCGCGGGTGAGCACCGACAGCCGCTCCAGGTGCGGCCGGCTGGGCCGGGCCACCCCGCCGGTCGACAGGTACGCGGGGACCAAGGGGCGGCCACCGGCGCGGCCGGTCATGCCGGCGCGCCGCCGTCGCCGCCTCGTGGCGCGGCGGCCATCGCCTTCTCGCCCAGCCGCGCCACCTGCGAGTGCACGCGGTGCGCGAGCAGGTCGAGCCGTACCTCCTGGTCGCCGTAGGCGGCCACACAGGTGCCGTGGTCCGTCGGCACGATCAGCACATAGCCGTGGTCGGACTCGATGACCACCTGGCGCACCTCGGCCCGCTCCCGGTCGGCGAACGCGGCGGCCGCGGTGCGGCAGGCGCCCTGCACGGTGCTGGTGATCGCGGCGACCCGCTCGGCCGAGGCCTGGGTCAGCGCGTCGGTGTAGCCGGTCACGAGTCCGTCCCGGGTGAGCAGCACGGCGGCCACGACGTGCGGCACCTCCAGGATGGGATCGAGAACCCATGCCGTGTCTCCCGCGTCGCGGCTGGTCATCGAGCCGTTCCCCCTTCGTGGTCGGTCAGTTCGTGGTCGGTCCGGTCGGTCGGTCCGGTCCGGTCGGTCGGGTCGGTGAAGTCGGGCTCCGCCTGGGCGGGCCCGGCGTCGTCGGTGCTCCCGCCGGCGGCCGACCGTGCCGCGGCGGTGCCCGCCTGCAGCGCCCCGAGCGCGGCGGCCGCCTGCTCCGGGCGGTGGGCCGCGGGCTGCGGCGCGGCGGGCTCCTCCGACGCGGCGGTCACCCGCGTACGGCGTCTGCGCTGCGGCAGCCGCCCGGTCCCGCCCTGCTCCCGGTGCCCGGTCCCGGCCTCCCCGTCGGGCCGGTCGTTGCCGTAGCCGTGGGCGGAGTCGGCCGCTTCGCCGGGGCGTGCGGTGGTGGTGCCGCCGGACACCGGCACGGCGGCCGGCTCGTCCCTGGGCGCCGGGCGGGTGGAGCGCGGCGCGCTCGCCGCCGGCGGCCGTTCCTCGGGGTCGATGTGCCCGAGCAGATGGCTGTCCACGCGCAGCACCGCGCGCACCCCGCCGTACGGGGACGGCGACGACAGGTCGACGCTCAGGTCGAACTGCCGGGTCAGCTGCCCGATCGCGGCCAGCCCCATCCGCGGCGGGTCGCCGAGGTCGGTGAGGAGGATCGGCTCGGACCCCGCCACCAGCCGCTGCGCACGGGCGCGTTCGTCCTGGGTCATGCCCAGGCCGGCGTCGTCGACCGTGACGCACACCCCGTGGTGGACGTGTTCCAGGTTGACGACGACGTCGGTGTCGGGCGCGGAGTGCCGCAGCGCGTTGTCGAGGAGTTCGGCGACGATGATCGCGACCGGCTCCACGGCGTGGGACACCAGCGCGGTGCCCGCCTCCAGATGGTTGTGGACCCGGACCCGGTGGTAGCCGGCGAGCCGTGCCTGGCCGCCGGTCACCGCGTCCACCAGGTGCGACTCCTCGCGCGCGAGTCCGACCCAGGCTCCGCACACCACGGCGGCGACCTGCGCGCGCCGCAGCGACTGCTCGTTCTCGTGGTCGAGCTGGAACAGCGTCTGCGTCAGCTCGGGGTCGTCGTACTTCTGCTGCAGTCCGCGCAGCGCGTCCTGCAGACGGTAGAGGGCCGCCTGGATCTCGCGTGTCGCGCCGCGCATACCGGCCTGGGCGGCCGCGTCGATCCGGGTGCGCTGCGCGGTGAGTTCGGCGCGCAGGGCGTCCAGGACGTGCTCCAGCGCGAGGCCGAGGGGGGTGCCGGAGGTCTGGGGGCGCAGCGGGCCGGGCACGGCGACGTTCGCGTGGGTCTGCTGCCGGGCGGCGGCGGGCAGGCGCCGCGCCGCGAGGTGCTCGACCTCGTCGGCCAACGCCCAAGCGGTCTCGTCGAGTCGGGCGCGCAACCGGCCGATCTCGGCGCGCTGGCGGGCCTGTTGGCGCTGTGCGCGCAGCAGCAGGCAGCCCAGGGCGAGCGCCGACAGCATGCCGACGGCGAGCCCGCCGGTCACCAGGTCCGGTAATTCGATCATCGAGTCGGTTTCCCAGAAGGTCGGTTCGGGGCAGTCGGGCAGGCCTCGTCGCGAGACCGTGACGCGCGGCGCTCGGAGCACAGTACACACCGTCATCGATCGATCTCACACGGTCGGCGAATACTTGGGTTCAAATGCATCGCGAGTCTGCTCGCATCTGTCGCGGACTGTCGCAATTGCGGTCCCGGATCGGGTGTGCCGCGTGCCGCCGGGCGGGCGCGCGCGAGGCCCCGGACGGACCCCCGCTTCGCCAACACCCGTTCGACACGTAGGGTTTACATCTGTTCGGCCCATCGGACCGGACAGGCTTGCTACGGTGCTACTCACCGGTAGCACATTGATGCGGGGGGACACGAGGAGACGGCGGACCAGCGCCGTGACTCCTCGGCGGGTCGTCGAGACGGACGGCCGGGCAAGGGGGCCCGGGCGACCGAGGCGTCTGCACGTGTCCGGCACGTGACCCTCGAGCTTCCTTCTTCGCCCACCGATCCAGACAGGTGAGACTCGCGACATGGTGCGATCCCTGGTCGACCTTCTGACCGAGCACTCGGGGCGCCACCCCGAGCGCACCGCCTACCGATACCTCGTCACCGGCGACTGCGACGGCGAGATCCAGGAGATCTCCTACGGCCGGCTCGCCCGGCGCTCCCGCGCGATCGCCGCCTGGCTCCAGGAGCGCGGCCTGACGGGCGGCCGGGCCATGCTCCTGTACCCGCCCGGCCTGGAGTTCGTCTGCGGCTACCTCGGCTGCCTCGCCGCCGGTGTCGTCGCCGTCCCCGGCGTCCCCCCGCACGGCCGCGCGGGGAACCACCGCGCCCTGACCCGGATGCGGCGGCTGATCGCCGACGCCGACGCCCAGGTGATCCTGGGTGGCCGCGAGGTGATCGAGACGCTGACCGGCCTGACGGAGCACCTGCCCGAGCTCGCCGGACTGACCTGCGTGGCCACCGAGGACATCCCCGACGACGCGGCCGGCGCCTGGCACGAACCCGACCTGGACGCCGACTCGGTCGCCTTCCTCCAGTACACGTCCGGCTCCACCTCCGCGCCCCGCGGCGTGATGGTCACCCACGGCAACCTGCTCGACAACGAGCGGATCATCACCGAGCGCATGGGGCACACCCCGGACGCCGTCGCCGAGCACGGACACGAGATGTTCGTCAGCTGGCTGCCCGTCTACCACGACATGGGCCTCATAGGCCCGGTCCTCAACACCGTCTATCTCGGCGTCACCGCCACCCTGTTCTCCCCGCTGCACTTCCTGCAGCAGCCGCAGCGCTGGCTCACCGCCGTCAGCCGCTACCGCCCGCACACCAGCGGCGGCCCCAACTTCGCCTACGAACTCAGCCTGCGGCACGCCACCCCCGAACTCCTCGACGGCCTCGACCTGAGCGCGTGGAAGGTGGCCTTCAACGGCGCCGAACCCGTGCGGGCCGCCACCCTGCGGCGCTTCGCCGACACCTTCGCCCCGGCCGGCTTCCGCCGCGAGGCCCTGTACCCCTGCTACGGCCTGGCCGAGGCCACCCTCATGGTCAGCGGCGGCACCCCGGGCACCGCGCCCACCCTGCTCCCGCCCCCCGACGGACGGCCCGACACCGCCGCCGTCGGCTCCGGCCGCCCGGCGCCCGCACTCACCGTCGTCGTCGCCGACCCCGAGCGCGGCGAGGAACTCCCCGACGGCGAGGTCGGCGAGATCTGGGTGTCCGGCGCGAGCGTCGCCAAGGGCTACTGGCGCAACGCCCTCGCCACCCGCGAGACCTTCCGGGCCCGCCTCGCCGGACACGAGGGCCGCTTCCTGCGCACCGGCGACCTCGGATTCCTGCGCGACGGCGAACTGTTCGTCACCGGACGCCTCAAGGACCTCATCGTCGTCGACGGCCGCAACCACTACCCGCAGGACCTCGAACTGACCGCGGAGACCGCCCACCCGGCCCTGCGCCCCGGCTGCACCGCCGCCTTCGGCGTGGACATTCCGGCCGGCGACGACACCGCGGCCGGCACCGAACAGGCCGTTCTCGTCGCCGAGATCGCCCCGGACGCGGCGGGCGAGGCGGAGAAGATCACCGACGTGGTCCGCAGCGCCATCGCGGAGGCCCACGGCATCGCGGTGCGCGAGGTGGTCCTCGTCCGGCCCGGCACCATCCCCAAGACCTCCAGCGGCAAGATCCAGCGCCACGCCTCCCGGGCGGCCCACCTGGGCGGCACCCTCGCCCGGATCGGGGAACCCGCCCTCGGCTGACGCCGCCCCGCCCCGCCGTACGCCGCCGCGCGCGCCGTACGACGCACACCGCGGCCGCGGGCCCACGCGCCCCCGTACACCGCGGCCTCCTCTCCGCGACCCACGAGGACATCTGTCTCCATGCCTGCGCACGAGTCCCCGAAGCAGTTCCCCGATCCGCCCCTGCGCACCCCCCAGGACGTCCGGGCCTGGTTGGAGTCGGCCGTCGCCCAGGCGACCGGACTCGACCCGGACACCGTCGACCCCGACCGGCCGCTCGCCGAACTCGGCCTGGGGTCGCGCCAGTTGGTGGCCCTGGCGGCCGAGCTGTCCGCGCTGACCGGCCGGACCCTCGACCCCTCCCTGGTCTTCGACCACCCCACGGTCGCGGCGCTCGCCGAAGCGGCCCTGGACGACGGCCCGGCCGCCCCCGCCGCACCCCGGGACCCCGTCGGCGCGGCCCCGCAGCGCCACGACGACATCGCCATCATCTCCATGGCCTGCCGGCTGCCCGGCGCCGACGACCCCGACGCGCTGTGGCGGCTCCTCGACGCGGGCCGGGAGGCCGTCGGCGACGTGCCGGCGGGCCGCTGGGACACCCGGGACCTGTACGACCCCGATCCGGAGGCGACGGGCAAGGCGTACTCCCTGCGGGGCGGTTACCTTGACGGCATCGACCGCTTCGACGCCGCGTTCTTCGGGATCTCCCCGCGCGAGGCGGCGGCCATGGACCCGCAGCAGCGGCTTCTGCTGCGGACGAGCTGGGAGGCCGTCGAACGCGCCGGCATCGTCCCCGCCACCCTGAACGGCAGCTCCACCGGCGTCTACGCCGGCCTGTACGACGGCGGCTACCTGGCCTCGGCGGGCCTCGGCCAGCTCGACGGGCACGTCGGCACCGGCACCGCGCCCAGCGTCGCCTCCGGCCGGATCGCCTACACCCTCGGCCTGCGCGGACCCGCGGTCACCGTCGACACCGCCTGCTCCTCCTCCCTGGTCGCCCTGCACCTGGCGGCACAGGCACTGGCGGGCGGCGAGTGCGACCTCGCCCTGGCCGGCGGCGCCACCCTGCTGCTCACCCCGCGCGGGCACGTCGAGTTCAGCCGGCTGCGCGGGCTGTCGCCGTCCGGGCGGTGCAGCCCCTTCTCCGCCGACGCCGACGGGGTCGTGTGGGCGGAGGGCTGCGGTGTCGTCGTCCTCAAGCGGCTCGCGGACGCCCGCCGCGACGGCGACCGGGTCCTCGCCGTCGTCAAGGGCTCCGCGATCAACCAGGACGGCCGCAGCCAGGGCCTGAGCGCCCCCAGCGGACCCGCCCAGGAACGCGTGGTGCGGGCCGCGCTCGACGCGGCAGGGCTGCGGCCGCACGACATCGACCACGTCGAGGCGCACGGCACCGGCACCCCGCTCGGCGACCCCATCGAGGGCCGCGCCCTCGCCGCCGTCTTCGGCCCGGACCGCCCCGCCGGCCGGCCCCTCGGCATCGGGTCCCTGAAGTCCAACATCGGGCACACCCAGGCCGCCGCGGGCATCGCCGGCGTCATCAAGACCGTCCTCGCCCTCCACCACGAGCGGATACCGGCGTCCCTGCACGCCGCGACGCCGACCGGGCACATCGACTGGGCGCACGGCGGACTGCGCGTCCTCGACGAGGCGCACCCCTGGCCGCGGGAGGCCGGACGGGTGCGGCGCGCCGGGGTGAGCGCGTTCGGCATCAGCGGCACCAACGCCCACGTCGTGCTGGAGGAGGCCCCCGACGCGCCGGCGCCCCGGCCCGCCGCCCCGCCCGCCCCCGCCCTCTTCCCGCTGTCCGCGCGCAGCCTCCCGGCGCTCGGCGCCCAGGCGGCCCGGCTGCTCGACCACCTCGACGCCCGGCCCGGGCTGCCCCTGCCCGCCGTCGCCGCCACCCTCGCCCACCACCGCACCCACTTCGAGCACCGGGCCGTCGTCCGGGCCGCCGACCGGGACGGCCTGCTGCGCGCCCTGCGCGCGCTCGCCGAGGGCACGGCCGACGACGACGTCGTCACCGGCCCGCCCCGGACGGCCCGCGCCGGCAAGGTGGCCTTCGTCTTCCCCGGCCAGGGCTCCCAGTGGCCCGGTATGGCCCGCGATCTCCTCGACCGCGACCCGGTGTTCGCCGACGAGCTCGACCGCTGCGACGCCGCCCTGCGCCCCTTCACCGGCTGGTCGGTGGCCTCCGTCCTGCGCGGCGACCCCGCGGCCCCGGACCTGGAGCGGGTCGACGTCGTCCAGCCGGTGCTGTTCGCCGTGATGGTGTCGCTGGCCGCCGTGTGGCGGGCCCGCGGGGTCCGCCCGGACGCCGTCGTCGGCCACAGCCAGGGCGAGGTCGCGGCGGCCTGCGTCGCCGGTGCCCTCAGCCTCAACGACGCCGCCGCCGTCGTCGCCCTGCGCAGCCGGGCCCTGACCGACCTGTCCGGCACCGGCGCCATGGCCGTCGTCGCGCTGCCGCACACCGAGGTGGAGCGCCGGATCAGCGGGCACGGCGGCGGGATCACCGTCGCCGCCGTCAACAGCGGCCGCTCCACCGTGGTGTCGGGAGCCGCGGACGCCGTGCGGACCCTGGTCGAGGGCCTGGAGCGGGAACAGGTCTTCGCCCGCGTCCTCGACGTCGACTACGCCTCCCACAGCGACCGCGTCGAGCCGGTGCGCGACGCCGTCCTCGACGAACTCGACGGCGTGCTCACCCAGGCTACCGCCGTCACCTGGTACTCCACGGTCACCGGAGCGCCCGTCACCGGCGAACTGGAAGCCGACTACTGGTACCGCAACCTGCGCGAACCCGTCCGCTTCGCGCCCACCGTCGAGCGCATGATCGCCGACGGCCACCGCTGCTTCCTCGAACTCGCCCCGCACCCCTCCCTGCTGACCGCCCTGGGCACCATCGACGAGGACCTGGTCACGGTGGGCTCACTGCGCCGCGACGAGGACGGCCCCGCCTGCCTCGACCGCGCCGCCGCCGCGCTCCACGTCCACGGCCACGACGTCGACTGGCGCCGGCTCGTGCCGCCCACCGTCTCCGTCGACCTGCCCACCTACGCCTGGGACGAGCAGCGCCACTGGATCGGGTCCGCCGCCCCGGCGGACGCGCCGGGACTCCTCGACCGGGCCGCGCACCCGCTGCTCGGCATCCAGCTCCGCTCGGCCGACGAGACCCGCTGGACCTTCCGCGACGAGTGGTCCGCGTCGACCGCCGACTGGCTCGCCGACCACACCGTCCACGGCCGCACCGTCGTCTCCGGCACCACCCTGCTCGAACTGTGCCGCGCCGCCCTCGCGGTGGCCCGCCCGGACACCGCCGCCGACGTCTGCGGCCTGCTGCTCCTCACACCGCTCACCCTGCCCGCGAGCGGCACCACCGAGGTGTCCGTCGAGGTGAGCACGGACGGGCCCACGGCCGAGGTCACCGTCCACAGCCGGCCGCGCGGCCCGGAGAGCGCCGACTGGACCCTGCACGCCACGGCGTCCGCCGCCGAGCCGTCCGAGCCGTCCGCCGACGCACCGCCCACCTGGCCCGAGGAGTCCGCACCGGCCTGGGACGAGGGCACCTACGCCCGCCTGGCCGCCCTCGGCCTCGGCTACGGCCCCGCCTTCCAGGGCGTACGCGAGGCCACCGCGACCGGCGCCGGGACCGTCCTGGCGCGGCTCTCCCTGCCGGCCACCGCGCGGGGCACCGCGGACCCCTACCCGGTCCACCCCGCCCTCCTCGACGCCGCCCTGCAGGTGGCCGCGGCCCTCGAACCGCACGACGGCCGGGCGCTGCTGCCGGTCGCGATGGGCCGCTGCGTCCTGCCGCCCGGCGGGGCCACGGACCTCGTCGCCGTCGTACGCCGGACCCAGGAACCCGGCGAGGACGTCGTCCTGGACGTCACCCTGTGGGACACCGACGGCTTCCCGGCCGGCCGGCTGGAGGGCGTGCGCCTGCGGGCCGCGCACCCGGCCGAGCTGACCGGCGGCCCGGAGCACGACCGCCATCTGTACGAGCTCGCCTGGACCCCGGTGAGCACGGCCGGCGCCGGATCGGCGGAGGAGCCCGCCGGCACGGTGGTGCGCCGGTGGCCCGCCCCGGAGCCCGCTGCCGACCCGGCCGCCACCGCCCACGCGACGGCGGCGGCCGCGCTGAGCGAACTGCGGGCACTGATCGCCCTCCCGCCGGACGAGGCCCCCGCGCGCACCGTCTGGGTCACCACGGGCGCCGTCGCGGCCACGGACACGGACACCGCCGCCGGGTACGCGCAGTCCGTGCTGTGGGGCCTGGTCCGCGGCGCGCGCGCCGAACACCCGGACCTGGGGCTGACCCTCGTCGACGTGGACACGGACGACGGGGACCTGCCGCTCTCCGCCGTCGTGGACACCGGCGAGCCCGAACTCGCCGTGCGCGACGGGCGGTTCCTCGCACCCCGCCTCGTCCGGGCCCGTCCCGCCCCGCCCGGCGCCCAGCCCGCGATCCCCACCGACGGCACCGTGCTGATCACCGGCGGCCTCGGTGCCGTGGGCCACAGGATCGCCCGCCTTCTCGCCGAACACGGCGTGCCGCGCCTGCTGCTGACGTCACGCCAGGGACCCGAGGACCCGCGTGCCGTCGGGGCGACGGCCGAACTGAGCGCGCTCGGCGCCCAGGTGGAGGTCGCCGCCTGCGACGTCGCCGACGAAGCCGCCCTCGCGGACGTCCTCGCCCGCGCCGGCGACGAGGCCCCCCTGCGCGGCGTCGTCCACTGCGCCGGCGTCCTGGCCGACGGCGTGCTCGCCGAGACGACCCCGGAGCGGCTGGCCGAGGTCCTGCGCCCGAAGGCCGACGGCGCCGCCCACCTGCACCGCCTCACCGCGGGCCTCGACCTCGGCCTGTTCCTCCTCGTCTCCTCCGCCGCGGGCGTCGTCGGCACCCCGGGGCAGGCCAACTACGCCGCCGCCAACGCCTTCCTCGACCAGCTCGCCCATCACCGGCGCGCGTCCGGCCTGCCCGCCCTCTCCGTCTCCTACGGCGCCTGGGCGGGGGAGGGGCTGGCCGCCGAGCACGCCGACCTGGAGCGCATGGCCCGCCTCGGCCACCGCGCCCTCACCCCCGAACAGGGCGGCGCCCTGACCGCACGGGCACTGCGGCACGACACCGCGCACCTGATCGCCTGGTCCCTCGACCTGCCCCGGCTGCGCGCCGCGGCGCCCGCCGGTGCCCTGTGGCGGTCCCTGCTGCCCGCACGGCCGCCCGCCCCGGCGGGCGGACCCACCCTCGCCGACCGGCTGTCCCGGTTGCCCGGGACCGAGCGCGCCGCCCGCGTCCTCGCCCTGGTCCGCGAGGAGGCCGCCCAGGCGCTCGGCCTGCGTTCGGCCGACGCGGTCCGCCCCGACCAGCCGCTGCGCGACCTCGGCATGGACTCGGTGACCGCCGTCGACCTGCGCAACCGCGTCGGCACCCGCATCGGTGCCCGGCTCCCCGCCACCCTCCTCTTCGACCACCCCACCCCGGCCCGGCTCACCGATCACCTGCTGACCACCGTCCTCGGCCGCCCGGGTCCGGCGAAGGCCGCACGGCCCGCGCACACCTCCTCCGCGCAGGAGCCGGTGGCCCTCGTCGCCATGGCCTGCAGGCTGCCGGGCGGCGCCCGCGACCCCGAGGGGCTGTGGCGGCTCGTCGCCGAGGGCCGGGACGCCGTCGGGCCGTTCCCGGCCGCGCGGTGGGACGTCGAGGCGCTGTACGACCCCGACCCGGACGCGCCCGGCAAGTCCTATGCCCGCGAGGGCGGGTTCCTCGACGACATCGACTCCTTCGACGCCGCGTTCTTCGGCATCACCCCGAAGGAGGCGGCGGCCATGGACCCCCAGCAGCGCCTGCTCCTGGAGACCGCCTGGGAGTCGCTGGAACGCGCCGGCATCGTGCCCGCCGACCTCGCGGGCAGCAGCACCGGCGTCTACGTCGGCATGTTCGGCAGCGACTACCTCTCCGGCACCCGGCTCGACCAGCTCGACGGCTACGTCGGCACCGGCTCCGCCCTGAGCGTCGCCTCCGGCCGGCTCGCGTACACGCTCGGGCTCAACGGCCCCGCCCTCACCGTGGACACCGCGTGCTCGTCCTCCCTGGTGGCCGTGCACCTGGCGGCGCAGGCACTGCGGTCCGGCGAGTGCGACCTCGCGCTCGCCGGCGGTGTCACGCTGATGGTCACCCCGGGGACCTTCGTCGAGTTCAGCCGGCTGCGCGGGCTGTCCCCGACGGGCCGCTGCCGCTCGTTCTCCGACGCCGCCGACGGCGCCGTCTGGGCGGAGGGCGCCGGCATGCTCGTCCTCAAACGCCTCGGCGACGCGCGGCGCGACGGCGACCGGGTGCTGGCGGTGCTGCGCGGCACCGCCGTCAACCAGGACGGCCGCAGCCAGGGCCTGTCCGCGCCCAACGGCCCCGCCCAGGAGCGGGTGATCCGCCGCGCCCTGGAGCAGTCCGGGCTGCGCCCCGCCGACATCGACCACGTCGAGGCGCACGGCACCGGCACCACGCTCGGCGACCCGATCGAAGCGGGCGCGCTCGCGGAGGTGTTCGGCGCCTCCCGCCCCGACGGGCGTCCGCTGTACGTCGGTTCGCTGAAGTCCAACGTCGGGCACACCCAGGCCGCCTCGGGCGTCCTCGGCCTGATCAAGGTCGTGCAGTCCCTGCGCCACGGGACCCTGCCGCGCACCCTGCACGCCGATCCGCCCAGCCGGCACGTCGACTGGGCGGACAGCGGGCTGCGCCTGCTGCACGAGGAGAGCGCCTGGCCCGCGTCGGCGGACCGGGTGCGGCGCGCGGGCGTCAGCGCCTTCGGGATCAGCGGCACCAACGCGCACGTGATCGTGGAGGAGGCGCCGCCCGCGCCCACCCCAGCGCCCCCCGCCGAACCCCTCACCGGCCCACGGCTGTTCGTGCTGTCCGGCCGCGGCGAGGCCGGGCTGCGCGGGCAGGCCGCCGCCCTCGCCCGGCACCTGGCCGGCAGCGGCACCGACCTGCACGACGTCGCCCACACCCTGGCCCGCCACCGCGGCCACTTCGAGCACCGCGCCGCCCTCGTCGCGGAGGACCGCGACGAGCTGAGGACCGCCCTGACCGACCTCGCGGCGGGCCGGCTGACCCTGCCCGGCCGCCGCGAGGACCCCACCGGAAAGGTCGCCTTCCTCTACGCCGGGCACGGCGGCCAGTGGCCCGGCATGGCCCTGGACCTGATGAGCGACTCGGAGGAGTTCGCCGCCGAGCTCACCAGGATCGACGAGGCCGTGCAGCGGCACGCCGGCTGGTCCGTGCTCACCGCGCTGCGGGCGCCCGAGGAGTTCTCACCGCTGGAGCGCACCGAGTACCTCCAGCCGGTGCTCTTCGCCGTCAACGCGGCGCTCACCGCCGCCTGGCGTTCGGTCGGCGTCACCCCGGACGCCGTGGCCGGGCACAGCCTCGGCGAGATCGCCGCCGCCCACAGCGCGGGCGCCCTCGGCCTGGACGACGCCGTGGCCGTCGTCACCGCCCGCGCCCGGGCCGTCGTCCCCCTCGCGGGACGCGGCGGCATGCTCTCCCTGGACGTGCCGCGCGACCGGGCCGAGGAACTGCTCGCCCCCTACGCCGGGCTGCTGTTCGTGGCCGCCGTCAACGGCCCGAACGCCACGGCCGTGTCCGGCGACGCCGACGCCCTGGCCGACCTGCGCCGCGGCCTGGACGCGCAGGGCGTCGGGGCGCGGCCGCTGTCGACGCCGTTCGCCTCGCACACCCCGCTGATGGCCCCGGTCCGCGAGGACCTGCTCGCCCGGCTCTCCGGGGTCCGGGGCACGCCCACGGCGACCCCGCTGTACTCGACGGTCCTGGCGGAGCCCCTGCCCGGCGAGCGTCTCGACGCCGCGTACTGGTACGCCAACCTCAGCGAACCCGTGCGCTTCGCCGACACCGTCCGGCGCCTCCTCGAGGACGGCCACCGCTACTTCGTCGAACTCAGCCCGCACCCGTCGCTGGGCGCCGCCGTCGAGGCGGTGGCGGCCGAGGCCGGCGTCGACGCGGTCGCCGTCGGCACCCTGCGCCGCGGCGCGGGCCGGCGCGACACGCTGCTGCGTTCCCTGGGCGCGCTCCACACGGCCGGCCACACCCCCGACTGGACGGCGCTGTTCCCGACGGGCCGCCGCGCCGACCTGCCGACCTACGCCTTCGCCCGCGAACGCCACTGGCTCGCCCCGGCCCCGGCGACCGCGCCGGGCACCTCACCGCTGCTGGGCGCGCACGTCGAGGCCAGCGACGAACCCGGCCGGCACCTCTTCCAGACCGAGGTGGACCTGCGCGACGGCCGCTTCGCCTACCTCACCGACCACCGCGTGACCGGCGAGGTGTGGCTGCCCGGCGCGGCCTTCCTGACCATGGCGCTGGAAGCCGCCCGCACCGTCCAGGACGACGGCGAGGTACGGCTCACCGACATCGGCTTCCTCCAGCCGCTGCGCCTGGACGCGTCCCGGCCGGTCCGGCTGCAACTCGTGCTGCGGCCCGCCGTCGACGGCGTCCGGGACTTCACCGTCTCCGCCGCACCCGCCGGCGACCCGGACGCCCGCTGGGAACGCCACGTGACCGGCCGGGTCACCACCGCCCCCGCCGCCCCCACCGAGGACGACCCGGCCGCCCTGCGCGCCCGCTGCACCGAACCCGTCGACCTCACGGCCGTCCACGCCACCCTGGCCACCCTCGGCATCGAGTACGGCCCCGCCTTCCAGGGCCTGGAGTCGGGCCGCCGTTCCCCCACCGCCGCCGTCGCCCGCCTCACCGACCGGCCCGCCGCCGGACACCTCCTCCACCCGGCCGTCCTCGACGCCGCCTTCCACACGGCCGCCCTGCCCGCCGACGCCCCGCAGGGCCGCGCGTTCGTCCCGGCCGGCGTCGGCGACCTCCGCCACACCGGGCTGCGCACCACCCCCGCCCGGGTGACCTGCGCACTGCGGTCCGTCTCCGGCGACACCGCCACCCTGGACCTGCGCCTGTACGACGAGGACGACCGGCTGCTGCTGGAGGCGAGGGACTTCCGGCTCGCCGCCCTCTCCCCGCTCGACGGGGCGCTGTTCGAGACGCGCTGGCAGCCCCGCCCGGCCGCCGCCGAACCCCCGGCACCGGGCACCTGGCTCGTCCTCGCCGACGCGTCCGGCGTCACCGCGGACCTGGCCCGGCGTTTGGACGGCTCCGTACCCCACGTCATCGCCCGCGCGGGCACCGAGTTCGCCGAGGAAGGGCCGGGGCGGTACGTGCTCGACCCGGCCGACCCGGACCAGCTGGCCCGGCTGCTCGACGAGGCGTTCCCGCACGAACCTCCCCGGCACGTCGTGCAGTCGACCGCGCTCGACGCCCCCGCGATCCAGGACGGCCCCACGGCCGGGGAGGCGGCCCGGCTGGGCTGCCTGAGCACCCTGCACCTGGTCCGGGCCCTCGCGGACCGCGCCTGGGCGCCCCGCCTCCACATCGTCGTACGCGGCAGCCAGGCCGCAGGCGACAGCACCCACGTCACCCACCCCGAGCAGGCGCTCGCCTGGGGCTTCGGCCTCACCGTCGCCCAGGAGCACCCCGAGCTGCGGACCACCCTGGTCGACCTGCCGCCCACCGGCGGCGCCGACGCCCTGTGGACCCAGCTGCGCCACGCCGACGACGAACGCCTCGTGGCCCTGCGCCCCGACGGACGCCACGTTCCCCGGCTGGCCAGGACCCGCCCGGACGACTCCGGACGCCCCGCCCCGACCGGCGCCCACCTGATCACCGGCGGCCTGGGCGGCCTCGGCCGGGTCGTCGCCGAACGACTGGCCGGGCGGGGCGCCCACCGACTGGCCCTGCTGGCCCGCAGCGCACCCGACGACGACGCCCTCACCTGGATCGACGGACTCCGCGAGCGCGGAGTCACGGTGCACGTGGCCCGCGCCGACGTCACCGACCGCGCCGCTCTCACGGCCGCGCTGGACGGCGTGCGCGCGGCGCTCGGCCCGATCACCGGGGTGGTGCACACGGCCGGTGTCCTCGACGACGCCACCCTCGCGCACCTCGGCGCCGACCGCGTCCGGTCCGTCCTCGCCCCCAAGGTCCTGGGCACCGCCCTGCTGACCGAACTGGTCCCGGAGGCCGAGGACCTCGTGCTGTTCGCGTCCGCGGCCGGGCTGCTCGGCTCCGCCGGGCAGAGCGCGTACTCCGCCGCGAACGCCTTCCTCGACGCGTGGGCCCACCACCTCGCCCTGCGCGGACGCCGGGCCCTCAGCCTCGACTGGGGCGCCTGGGCCGGTGTGGGCATGGTCGCGGGGTCCGACGCCCGCGCCGCGCAGACCGCCCGCTCCGGACTGGTCGCCCTCTCCGCCGGGGACGGCGGTGAACTGTTCGAACGGGTGCTGACCACGTCCCGCCGGCAGCTCGCCCCGCTCGCCCTGGACTGGGAGCTGCTGGCCCTCGACCCCGACGCCGTCCGCACCCGCCCGATCCTCGCCGACCTGGTGACCGTGTCCGCCCCGGCCACGGGCGCCGACGAGCTCGTCGAGAAGGTGCTCGCGGCGACCGACGACGCCGAACGGGCCGTCCGGCTGGAGGCGTACGTCCGCACCAGGATCGCCGAGATCTCCGGTGGCGCGGCCCAGGTCCCGGCGACGACCGCCCTGAAGGAACTCGGCCTCGACTCGCTGATGCTGGTGCGGCTGCGCAACGCCTTCGCCCGTGACCTCGGCGTCGAACTCCCCGCCGCCACCGTCTTCTCCGCCTCCGACCTGCGCGGCCTCGCCGAGGCGCTGCGCACCGCCCTGCCCGGGCGGACGGTCACCGCACGGGACGACGCGGACGGCACGGCCGAGGTCCCGGCCGAGGAACGCCTCCCCGCGACCCGCGACGTCGTACGGCTGCTGCGCAGCGCCCGGCCCGGCATGCCCGAGGCCGCCCACGCCGTCGGCCTCGCCGTACGCCTCACCGCACCCGTCACCCGCGCGACCCTGACCGGCGTCCTCGACCGCCTCGTCGCACGGCACGCCGCCCTGCGCACCGCCGTCACCGACCCGGACGGCGGGGGACGTGTGCTGCGTGTGCGACGGGACCTCGCGGCGACACCGCTGCGCTGGACCGTCGTCCCCGACGGCGCGGAACCGGACGCCGAGGGCGGGCTGCGCGCCCTCCTCGAACCCCCCTTCGACCTGGCCACGGTACCCCTGTGGCGCTTCGAGCTGCTGGACGGCGGCGAGCGCGGCCAGATCCTCGTCTACGGCGCCCACCACGCCGTCAGCGACCTGCAGTCACTGCTGCTGGTGGCGAGCGAGATCGACGCCGAGCTGACCACGGGACCCCTCGGGGACACCCTCACCAACCGTGAGGCGCACCAGCTGATCGAGGCGCAGCGCGCCGACGGGCCCGGCGGGACGGACGGGTGGCACGAGATGTTCCGGGGCAGCGCGCGCCTGGACCTCACCCTGAGCCGGCCCCGCCCGACGACCCGCACCTACCGGGCCGGGAGCGTCACCCTGCCGATCCCCGACGGACTGTCCGAACGGATCGCGGCCGCCGCGAGCGCGCTCGCCGTCACCCCGGCCGCCTTCTGCCTGGGCGTCCTCACCGTGCTGCTGGCCCGCAGGCGCGAGCGGGAGCGCTTCGTCCTCGCCGTGCCCGTCGACACCCGTATCCACGCCGACGCCTACGACGCGGTGGGCTTCTTCGGAGTGCCGGTGCCCTTCCCCGCCGAGGCGCGGGCGGGGGAGCGGATCGAGGAGGTGCTGCGGCGTACCGACGGACGCCTGGAGAAGGTGCTGACGAAGGGCGCCATGTTCTCCGACGTGCTTCCGGTGCTGGCCGAGGAGGGCCTCTACCGCGCCGACGCGCCCCTGGTCGAGGTGTACTTCAACCACGTCCGCTCCGGCGGCGGCCTGAAGACCCTGGAGGTGCTGCCGGCCGGGACCGGCCACTCCGACCTCGACCTGATGGTCACCATGACGCCGGACGCCGGACGGATCCGGCTCGACCACAACCTCGACATCCTGGACGCCGCCGCCGTCACCGGGCTCGGCGAGGAGCTGCTGCGGCTCCTCGCGGACACGGCGGACGACCCGTCCGGCCCGGTGCGCGCCCAGGCGCCGGCGGCCGGGCCCGGCCACCGCCTCGCCCTCGCCGCCACGTTCGCCCTGGGCAACCTGCCGCAGATGTGCGAGGCGGCTGTCGGCGCGGTGACCCCCGGCGCCCCGGTCGGCGTCGCCGAAGCCCCTTACCACCAGGTGCCGGCCGCCCTGCGCGACCCGTCGGGCGTCTTCGCCGACCCGGCCACGACCGCGGGCGTCGTCCTGCTGCGGGCCACCGACCTGCAGCGCTTCGGCCCGGTCGACGACGACCGGCTGGCCGAACTGCGCACGGCCTACCCGGCCGCCGTCCTCGCCGCCGCCGAACGCGGTCGCACCCCGCTGATCGTCGGCGTCCTGCCCTGCGCCCACGCCGACGAACGCCTCGCCCGATGGGAACGGGAGGTCGCCGCCGACCTGGCCGAGGTGCCCGGCGTCGCCGTCCTCGGACCGGACACGTGGACCCGGGACCACGGCGTGGACCAGCCGTTCGACGAACGCACCGAACGCCTCGCCCATCTGCCGTTCACCGCGCCCTTCCAGGCCGCGGTGGCGCTGCGCCTGGCCGAGGCCGTCCGTGCCGCGCACCGCCCGGCACCCAAGGTGATCGCGGTCGACGGCGACGAGACCCTGTGGGGCGGCGTGGCCGGTGAGGCCGGTCCCGAAGGCGTCGAACTGGGCGGCGCACGGGCCCTGCTGGCCCGCCGGCTCCTCCAGTGGCGGACGGCGGGCGCGCTGCTCGCCCTGGTCAGCAACAACGACGAGGACACCGTCCGCGCCGTACTGGACCGCCCGGACAGCCTGCTGAAGGCGGAGCACTTCAGCGTGATCTCCGCCGCCTGGGAACCGAAGCCGGACCGGCTGGCCGAGGCGGCCCGCACCCTCGGCCTGGGCCTGGACAGCTTCCTGTTCCTCGACGACAACCCGGCCGAGATCGCCCGGATGCGCGCCGCCGCACCCCAGGTGCTCTCGGTGACCTGCCCGGACGCCGGCGAACTGCCCGCGTTCCTGGACCGATTGTGGCCGGTGGTCCCGGTGGCGGCCACGGCCGAGGACGCGTTGCGCGCGCGGTTCTACGCACAGGAACGGCAACGGGACGCCGTGCGCGAGGAGACCGGGTTCGAGGAGTTCCTGGACCAGCTGCGGCTGGAGGTCGACGTCCGGGCCCTGACCGACGCCGACGTCGGCCGCGCCGAACAACTCGTGCGCCGCACCAACCAGTTCACCCTGCGCGCCCGCTCCGCCGACGGCGGTGACGTCCGCCGCTGGCGCGAACACGGCGAGGTGTGGACGGCGTCCGCCCGCGACCGCTTCGGCGACTACGGCCAGATCGGCCTCCTCGCCCTGCGCACCGAGGGAGACCGGCTCGACGTCGCCGGCTGGCTGCTGAGCTGCCGCGCCCTCGGGCGGGGCGTCGAGGAACGCCTCCTGGACTGGCTGGCCGGACGCGCGGAGGAGCTGGGGTGCGCCGAGGTCCGGCTGACGGCACAGCGCACCCCCCGCAACACACCGGCGCGCCGGCTGCTCGCGGCGCTGGGCGGAGGAGACCTGGACGACGACCGTCTGGAGGCCGTCGTCACCCCGGACCGGCTCCGGGCGTTCCGCTCCTGGCGGCGGCCGTGACCGGTGCGGGCCACGATCGACAAAGAGGCAAGACGACTTGTGAAGGGCTTCCATGCGTGAGGTGAACTTCGGTGCGTGAGGTGAACGAGAACGGGCCGGCGCCCGCCGACCGGCGGGCGACCGCCGAGGCGATCGAGCGGGGCGGCATCGGCCTCTCGGTGACCGACCTGCTGGCCAGGGTCGCGCCCGGGGCCGAGCCGCCGCCGGAGGCGCGGCAGCCGCACCCGGCGGCGCCCGCGGGCCCCGAGCCCTCCGCCGCGCCCCGCGACGAGGCCGCCCTCGTCCTTGCCGTCGCCGCCCTGGCGGGCCGCTACGTCCCCGCCGGTCATCTGCCGCCGGACGCCGACTTCTTCGACGCCGGCGGCACCTCCGTGCACGCGGTCGAACTGGTCGCCGCGCTGGAGGCGGACCTGGGCCTGACGATCGAGCTGGACGAGGTGTTCGCCGACGCGCGGCCCGCCAGCCTGGTCCGGCGCGCGGCTGGGAGCACAGGGGTCGTGGCGGCCGTGGAGGAGTCCGCCCCCCACGCGACGACCGAGGCCGGGACCGCCGCGCCGGGACTCCTCGTCCCCGCACCGCGGGCACCCGCCCTCCCCGTACCGTCTCCCGCCGGCCCCTCCGACGCGGTTGCCCGGCCCGAGGACCTGGCGCAGATCCTCGCCGACCTCTCCCTGGCCGACCGGCTGCCGTTCGTCGGGTCGCCCGAACCCACCCCGCCCCGCCGGGTCCTGCTGACCGGTGCCACCGGGTTCCTCGGCAGCCATATGCTCCTGGACCTGCTGCGGCACAGCGACGCCCATGTGTACTGCCTGGTCCGCGCCGCCGACGAGGAGGCGGCCCTGGCCCGGCTGGGCGAGGCGCTCAAGGGCTACGCGCTGCCCTGGTCGTCGGAGGTCCGCCGGCGGATCACCGTCCTCCCGGGCGACATCCGCGAACCCCGCCTGGGCCTGTCCCCCGACCTCTGGGACCGCCTCGCCGGGGAGCTGGACAGCGTCGTCTCGGTCGCCGCCGCCGTGGACTTCCTGCGCGGCTACCCGTCGCTGCGGGCGAGCAACGTGCTCGGCGCGCTCACGCTGGCCGAACTCGCCGCGACCGGCCGCCCGAAGCCGCTGCACCACATCTCCTCCGTCGCCGTCTTCAACGAGGTCGGCATCCCCTCCATGGGCGAGGACGACCCGCTCGCGCACATCGACCGCCTCGTCGCCGGCTACGACCAGTCCAAGTGGGCCGCCGAGGTCGCCCTGCGCCGCGCCCGCGACCACGGCCTGGTCGTCACGGCCCTGCGGCCCGGCGGGATCGGCGGGCACACCAGGACCGGCGCCTACAACGCCCAGGACCTCAGCAGCGGCCTGCTGTCGGCGTTCGCCCGGTACCGCTCGGTCCCCGCCTTCCGGCACCTCAACGCCGCCCCGGTCGACTGGGTCAGCCGGGTCGCGGTCGCCGCGATCTGCGAACCGGACGCCTGGGGATTCGACTACCACCTCACCGGCGTCCCCAACACGCTCGACGACGTCGTACGCGACATGGCCTTCGGCGGGATGCACGTGCGCGTGCGGGACTGGGAGGAGTGGCGCGCCGACACGCTCGCCCGTCTGGAGGCCGAGCCCGTCCCCGAACTCGGCTTCCTGACCCGGGTGCTGCGCAGCCCGACCGCCCTGAAGCTGTGCGAGGCCACCCTGACGGGCCCGGCGGCCACGGCCGACCGCACCGACGCGCTCGTCGACGCGCTCGGCCTGCCGCCCGCCGCCCGCTACGACGCCCGGGCGCAGCTCAAGACGTTCGAACGCCTCGCCGGTGACGGCCTGGCCCGGCTGCCGCACAAGGACGACCAGCCCTACCTGTGGTTCTCCGAGACGACCGAGGGCGGCGTCGGCCCGGTGGGGGCCGCCCCCGACGGGCCCTGCTCGATGGCCCTGACCCTGTCCGTGGCGAGCATGCACCAGCTGGTGACGGAGCGGCGCGTCGACGTCCGCGGCGAGGTCACCTGCCCGGCCGCGCACCCCGCACCGCTCACCGTGACCCGCGGCGACGTCTGGGTCCGCCCCGAGGAGGGCATCCCGCACCGCCACGGCCTGCGCCACCCGCTGCTGCGCTACCGCCTGGAGCTGACCGACGCCGACGGGGGCCGCTGGTGGCTGGAGGGGCACAAGTACGCCCGCGCGCGCCGCGACCTGTGGCGGCAGACCCGGACCCTGACGGTGGAGCTGGGCCGGGAGGGCGAACCGGCGAGCCTGGCGGGCGAGGTCGTCGTCCCCGCCGACACCTACGTACGCGACCAGATCGACGGCATCCGGGTGGACCCGCGCCTGACCGGCCGGGAGAAGCGCGCCGCCAAGCTCACCTGGCTCGCCTGGTTCGGGCTGGAGATGAGCCGGGGCCTGGCCGGTCCCTTCGCCCGGGCCGCCGCGGACCTGCTCGACCTGCGCCGCACCCCGAACCCCACGGAGAACCACCGATGATCTTCCGCACGACCGCCTCCCGCACGACCCGGCCGGCCCTGCGCCGGGTCCGCAGCACCGTGACGCCCCGGCCCCTGCGGCACCGCCTCGACCCGGCCGCCGTCGAGGAGATCCCGCTGCGGGCGGGCGACGGGGTGCGCCTGGGCCTGACCCGCGTGGACCCCGGCGAGCGCGGCCGGCCCGCCGTGCTGCTGCTGCACGGGCACACCGCCTCCGCCGACATGTTCCTGCTGCCGGAGACCCGCAATCTGGTCGACGTCCTGCTGGACGACGGCTACGAGCCCTGGCTGCTGGACTGGCGGGGCAGCTGCCGGCTGCCGTACAACGAGACCGGCGGCCGCTACACGTACGACGACGTGGCGCTGCACGACATCCCCGCGGCCGTCTCCCACATCCGGGCGCGGATCGGTGACCGGCCGCTCTTCGTGGTCGCCCACTGCATCGGCTCCCTCACGCTGTCGCTGAGCATGACGGCGGGTCTGGTGCCCGGGCTGGCCGGGGTGGTGTCCCAGGGCGTCTTCCTCACGCCGAAGCTCGCGGGCCGCACCTCTGTGCGCATGACCCTGGCGGGCGAGCTGCTGAAGTCCCGTGTCGACCACATCCCGGTCGACTTCCGCAAGGTCGGCCTGTGGTCGAAGTACACCCCGCTGTTCGCGCTCGCCTCGCGCGGGGCCGACTGCCCCGACCCCACCTGCCAGATCCTGCACCACTCGGCCTGGGGCACCGGCGCCTCCCTGTTCGTCCACGAGCACCTGTCCGCCGCCACGCACGACCGGCTGGCCGAACTCCTCGGTCCCGCCCCGCTGTGGATCCTGCCGCACCTGCGCCGGATCGAACTGGCCCGTACGGTCGTCCGCTGGCACGACACCGACCACCGCTACCGCGCCCTGCCGGAGAACGCCCTGGACGCCGCCGACCGCATCGACACCCCCGTGCTGCTCCTGTCCGGCAGCGAGAACGGGCTGTGGCTCGACTCGCAGAAGCTGTGCCACGACGTGTTGGCCCGCCGCCGGCCCGAGCTGGACGTGCGCTACACCGAGATCCCGGGCTACGGGCACCTGGACACGTTCCTCGGCCGGGGAGCGGCCCTCGACGTGTTCGGCCACATCCTCGACTTCCTCGGCGAACGCCGGTGACGGCGGGCCGCACGGCCGGATACCGTACCGGTCAGTAACCGGCTCGCTCCCCAGGAGGCCTCCATGCCGCAGCTCGAAGTCGACGGCGCCACCCTGACGTACGACGACGAGGGCCCCCGCGACGGCGAGGGTGTGCCCCTGGTGTTCGTGCACGGCTGGACGGCGAACCGGCACCGCTGGGACCACCAGACGGCCCACTTCTCCGCGACGCGCCGGGTCGTCCGGCTCGACCTGCGCGGACACGGCGAGAGCAGCGGGGCGGGAGCGCGCAGCATCGACGACCTCGCCGCCGACGTCCTCGCCCTCCTGGACCATCTGAAGATCGAGCGGTTCGTGATCGTCGGCCACTCGATGGGCGGCATGATCGCCCAGACCATCGCGCTGTCGCACCCGGAGCGGGTGGCACGCATGGTGCTGGTCAACTCCATCGGCAAGATGGCCTACAGCCGCGGCCGGGCCCTGCTGATGGCGGCCTCGACCCTCGTGCCGTTCAAGCTGTTCGTCGCGGCGAACATCCAGCGCGCCTTCGCCCCCGGCTACCCGCGCGAGGAGGTCCGCGCCTACATCCGCGCCTCCGCCGGCACCCCCCGCGAGGTCGTCATGACGCTGTACGACGCCATGCGCGCCTTCGACGTCTCCGACCGGCTCGGCACGATCCAGGCGCCGACCCTGATGGTGCACGGCTACCACGACGTCCAGCTGCCGCTCGGGCCGATGCTGCGCCTGGCCACGGCGTACCCGGACGCGGTGGTCCGGGTGCTGGACGCCGGTCACGAACTGCCCGTGGAGAAGCCGGCCGAACTGACCGCCGTCCTCGACCGCTTCCTCACGGGCGGCAGCTGAACGGGCGCGGGGGCCCCGGCCGTCAGCCGACGCGCAGGGTCCGCTTGGCCAGCTCGTAGGCCGGCAGCATCGCCCGGTGCTCCTCCGTGTCCAGTCCGCCGAGGTGGAGGACGACCGGGCCGCGCCGCGTGGTGACGGCCAGCGCCCGCTCCTCCTTCGTCTCGCCCAGGGCCTCACTGGTGTACCGGTACGTCACCTCGGCACCCGTGACGCCGTCCGCCGCCTCGAAGGTGCGGTACGCCGCGTGCCCGGCGCCCTCCTCCGCCGCGACGAACTCCTCCAGCACGGAACGCGCGCCGGAGTCGCCCGGCTCGCCCGTCCAGACGCGCAGGAAGCCGATGTGGCCGGCCGGCTTGGCGTCGACCTCACAGGCCGCGGTGACCGGGCCCTGGTGCAGCAGGGCGTCGGCGAGCTCCCGGGTCAGCTCGTCGTCGCCTCCGGCGGGCTCCGTGTCGACGGCCTTCGGCTTCCAGGACGCGGCGACGTCGAAGGTCACCGGGAGCTCGCAGGCCGACCCGGCGGCGCCGACGCTCCCGCCGCGCTTCGCCGCCGCCGACCCGGCGCCGGACGCCTCGGCCGACGCGCTCGCCCGGCTCTCCGGCTCCTCGCCGGAGGCTCCCGAACAGCCCGTCAGCACCGCGCCCAGCAAGGCCGCCCGGGCCACCCCGCGCCGCATTCGTCCCGCCCCCACCCGCATGGTCTCTCCCCACCCGCTCCTGATCAGCCGGCTCACAGTAGCCGAGCCGCCGGACGGGCGGCCCGGCGGCCCCGCGGCATCATGAGGCGATGACTCCGCCGGCCTTCGAGCACCACTGCGACGAGATCGTCACGCAGACCGAACGGCTCACCGCCCACGTGCGCGGCGCCGACCTCTCCGCCCCGGTGCACACATGCCCCGGCTGGACCCTCGGGCAGCTCCTGCGGCACGTCGGCGGCGACCACCGGTGGGCCGAGGGGATCGTACGGACCCGGGCCGCCGAACCCGTCGCGGACGACCTCGTCGACGACCCCCGCGCGGACCCGCGGGCGGACACGTCCACTTTGCTGCCGTGGCTCACCGAGGGCGCGGCGCGCCTGAGCGCGACCCTGCGCGCCGCGGGACCCGACGCCCTCGCGTGGAACCCGTCGGCGGACCGGCCGGCGCCCGTACGGTTCTGGGCCCGGCGGATGGCGTACGAGACCGCCGTGCACCGGGCCGACGCGGCGCTGGCGACCGGGGTGCCGTTCACGCTCGACGCCGGCCTCGCCGCCGACGCGGTGGAGGAGTGGCTGGAGTTCTCCACGTTCCCCGAGGCGTACGCGCCCCGGCCGGACCTGCCCGAACTGCTCGGCCCCGGCCGCCTCTTGCGCTTCGAGGCCACCGACGCGGGGACCTGGCACGTCGACCTCAGCGGCGAACGGCCCCTCCTGCGGGCCGGGTCCGGCGCCCCCGTGGCGATCGCGCGCGGCCCGGTGGCCGACCTCCTCCTGTACTTCTACCGCCGTCCCGCTCCGGCCGTGACGACCCGGGGCGACACGGCACTCCTCGACCTCTGGCGGACCCGGGCGGGATTCTGGCTGGAGGCGCCCTAGGAGGTGTCCGCACGCCCCGATTTGCCGAAACGGCAACGGTGTTTGTCGCGCAGGAATCCGCCCCCGCAGGCTTGGGGAGCGCGACCGCGCCCCTTTCCTACGCACCGGGAGGCACCCGTGACCGAGACGAACGCCGTGGCGGCCGCCGAGTTCTGGGAGGCCCGGTACCGCGACGGCGGCCCGCTGTGGAGCGGCCGCCCCAACGCCCTCCTCGTCCGCGAGACCGAGGGGCTGACCCCGGGCACCGCGCTCGACCTCGGCTGCGGCGAGGGAGCCGACGCGGTGTGGCTGGCCTCGCACGGCTGGCGGGTGACCGGCGTCGACATCTCCCGTACGGCCCTGGAGCGGGCCGCCGGACACGCCGCCGACGCCGGGGTGGCCGACCGTACGGTGTGGGAGCGGCACGTCCTCGGGCAGACGTTCCCGCGCGGCACGTTCGACCTGGTCAACGCGCAGTTCCTGCAGTCTCCGGTCCCGCTCGACCAGCGCCTCGTCCTGCGGCGGGCGGCCGACGCCGTGGCGCCCGGCGGCACCCTGCTGATCGTCCTGCACGCGGGCTGGCCGTCCTGGCAGACCGAGCCGCCCTTCGAGGCGGAGTTCCCGACCTTGGACAGCGTCGACGAGGACCTGGCGCTGCCCGGGACGGAGTGGACGGTCCTGACCCGGGAGACGGTACGCGGCCCGCACAGGTCCCCCGAGGGAGTGGAGGGTCACCGGGACAACCATGTGTGGAGGTTCCGGCGCCGCTGAGCCCGGCCCTCCGCCGCTATCGCCCCCGGCCCGGGGTCAGCCCTCGCCGGCCCCTGCCGGGGCCTCCTCGCCCAAGACCTCGCGCACGGCGTCCAGGGCGGCCGTCCGGTCGGCCGGGACCAGGCCGACGCGGGTGCGCCGGTCGAGCAGGTCGGACGCGTCCAGAGCGCCCTCGTGGCGTACCGCCCACAGCAGTTCGGCGGCCGTGACCGGGTGCCCGGGCAGCACCGGCTCGTTCAGCCGCGGGTCCCGGGCGCCCGGCGCCGCGACGGCCGCGGCCTCGGTGCCGTAGCGCTGGACGAGGCGGCGCGGCGCCCTGACGGCCGCGAGGGCGGTGGGCGACGCGGCCCCGACGAGCGGGAGCGAGGCGGTGGGGGAGGGCCCGGCGCCGACCCGGCCGGTGGCCACGGCGGCGTCGACGGCGTCCTCGGCCATCCGCCGGTAGGTGGTGAGCTTGCCGCCGACCACCGTGATCACGCCCTCGGACGAGGTGAGGACCGCGTGCCGGCGGGAGACGTCGGCGGTGCGGGCGGCTCCGGAGCCGCCCTCCGCGGCGGTGTCGAGCAGCGGGCGCAGTCCGGCGAACGCGCCGACGACGTCCTCGCGTCCGACCGGCGTGTCGAGGACGGAGCCGAGCACGTCGAGCAGGAAGCCGATGTCGGTCTCCGGCACCTCGGGGACGTCGGGGACGGGGCCCTCGACGGGTTCGTCGGTGAGGCCGACGTACACGCGGCCGTCGCCCTGCGGCAGGACCAGCACGAAGCGGTTGGCCGCCCCGGGGACGGGCACGTGCAGTCCGGCCGGCAGCGGCCCCAGGCGCTCGGAGCGCAGCACGAGGTGCGTGCCGCGTGAGGGGCGGATGCGGATGCCCTCCACCAAGCCGTCCGCCCAGACGCCGGTGGCGTTGATGACGACGCGGGCCCTGATCTCGCCCTCCTCACCGGTCAGTTCGTCACGGACGCGGGCTCCGGACGCGCCGAGCTCCAGGGCCCGGACCCGGGTCAGGACACGGGCGCCGTGCCCGGCGGCGGTGCGGGCCACGGCGGTGACCAGCCGGGCGTCGTCGGTGAGGCGGCCGTCCCAGGACAGCAGACCGCCGCGCAGGCCCTGGGTGCGCAGGGCGGGGGCGAGGTGCCGGGTCTCGACCGCGGAGAGGCGGCGCGGGGCGGGCAGGGTGGTGCGGGCGGTGCGCGCCGCGAGGCGCAGCGTGTCGCCGGCCCGGAAGCCGGCCCAGGCCAGCGCGGACTGGGCGCGGGAGACCAGCGGGGTCAGGGGCAGCACGAAGGGCTGGGCCCGCACCAGGTGCGGTGCCGTGCGCTCCATCAGCACCCCGCGCTCGACCGCGCTCTCGTGGGCGACGTCGAACTGGCCCGAGGCGAGGTAGCGCAGCCCGCCGTGGATGAGCTTGCTGCTGAAACGCGAGGTCCCGAAGGCGAGGTCGTGCGCGTCGATCGCGGCGACGGTGAGACCGCGGGAGGCGGCGTCCAGGGCGGCGCCCGCGCCGGTCGCGCCGAGCCCGACGACCAGGACGTCGACGGCCGGACCGCCGACGGTCGCGGCGAGCTCGCGGGCGCGCCGGGCGGCGGACAGCGACGCCCCGCCGGGCGGGGGAGTGACGGTGCTCATGGCGTCAGGGTCCTCTCGAGGATGCCGTGCAGCTCCGCCAGGAAGGCGTCGCCGTTCAGCTCGGTGTCGTCCGCGTCGGTCATGGTCCGCAGGGACAGGGCGAAGGACTGCACGATCAGCAGCAGGGCCCGCGCCTGCCGTTCGACGTGCCCCTGCCGCACCGACCCGTCGGCGTGGCCCTCGCGCAGCACGTCGGCGAGCTGGGCGAGCAGCGCCTCCTGGCTCGCGCCGCGCCGGTCGAGGACGTACGGCAGGAGCAGTTCCGGATCGACGTCGAGGATCTTGTGGAAGAGCGGGTGCGCCCGGAACGCGGCCACTCCGGCGACCAGTCCATCGGCGATCAGGTCGCGGGTGAGGGTCCCGGGCCGCCGTTCGGGCATGGCGCCGGTGGCGGCCGCGACCCACTCACGGGTCATCAGGTCCCCGACCAGGGAGCGCACGTCGGGCCAGCGCCTGTACAGCGTCATCCGGGAGACCCCGGCGCGGCGGGCCACGTCGGTCATCGTCGTACGGCGGACTCCGACGGCGAGGACGCAGTCCCGCACCGCGTCGAGGACCGCGTCGCCGTCCGAGTGGTTGTGACGAATAGGCGTCATGTGTCACAGTGTAACGCCTGCGAGGCCGTCCGGGACACGGCATCGCCCGACTCGACCCCGTGAGGACGACAGCCGATGGACATGCTGTGGAGTGGCTGGGGCGACCCCGCCAAGGCGGCACCGCTGCCCGAGACCGTGACCGGGCTGCTGCGCGACCTGCTCGGCGTCAAGCCGCGCGGCACCGCGCCGGTCGCCCTCGCGGACATCGCCGTACCCGAGCCGGGGCTCGAACCCGCCGCGCTCCAGGCCCTGGCGGCCGCGGCCGGCGGCGCGGAGCACGTCCGCACGGACGCCGAGGCGCGCGTCCGGCACACCCGGGGCAAGTCCACCCCCGACCTGCTGCGCATCCGCGACGGCCAGGTCGACGGCGACATCCCCGCCGCCGTCGTGCTGCCCGCCGATCACGACGAGGTGGTCGCGGTCCTGCGGGCCTGCGCCGAACACGGCCTGCCCGTCGTCCCGTTCGGCGGCGGCACCTCCGTCGTCGGCGGCCTCGCGCCCGCCGGCCTGCGCCCCTTCGTCGCCCTGGACCTGCGCCGCATGGACCGGATGCTCGCCCTCGACCCCGTCTCCCGCACCGCCACCCTGCAACCCGGCCTGCGCGCCCCGCAGGCCGAGGCGCTGCTCGCCGAACACGGCTTCACGCTGGGCCACTTCCCCCAGTCCTACGAGTGGGCCACCATCGGCGGCTTCGCCGCCACCCGCTCCAGCGGCCAGGCGTCCGCCGGGTACGGGCGCTTCGACGAGATGGTCCTCGGCCTGACCGCCGCCACCCCCGAGGGCACCCTCGACACCGGCCGCGCCCCGCGCTCGGCGGCCGGCCCCGACCTGCGCCAGCTCCTGCTCGGCTCGGAGGGCGCGTTCGGCGTCATCACGTCCGTGACCGTCCGGATCCGGCCCGTCCCGCAGGTCCGCGGGTACGAGGGCTGGCGGTTCGCCTCCTTCGAGGAGGGCGCCGCGGCGCTGCGCCGCCTCGCGCAGGACGGCCCGCGCCCGACCGTGCTGCGGCTGTCGGACGAGACCGAGACCCTGGTCGGCCTCGCCCAGCCCGACGCGATCGGCGGCTCCCTCCCGCAGGACGCGGGCTGCCTGGCGATCACCGGTTACGAGGGCACCGAGGAGGACACCGCCCACCGGCGCGAGCAGGCCGCGGCCGTCCTGCGCGCCTGCGGCGGCACACCCCTCGGCGAGGAGCCGGGCCGGCGCTGGGCGCACGGCCGCTACTCCGCCCCCTATCTGCGGGACTCCCTGCTGGACGCCGGGGCCTTCGCCGAGACGCTGGAGACGGCCACGTTCTGGTCGTCCCTCCCCGGCCTCTACGCCGCCGTCCGCGACGCCCTCACCGGCACCCTCACGGGGGCCGGCACCCCGCCACTGGTGATGTGCCACATCTCCCACGTGTACGAGAACGGCGCCTCCCTGTACTTCACCGTCGTCTCGGCACGGGGCGACGACCCCCTGTCCCACTGGGACCGGGCCAAGCGCGCCGCCAACGACGCGATCCTCGCGGCCGGCGGCACGATCACCCACCACCACGGCGTGGGGACGGACCACCGCGACTGGTACGTCCGTGAGGCCGGGGTCCTCGGCGTCGAGGCGCTGCGTGCCGTCAAGCGCCGACTGGACCCGTCGGGCCTGCTCAACGCGGGCGTCCTGCTGCCCCTCGACTGACGCGCCCGCGCACCACCCCGGTACATTCCCCTCCACCTCCCGCCTCTGGCGGCTCCTGACCGCCGGCCCGAAAGGCACACCGATGCGACAGTTCACCGCCATCGTCAACCCCACGGCGGGCGGTTCCGCCGCGGCTGCCGCGCTGCTGGACGTGGCCCGGCCGCTGCGGGAGGCCGGGGCCGGCCTGGAGACCCTGTACAGCCGCAGCCTGACGCACGCCCAGGAACTCGCCCGGGACGCCGGGGAGCGCGGGCGGGTGGTGCTCGCCGTGGGCGGCGACGGCATGGCCGGCGGTGTCGGCGGCGCCCTCAGCGGTACCGACGCCCTGCTCGGACTCGTCCCCGCCGGCCGGGGCAACGACTTCGCCCGTGCCCTCGGCCTGCCCACGGAGCCGGAGGCCCTCGCCCGGGTGCTGCTGGACCACGAGCCCCGCGCGGTCGACACCATCGAGGTCGAGTCGGCCGTCCACCCGCGCACGGTCGTCCTCGGCAGCGTGTACGCCGGGGTGGACGCGCTCGCGAACCGGCACGCCAACCACGCCACCCTGCTGCGCGGCGCCGCGTCCTACTACGCGGGCGGCCTGCGCGCCGTCACGACCTGGCGCCCCGCCCGCTACCGGGTCACCGTCGACGGCCGCGAGCACCTGCACGTCGGCTACACCGTCGTGGCCGCCAACTCCGGCTACTACGGCTCCGGCCGCCGCATCGCCCCGGACGCGCGCGTCGACGACGGACTCCTCGACGTCGTGATGATCCGCGAGGCGCCGCGCCGGCTGTTCTTCGCCCTGATGAACGAGCTCAAGACGGGCGCGCACGTGCGCCGTCCCGAGGTGGAGATCCTGCGGGGCAAGGAGATAAGGATCACCGCCGACCGGGACGTGCCCTACGGCGCGGACGGCGAGGTGGACGCCACGCTCCCGGTCACCGTCAGGGTCCTGCCGGGCGCCCTGCGCGTCCTCTGCTGAGCGGCCGCCGGGCCTCCCCTGGCGTCCGTCAGCCGCTCTCGGTCTGGACGGACGAACCCTCCACCTGGATGGGCGAGCGCGTCGCCCGCAGCCGCTCGGACGCGGTGTCGCGCTGTTCCTGGTCCTGGACGAGCAGACCGATCAGGGCCGCCACCGGCAGCCCCGCCTCGGCGGGGTGCCGCAGCAGCTTGCCCGGCTCGATCCGGTAGGTGTTGGTGCGTCCCTCACGCTTGTGGGACAGATAACCGTCCCGCTCCAGCTCCGAGATGATCTTCTGGACAGCGCGTTCGGTGAGCAGGCAGTGCGCCGCGATGTGCCGGATCCGTACATCCGGATTGTCGGCGATCGTCGCCAGCACGCGTGCGTGATTGGTGAGGAACGTCCACCCGGTGTGCGGCTCAGGGACTGCATCCATGGCCCTAGCGTACGACTGAGCATTCACGTATATCAAAACACGTACTGCGTTTCATGTATCAGTTGACGTGTACCGCGGTTCGGGTTCAAGCTGTACGCGGGACGGGGAGAACTGAGAGAGAGGCGGACATGCCCGAGCTCGCGTCGGTACACCTTTCTGCCGCAGGCGACCGCGTGCCGGCGGAGGCGCCGGTGGTGAATCCGCCGCTTCCCCTGGTGGCGGCCCTGTGCCCGGAGGGCGACCGCACGAAGGTGGTCGTCCGCGGCGAGCTGGACCTCGACACGGGGCACCGGTTCGACCGGATCCTGCGCGAGGCCCTGCACCGCTCGGTGCGCGGTGTCGATGTCGACCTGCGCGGCGTCACCTTCTGCGACTGCGCCGCGCTCAACATCCTCCTGGCGGCGCGCCGGCAGGCCCTGGCCGACGGCAAGACCGTCGCGCTCCTCGGCGGCAGCCCCATGGTCGACCGGCTGCTCGCCCTGACCAGCACCCGCGACCTCTTCACCGGCCCGGACCCGGAGGGCGCCGACGCCACCGGCCGGCAGGGCCGGCACGGGGAAGTCCCGGACCGGACCGACCAGGATCTGCGGGCCGAACTCGCCGAACTGCGGCGGGTCATGCGCACACGGCCCACCGTCGACCTCGCACGGGGCATCCTCATGGCCTACTACGGCCTGGGCCCCCAGGACGCCTGGGCGGTGCTCGTCTCGGCCGCCGAGAGCGCCGCCGCCGAGCCGCACACTCTCGCCGAGGACCTCGTCGAGTCCGCCCGGGGTGGCACGCCCCTGCCCGCCGCGCTCCGGGCGCAGCTGTCCTCGGCCATCGCGCGCGTGCACGCCACCGCCGGCTGAGCGACGCCCGGCACCGGGCGCGGCGCTTGCGCGGACCGGCACCCCGGGGGCAGGGTGCGGTCGTGCCCACCTTGCTGATCGTCCATCACACGCCGTCGCCCAACTGCCAGGCTCTGCTGGAGGCCGTCGTCTCCGGTGCCACCGCGCCGGAGATCGAGGGCGTCGACGTCGTACGCCGCCCGGCGCTGTCCGCCACCGCCTCCGACGTGCTCGCCGCCGACGCCTACCTCCTGGGCACACCCGCCAACCTCGGCTATATCTCCGGTGCCCTGAAGCACTTCTTCGACCAGATCTACTACCCGTGCCTCGACGCCACCCGCGGCCGCCCGTTCGGGCACTACGTGCACGGCGGCAGCGACGTCACCGGCGCCCTGCGGGCCGTGACCACCATCACGACCGGACTCGGCTGGCAGCCCGCGGTCCGTCCGGTGACGGTGACGGGCGAGCCCGCCAAGAGCGACATCGAGGCGTGCTGGGAGCTCGGCGCCACGCTCGCCGCGGGTCTCATGCCCTGACCGACTCACCCTCGGGTCAGCTGTGTTTACGCAGGCCGGAGCGTTTCAAACCGTCGGGCACTGAGAAACTTGTGAGAATTTCCGATGCGGTTGAACACACCTGGGATCGCCTCCGTATGAGAGCAGGGGGATTTTCATGCCCTGACCGATCACGAGGCGATGGAGTAATTCCTTGGGACGCAGCACGCGGAGACGCCCCACGGGCGCACGGCGCGCGACCTTTGCAGCGGTCGCGCTGATGTTGGGTGGTGGCGGCCTCGTCGCGGCCAATGTCTATGCCTCGGCCACCGAGGAGGGCGGAACCGACCCCGCCCAGACGCTGTCCACCCCGGCCGGCACGATCGACTGCCCCGACGTCGGCACCAAGCTGACGAACGTGCCGGAGGGGGCGAAGGAGGACGTCGCCAAGGAACTCGCCCTCCTGGACCAGCAGATCGCCGATGCCTACCAGCGTCTGATGAACGCGGGGCAGGCCATCGAGCAGGACGCGGCCTTCGCCGACAACGCGATCATGAATCCGCTGAAGGAGAAGCGCGCCGCGACGATCGAGCGGATCGCCATCGCCGTGGATCGCCAGGGCGACCGGCCCGAGGGCTTGGACGCCCTCGCCGCCTGCACCCTGCGCGCCCCCGAGAGCAGCGCCCCCGCCGGCCAGGCGGGCGAGGGCGCCCAGGCCACGGGCGACGGCCAGGGCGACGCCGGACAGGGCGGCCAGCAGGGTGGCGGCGGCGACCAGAACGCCGGGAACGGCGACAACGGCCAGAACGGCCAGAACGGCAACGGCGGTCAGGCCGGCAACGGGCCCGTCGCCGAGGACTACGTGGACATCAAGTCCGTCCAGCCCAACGTCTCCAAGCCCGCCGTACGCGAGGGCGGCTCCCGCGGGACCTTCGCCACCAGCTGCGGCGTCAACGAGAACGGGCTGTTCAACTCGGACAACGTGATCGTGGCCCCCGGCGTCTCCAACGGCGCCCACCACTTCCACGACTACATCGGCAACCAGTCCAACAGCGCCTTCGCGAGCGACGAGGATCTGGCCAACGCCAAGACCAGCTGCGTGGACCAGAGCGACAAGTCCACGTACTACTGGCCGGTGCTGCGCCTGCAGAACGGCACGCAGGAGCAGGACGCGAACAAGCCCGGCGGCGGCATCGAGGGCAATGCCGGCGAGATCGTCCGGGCCAAGGAGGTGACGCTGAACTTCGTGGGCAACCCGCAGAGCAAGGTCACCGAGATGCCGCGCCTGCTGCGCATCATCACCGGCGACGCCAAGGCGTTCGTCAACGGCCCGGCCAACGCCAACGCCTCCTGGAGCTGCACCGGGTTCGAGAACCGGCAGCTGAAGGACAAGTACCCGCTGTGCCCGAAGGGCAGTGACGTGGTGCGCACCTTCAAGTTCCAGAGCTGCTGGGACGGCCAGAACATCGACAGCGCCAACCACCGCACCCATGTGGCGTTCGCCGCGGCCGACGGCAGCTGCGCGAACGGCTTCAAGGCCATCCCGCAGCTCGTGCAGCGGATCGTGTACGACGTCGACGCGCCCAGCCTCCAGGACGGCGGCAAGACCACCCCGCTGTTCGCGGTGGACTCCTTCCCGGAGCAGCTGCACAAGCCCGTCACCGACCACGGCGACTTCATCAACGTCTTCGACGAGAAGCTGATGAACGAGATGGTCGACTGCATCAACGCCGGCCGCACCTGCGGCGTCGGCGCCGACGAGGGCGGCAACGGGGGCGGCGACGGGGGCCAGGAGGAGCCGACCGAGGCTCCCACCACCCCGCCGGCCGACAACGGCGGCGGCAACGGCGGTGGCAACGGCGATGACCAGACGGAGCCGCCCGCCACGGAGGCCCCCACGACCGACGCCCCGCAGACCGGCCAGCCCGACGACGGCAAGAATGACGGCGGCGAGAACGACAACGGCGACGCCGACGGCGGAAAGGGCGGCGCGGGCACGGGAGATGACGGCGATGCCGGCACCGGCCAGGACGACGAGCCGACCGTGTCCAGCACGGTGGCGCCGAAGTCCAGCGGCCTGCCGGACGCCGGGAACGACTCGGGCGACGACGAGGCGGAGGCCATCGGCACCCCGGCGCAGACCCAGGCCCCGACGAGCGACACCGACTCCCTCACGGGCGGTGCGCGGGCGCAGGCGGTCGGCGGCGACCTCGCCGAGACCGGCACCTCGCTCTGGCCCGCCGCGGGCGGCGCGGTCCTGCTGATCGCCGGGTTCGTGGTGCTCATGCGCACCAGGCGGCACGCCCGTTGAGGGTGACGACGCCCCACGGCGGCACCTGACACGGTGACGCATCGGCGAAGGGCCCGGACCGGGAACACCGGTCCGGGCCCTTCGTGCTGCCGCGGCGCGCGGTGCCGCGCGCTCCCGGGCCGACCGTCCCGTGCGGGAAGGCGAGATGGAGCCACCGCCGGGCTAGGGCGTGTTTCGAAAGTAGCGTCGTCCGCCCGAAGGGCGGGGTCCGCGGCGTCTGGCGCGGTGCATCGCAAGGCGGAGGGTCGTCCGCGTA
>NZ_JBHTWG010000037.1:0-66516 GCF_042792555.1 Streptomyces sp. NPDC056628
GACGCCGCCCGCGCCCCCGCAGGCGCCCGCCGCTGCCGCTCCCGGCGCCTGGCCCACCGCCGCCCCCGCGGGTGGCGGCCGGCGGCCCGGCGGCTGGCCGACGGCGGCCCCGGCGGGCGGCGGTGCCCCGGCACCCCGGGCCGGCGCACCCGCACCCGCGTCGACGCCTGCTCCCGCGCCCGCCGCGGGAGGCGGAGAGGCGGCGCCCGACCACGCGCCCCCGAGCGGTGGCCTGGACCCCCGCCAGCTCTGGCCGAACATCCTGGAGGCGGTCAAGAACCGCCGCCGCTTCACCTGGATCCTGCTCAGCCAGAACGCGCAGGTCGCCGGATTCGACGGCACCACCCTCCAGCTCGGCTTCGTCAACGCCGGCGCGCGCGACAACTTCGCGAGCAGCGGCAGCGAGGACGTGCTGCGGCAGGCGCTGGCCGAGCAGTTCCACGTGCAGTGGAAGATCGAGGCGATCGTCGACCCGTCGGGCGGCGGCTCGGCGCCCCCGGCCCCGGGCGGTCCCCCCGGCTTCGGCGGAGGCGGCGCCGCCCCGGCCCCCGGCGGCTACGGCGGTCAGGCCGCCCCGCGCCCGGCCCCCGCCCCGTCCACGGCACCGGCGGCCCCGTCGGCACCGGCCCCCACCCCGGCCCCGCGGCCCAGCGCTCCGGAACCGCCCTCCGTCTCCCTGGAGGACGACATCCCGGAGGACGACGACCCCGACCTCAACGAGTCGGCGCTGTCCGGCCGCGAGCTGATCGTGCGCGAGCTGGGCGCGACGGTCGTCGAGGAGATCACGAACGAGTAGGCCGTCCCCGGCCCGGTTTCGCCGGGCGGGTTTTGGAGGAACGCACAGGTCCTCCGCCCCCGGCCCCTCGGCGTCCCGCACAAGAAGGCCGTTAGGCTGACCCCGTGAAGGTCCTCGTCATCGGTAGCGGCGCCCGCGAACACGCCCTGTGCCGCTCCCTGTCCCTCGACCCCGACGTCACCGCGCTGCACTGCGCCCCCGGCAACGCCGGCATCGCCGAGGTCGCCGAACTGCACCAGGTCGACGCCCTCGACGGCGAGGCCGTCTCCGCGCTGGCCGGACGGCTCGGCGCCGACCTCGTGGTCGTCGGACCGGAGGCCCCCCTCGTCGCGGGGGTCGCCGACGCCGTGCGCGAGGCGGGCATCCCGGTGTTCGGCCCCTCCAAGGAGGCCGCGCAGCTCGAGGGCTCCAAGGCGTTCGCCAAGGACGTCATGGCCTCGGCCGGCGTCCCCACCGCCCGCTCCTACGTCTGCGCCACCCCCGCCGAGGTCGACGAGGCCCTGGACGCCTTCGGCGCCCCGTACGTCGTCAAGGACGACGGTCTCGCGGCCGGCAAGGGCGTCGTCGTGACCGACGACTTCGACGCGGCCCGCGCGCACGCCAACGCCTGCGAGCGCGTCGTCATCGAGGAGTACCTGGACGGCCCCGAGGTCTCCCTCTTCGCCGTCACCGACGGCCGGACCGTGGTGCCGCTCCAGCCCGCCCGGGACTTCAAGCGCGCCCTGGACGGCGACGAGGGCCCGAACACCGGCGGCATGGGCGCGTACTCGCCGCTGCCGTGGGCGGACCCGAAGCTGGTCGAGGAGGTCCTGGAGACGGTCCTCCAGCCGACCGTCGACGAGATGCGCCGCCGCGGCACCCCGTTCTCCGGGCTGCTCTACGCCGGACTCGCGATCACCTCGCGGGGCGTGCGCGTGATCGAGTTCAACGCCCGCTTCGGCGACCCGGAGACACAGGTCGTCCTGGCCCGGCTGAAGACCCCGCTGGCCGGTGTCCTGCTCGCCTCCGCCAAGGGCCACCTGGTCGACCTGGAGCCGCTGCGCTGGAGCGACGACGCCGCGGTCACCGTGGTCGTCGCCTCCCACAACTACCCGGGCACCCCCCGCACCGGCGACCCGATCAGCGGCCTCGACGAGGTGGCCGCCCAGGACGCCCCGCACGCCTACGTGCTGCACGCCGGCACCCGGCGCGACGGCGAGGCGGTCGTGAGCGCCGGTGGCCGTGTGCTGTCCGTCACCGCGACCGGCGGGGACCTCGCCGAGGCCCGGACCCGCGCCTACCGGGCGGTGGGCCGGATCGGGCTGGACGGCTCCCAGCACCGTACGGACATCGCCGCGAAGGCCGCCGCCGACGCGTAGCCGCTCCCGCGAGCCAACCGACCGGGCCCCGGATCCGTCTCAGGATCCGGGGCCCGGCGTATGCCGGGACGGTGCAGGACCAGTGCCGGGATCAGAGGGCTGATCCTCGCTGTCCGTCATCCACCTTTCCCCAAAGCCATTCCATCGAGTGAGCGATGGCCCAACCGACTGACGTGGGCCGACGCCCCAACTAGGGTGCCGCGCAAGCGTTCCGGCACTTGGCCCACCGGCATTGCGATGTCGGTGGCGGGTGCCACAGTGGGGGAGTGAGCAGAGCCAGGACAGTTCCGACGACCAGGACAGCGCGGAGGGGGTGAGGTCCGGCCGTGACCGGGATGGGGATGGAAGCGGGGGCCCAGGCCGCGCGTGCCCGGGCCCTGGCGGTGCTGCGCGTCCGCAGCCGTGCGCTCGCCGTCGCCCTGCTGCCCGCGGCGTTCGCCGTGGTGCTGCTCGCCGGACCGTCCACCGGGCACCTCGCCGGCCCCGGGTGGCATGCCGTGCGCTGGGTGGTCACCCCGTTCGCCGCCCTGGTGCTGCTCGCCGCCGGTCTCGTCGCGCTGGTCGTCGCCCGGGCCCGTCCGGCCGTCACACCCACCGTGACGATCGGCGAGGAGCAGGCCCCGGACCTCTACCGGCTGGTGCGCGACCTTGCCGACCGGCTCGACGTCCCCGCCCCGTCCGCGATAGCGCTCACCCCGGACTGCGACAGCTGGCTGGAGGACCGCACCCATCCGTCCCACGGCCCGCCCCCGCCCGAGGAGCAGACGGACGACGGGCTCAACGCCCTGCGCGGCGGCGGGCGCGGCGCCCACCGCCGTACGCCGGCCGCGCCGGTCCTCGTCATCGGCTCCCCGTTCCTGTGGTGGATGCGCGTCGGGGAGCTGCGGGCCGTGCTCGCCCCGGTCGTCGCCGGCACCGGGCCCTCGGCGCACCCGGACATAGCCCAGGCCCGGCGCTTCGTCCGGGGACTGGACGCCGCCGTGGCCGTCGCCGCCACGCGTGGCCGCTGTCCCGGGTCGCGGGCGGTGTGCGTGGGCCTCGGCTGGGTGGCACGCCTGCTGCTGCGAAGCTGCCGGGAGCACGCGGCCGAGATGGAGCGGGGGGTGGCCGCGGCGGCCGCCGAGCGTGCACAGGCTGTGGACTACGGTCTGCGGATCGTCGCCCAGGAGCAGGTCGGCCTGGCCTACGCGGGCTGGGACCGGCTGCTGACGCGGGTCGCGCTGCCGGCCTGGCGGATGGGCCGCTGGCCCTCCCGGCTGGACGCGGGCGTGGTCGCCGCCCTCACCGAGCTCTCCCGGCGGGACCGGCTGGCGGAGGGGTTCGCCTCCCGGCTGGGCGAGCGCCCCGCCTGCGACCTCCTCGAGGAGCCCGGCACGGTCGACGAGGCCATCTCCCTCCTGGCCGCCCGCCTGTTCCACGGAGGACCGGCCGAGACCGGCCCGGACTGGTCGCCGGTGGGCTGGCAGGAGTATCCGGAGGAGGTCGTGGACCGCGCCTGGCGGACGGACGCGGCCCGCCTGCACCGCGTCCTCGACGCCCTCGGCGTCCGCCGCGGCCCGGGCGACGCACCCCCCGGCTCGGACGGCCCCACCCTCTCCCGGGTCCTGGACCACCTGACGGCCCCGCAGGACGCCGCGCGGCCCGAGGCCCCGCAGACCGGGCACCCCCTCTCCGCCACCCACCCGCCGGCCCCGGCCGCGGAAGCGCCCGCCTCGCCCGCGGACGCCTTCGACGGGCCCGCCGCCGACCCGCAGACGGCCGCTCACCCCGCCGCCGACGCCGCACCCGATCCTGTGCCGTCCCCCGCCCCCGCCGACGACCTGGACCCCTACGAGGACCAGGAGACCGAGCGGAGTTCGGCGCTGGCCGCCGGGATCACCGCCGAGCTGGCCCGGGAGGAGGCCGCGGCGTCCGTAGGGAAGCCGGCGGCGCTCACGCCCGACACCTCACTGCTGGACATCGGCACGCTCCCGCTCTTCCCGCTCCAGCCGCCCCGCAGCTCCCGCGAGCTGCTCGCCGACCACGTGACCGCGATGGTCTGCTGCGCGGCCATGGACACCGCGGGCGCGACACCCGGTCTGGACTGGCTCGACGGGCCCAGCCTGCTCATCGACGGTGAACGCGCCGCCGACCTGGCCCCCCGGGTCCTCCGCCTCATCCAGGACGGCGATCCGGCGCCCTTGCGCGCCTGGCTCGTGGAGTCGGGGATACGCCCCGAGAAGCCGGTACGCCTGGTCTGACGGGCGAGGACGCGGCGGGCACCCCGGCCGCGCGCCCCGGGGCGACGGAACTCAGTCGGAGTCCCCGGTTCCACTTTCGGCCAATTCGCAACGAATAGTGACAGGAAGCGAGCGCAATGTGATGTGCTGGGGTCGATAGCGCATATGGCAAGGGCTTACGCCACGACAGCCGGTGAAGCCCTGCCGCACGGCGGCACCACCGGGCAAGCGCATCAGGCGTACGACAGGCACCACCGGCACGGGACGAGCACGACGCGCACCACCCGGCACCGTGAGCACGACGTGCACCACCGGCACGGCGTGCGCCCGGCGCACCAGGGCCCGACACGACGCTCGATGTGCGACCGAGGGACAAGGGAGGGGTACGGCATGGGGTCGGAGCAGATCCGCCGCTGGGAGTCGGGAGCTCTCGCGCACGCCGTGACGGACCCCTTCGGCCAGGGCCCGGTCCCCTGGCTGCGAGGCAATGTCACGTACTTCGACGACACCGGCCAGGTGGTCCCCTGGTACGTCGACGGCCAGGCCCACCCCCCGACGTCCGGCACTCCGAGGGTCCCCGCGCCCCGCAGCGCGGGACCCCGCTCCGCGGACGACGTCCACCGGCAGATCAAGGGATTCACCTCCACCGGGGCGGTCGCGCCCGGCGAGGCGGTCGACTTCCACGTCACGGTCGACCCGCCCCAGGAGTTCGCCGTCGACATCTACCGCATCGGCCACTACGGCGGGGACGGCGCCGCCAAGATCACCACGAGCCCCCGGCTGTCAGGCATCGTGCAGCCCGCGCCGCTCACCGCCGACCGCACCGTCTCCTGCCACCACTGGTGGTTGTCCTGGCGCCTCCAGGTCCCCAGCCACTGGAGCAACGGCGCCTATGTCGCCGTCCTCACCACCCACGACGGCTACCGCTCCCACATCCCGTTCACCGTCCGCGACAACCACCCGGCGGACCTGCTCCTGCTGCTGCCCGACGTCACCTGGCAGGCGTACAACCTCTACCCGGAGGACGGCCGCCTCGGCGCCAGCCTCTACCACGCCTGGGACGAGGACGGCCGGCTGCTCGGCGAGGACGACGCCGCCATCACCGTCTCCTTCGACCGCCCGTACGCGGGCGCGGGCCTGCCCCTGCACGTCGGCCACGCCTACGACTTCATCCGCTGGGCCGAGCGCTACGGCTACGACATCGCCTACGCCGACGCCCGCGACCTGCACGGCGGCCACGTCGACCCGACCCGGTACCGGGGCCTGGTCTTCCCCGGCCACGACGAGTACTGGTCGGTGAACATGCGCCGCACGGTCGAGCTCGCCCGGGAGAACGGCACGTCCCTGGTGTTCCTCTCCGCCAACTCCATGTACTGGCAGGTGGAGCTGGGCCCGTCCCCGTCCGGCGTCCCCGACCGCCTGCTCACCTGCCGCAAGCGCAGGGGCCCGGGGCGTCCGGTCCTCTGGCGGGAGGTCGACCGCCCCGAGCAGGAACTCATCGGCATCCAGTACGCCGGGCAGGTCCCCGAGCCGCACCCGCTGATCGTCCGCAACGCCGACCACTGGCTGTGGGAGGCCACCGGCGCCCACGAGGGCGACGAGATCCCGGGCCTGGTGGCGGGCGAGGCCGACCGCTACTTCCCGCGCACCCCGCTGCCCGGCCACGAGGAGCGCATCCTGCTGGCGCACTCCCCGTACACCGACCGCGAGGGGGTGCTGCGCCACCAGGAGACGTCGCTGTACCGCGCGCACTCCGGCGCTCTGGTCTTCGCCTCCGGCACCTTCGCCTGGTCCCCGGCGCTCGACCGCCCGGGCCATGTCGACCCCCGGGTCCAGCGCGCCACCGCCAACCTCCTGGACCGCATCTGCAAGCGTGACTGACCTCACGCGGCAGGGCCCCGGCACTCCACCCGCCCCACCCCTGGTCCACGGCCGACGCCCCGTACGGGACAATCGACGCATGGGACAGACTTACGGGGAGGAACCGTGTCCGGATTCGTAGAAAAGCCCGAGCCGCTCCACGTTCCGGGCCTGGTGCACCTGCACACCGGCAAGGTGCGCGAGCTGTACCAGAACGAGGCCGGTGACCTCGTGATGGTCGCCAGCGATCGCCTGTCCGCCTACGACTGGGTGCTGCCCACCGAGATCCCGGACAAGGGCCGCATCCTCACCCGGCTCTCCCTGTGGTGGTTCGACCAGCTCGCCGACCTGGTCCCCCACCACGTCCTGAGCACCGATGTGCCGGACGGCGCTCCCGCCGACTGGGCGGGCCGCACCCTCGTCTGCAAGTCCCTGCGGATGGTCCCGGTCGAGGCGGTGGCCCGCGGCTACCTCACCGGCTCCGGGCTCGCCGAGTACGACGACACCCGGACGGTCTGCGGGCTGGCCCTCCCCGAGGGCTTGTCCGACGGCTCGGAACTGCCGGCACCGATCTTCACCCCGGCCACCAAGGCCGCCGTCGGCGAGCACGACGAGAACGTCTCCTACGAGGAGGTCGCCCGCCAGGTCGGCGCGGACACCGCCGCCCGGCTGCGGCAGATGACCCTCGCCGTGTACGCGCGCGGCCGGGACATCGCCCGCGAGCGCGGCATCATCCTCGCGGACACCAAGTTCGAGTTCGGCTTCGACGGGGACACCCTGGTCATCGCCGACGAGGTCCTCACCCCGGACTCCTCGCGCTTCTGGCCGGCCGAGCAGTGGGAGCCGGGCCGCGCGCAGCCGTCGTACGACAAGCAGTTCGTGCGGGACTGGCTGACCTCGCCGGCCTCCGGCTGGGACCGGGCGAGCGAGCAGCCCCCGCCGCCGCTGCCACAGGACGTCGTGGACGCGACCCGCGCCAAGTACGTGGAGGCGTACGAGCGTCTGACGGGCATGAGCTGGAGCTGACCGGCGCTCAGCCCCGGTCCGGGAGCGCGAGCAGCTCGCGCACCCGGCGCCGATCCGGATGGGTGTGCGGTCGCCCGGCGACGACGACCGTCGGCACGGTCTCGCCGCCGTCGGCCGCCCTGACCTCCGCCGCCCCGGCCGGGTCCCGCCAGATGTCCGCCCGGTTCGTCCGGCGGGCCCGCCGGAGGCGCAGCCGCAGGCAGTAGGCGCAACCGGGCCGCCAGCGGACGACCGGACGGCCGTCGGCGGCGCTGCGCCGGCCCGCCTCCCCGGCGCCGGCGCCGCGGCCCCGCCCCACACCGAGCAAAACGGCCCCACGCCAAAGGCCCCGGTCGATGACCGGGGCCTTTGCTCTGGAGCGAACGACGAGGTTCGAACTCGCGACCTCAACCTTGGCAAGGTTGCGCTCTACCAACTGAGCTACGTTCGCATGCGCCGTGGCGCGGGACCCACTATACCCAACCGCGGGCGCGTGCGAGGCGCACCGCCGCGTGCCGGTTCTCCGCGCCCAGCTTCGAGACGGCGGAGGACAGATAGTTCCGCACGGTCCCCTGGGACAGGGCGGCGCGCTGCGCGATCTCCGCGACGGGCGCGCCGTCGGCGGCGAGTTCCAGCACCTCCGCCTCCCGCGCGGTCAGCGGGGAGTCCCCGGCGGCGATGGCGTCGGCCGCCAACTCGGGGTCGACGTACCGGTTTCCGCCGTGCACGGTCCGGATGATCTCCGCCAGCCGCTGGGCGCTGACCGTCTTCGGGACGAATCCGCGCACACCCGCCTCAAGGGCCCGCTTCAGATGTCCGGGGCGCCCGTGGCTGGTCACGATCAGCACCCGGCACCCGGGCAGTTCGGCCCGCAGGGTTGTGGCGACCTTCACACCGTCGACGCCCGGCATCTGAAGGTCCAGGACCGCCACGTCGGGCCGGTGGGCCCGGGCCATGGCGAGCGCCTCGGGCCCGCTGGCCGCCTCGGCGACGATCACCAGATCGTCCTCCAGGGAGAGCAGCGTGGCGAGCGCGCCGCGGATCAGATGCTCGTCGTCGGCCAGCAGCAGCCGCACCGGCTCGCTCACGCGACGACCTCCCGCGCCCCGGCCTCGGCCAGCGGCACGTCCGCCACCAGCCGGAAGGCCCCCTCACCGACCCGGCCGGCCTCCAGCGTGCCGTCCACGGCGGCGAGCCGCTCCCGCAGCCCGGCGAGCCCGGAGCCCCCGCCCCCGTCGGAGGCCGCGGCGGCCCCGTCGTTCTCCACCGTCAGCACCACCCGTCCCTCCGTCCTGCGCACTCCCACGGCGCACCGCTCGGCGTCCCCGTGCCGCAGCACGTTGGTGGTGGCCTCCCGCACCACCCAGGCGAGCGCCGACTGCACGTCCGCGGGCAGCCCGTCCGTCTCCCCGGTCACCTCGCAGGTGATCCCGGCCGCCGCCAGCACCCCCTGGGCCCCGGCGAGTTCGACGCCGAGGTCGGCCTCGCGGTAGCCCCGTACGACATCGCGGACCTCGCGCTGGGACTCCTGCGCGATCCGCTGCACCTCGATCATCTGCTCGACGGCCTCGGCCCGCCCGCGCCGCGCCAGCTGCACGGCCAGCTCGCTCTTCAGGGCGATGACGGCCAGGTTGCGCCCCATCACGTCGTGCAGATCGCGCCCGAACCGCAGCCGCTCCTCGGCGACCGCGAGCCGGGCCCGGGTCTCCCGGGCGTCGTCCAGCTCGAAGACGGCCCGCAGCAGCCAGACGGAGAACACGGCGGTGAAGGCGAGGAAGCCGCTGCCCAGCAGCACGATCACCGCGATGACCAGCGCTTCGAGCGGAATCCCGGTCATCGCGAGCACGACGGTCCCGGACCCGGCGGCGAAGCCCGCGACGAGCGCGTACACCTGCCTGCGCCCGCGTATCCCGAGGGCGATGATGCCCACCCCGAAGATCATGGTGACGCCGAAGACGCTGCCCACGGCCGCGTCGAGGCTTTCGTCGTCCGGGCCGTACTCGGAGACCGCGAGGGTCGCGACGGCGATCGCGGCGGTGGCGGCGCCGAGCCCGTACATCAGCCGGAGCGGCTGCTCACGCTGCCCGCGCACCCAGTCCACGGCGTGCGACACGGTCAGCAGGCAGAGCGCCGCGTGCGCGCAGATCAGGAGCAGCAGCCACGCGCCGGCCGCGCCGCCGACCCGGTGGAGCATCGGCGCCCCGGCCCCGGCGACCTCGATCAGCGCGAAGAAGTGGAACGACCCCCGGGTGTACGTCTCCACCTTCGCCGGGGTGCTCTTCCCCCGCCACCATCCGCCGGGCCCGCGCATGCCTCCGTACCCCCTTCGTCAGCGCCTCGGTTCCCACCGGAACCACCGCCGTACAGCAAACACGGCGAGGACCGTCCAGGCCAGCGCCGTGGTCGCGGCACCGAGCGTCTCGTACGCGGACAGCTCGCCGGTCCAGCCGCCCCGGACGAGAGTGATCACCGGTGTCAGCGGCAGCAGTTCGCACATCGAGGCCAGCCGGTCGGGCAGGACCTCCAGCGGTACGGCCATGCCCGAGCCGAGCATCGAGACGAGCATCGAGACGAGCATCAGGGGGAGCGTGGTGACCTGGGCACTCTCGGTGGTGCGGGTGAACGCCGAGGTGACCGCCGCCAGCGCGGCGCACAGGAGGAGTCCGGCCAGCAGCGCGGGGACGGCCAGATAGGGCGCGGGCGGCAGCGGGACGTCGAGGAGGATCATGCAGCCGGCCGCCAGCAGCAGGGACTGCACGAGTCCGGTGACGACCGCGGGCAGGGCGGACCCGGCGAGGATCTCGGCGTCCCGCAGCTCGCCGGTGCGCAGCCGCTTGAGGACGAGTTCCTCGCGGCGGGCGGTGAAGACGCCGACGAGCGCCCCGTACACGGCGAAGAGCAGGGAGAAGCCGATGGCGGCGGGCAGGACGACGGTGCCGGGGGTCAGGCCGGCCTTCTCCAGGTCCATGTCCTTGGTCGCCGACCAGACGCTGAACGGCAGCACCAGCGGCACGAACAGGGCGGCGACGAGGGTCCCCCTGCTCCGGCCGAGCAGCGTCAGCTCGGCGCGGGCGAGGGCCGTCAGCCGTCCGGCGGGGGTGGTGATCGCGTCGCTCATGCCGCGTACTCCTGTTCGTTCTCCGCGCGGGCCGCCTGCCGGGCCGCGGACGTCTCGCGGGCGATCGCCAGGAACGCCTCCTCCAGCGAGGCCGAGCGCACGTCGAGTCCCCGCAGTTCCAGGCCGGCCCTCTCGGCCCACACCAGCAGCCCGGTGGCCGCCCGCTGCAGTTCGCGGGTGCGCAGCCGGACGACGCGTCCGTCGACGTCGTGCCCGATCACGCCGAGTTCGCCGAGCGGCGGCAGGTCGCCCAGGAAGTAGCCGTCCGGCAGCCGGAAGGAGATCCGCGACGGCTGGGCCGCGGTGACCTCGGCCGGGGTGCCGGTGGCCGCGATCCGGCCCTCGTGCAGGATGGCGAGCCGGTCCGCGAGGTCCTCCGCCTCCTCCAGGTAGTGCGTGGTCAGCAGGACCGTCGTCCCGGCGTCGCGCAGCTCGCGGACCAACTGCCAGGTGGCCTGGCGTCCTTCGGCGTCGAGTCCGGTGGTCGGTTCGTCCAGGAAGAGCACCTCGGGGTCCCCGAGCAGGGCGAGCGCCAGGTCCAGGCGCCGCCGCTCACCGCCGGACAGCTGCTTGACCCGCACGCCGGCCTTCCCCGACAGCCCGACGCGCTCCAGGACGTCGCTCTCGGGCCGGGCCCCGCTGACGCAGCCGGCCCACATCCGGGCGGTCTCGGCGACGGTCAGCTCGGACGGGAAGCCTCCCTCCTGCAGCATCACGCCTGTCCGGGGGCGGACTACGGCCCGGTCGGCGCAGGGGTCGTGGCCGAGGACGCGCACCTGGCCGCCGGCGGGCCGGGCGAGCCCCTCGAGCAGTTCCACGGTCGACGTCTTGCCGGCGCCGTTGGTGCCGAGCAGGGCGAAGACCTCACCGCGGCGCACGGAGAACGAGACCCCGCGCACCGCCTCGAACCCGCCCCCGTAGACACGCCGCAGGCCGGTGACCTCGATCACGTGCTCGTGTTCGTCGTTGTCCATGCCCTTCAGCCTTCCGCCGGTCGCGGGCGGCCGGCAGTGCGCGCTGTCATCACTCGGCATGACAAATGTCAGAAGGGCCGGGGCGCACGGGGGCAACGAAAAGACCCCGGTCCGTCAGGACCGGGGTCTCATTCCCGAGCGGACGACGAGGCTCGAACTCGCGACCTCAACCTTGGCAAGGTTGCGCTCTACCAACTGAGCTACGTCCGCATTGCCTCCGACCAGCTCTCACCGATCGGCGCGGGCACCAGCCTACCTGATCCACGAGGATGGTCGGTACGGCGGTGCAGAGCGGGTGACAGGAATTGCACACTGCGCCTTCCCCCTGGAAGGGGGATGTTCTACTACTGAACTACACCCGCATGCTCGGCGAGCTGGACTTTTTCGGTCCCGCCCGCTGGCGTGCTCCAGACATTAGCTGATCAGCAGGGGGGTAGCGCAAGTCGGTTGTCGCACCGGTCCGGGCGCACCGCCCCGAGGGCCCGCCGGCGGGCCCGCAGGCCCGTCCCGCGGACCGGCTCACTGCGCGGAGGCGAACGCCTCGTAGACCTTCTTGGGGATACGGCCGCGGGCCGGCACCTCCATCTTGTTGGCCTGGGCCCAGGCGCGGACGGCCGCCGGGTCGGGGGCGACCTCCGTCTGCTTGAACGCCTTGCCCGACCTCGACCGCTTGCGGCCGGCCTCCACGTAGGGCGCGAGCACCTTACGCAGTTCGCTGGCATTGGCTTCATTCAGGTCGATCTCGTACGACTTGCCGTCGAGTCCGAAGGCGATCGTTTCCGCCGCTTCTGAGCCGTCGATGTCGTCAAAGAGAGTGACCACGACCTTCTGCGCCACGAATATCGGTCCCTTCGTACGGCACGCTGACAATTCATTTGTACCGTGCCCGACAATGCAATGTGAAGCTCGACTAAATCCTTCCGCGTGTCCAAAAGCAAGAAGGAGGGGGGCGACTTCGGTGGAAGCGTGGTGGGGGGAGACCGTCGCGCGCAATAGGCATCGGGTGTCGATCCGGGATCTTTTCCGGAACTTTTCACGGCGGGGCCCGCCGGGTGCGCGTCGTGAGCACGGTCACGTAGCTTCCTACAAGTCGACGCGCGTAGAAATTTTGTGCGGGTAGTCTGAAAGCACCTTGCAGGAACCTGCTCAGCACCACACCACCGGGAGTGCACGTGGCACGCGTCGTAGTCGACGTCATGCTCAAGCCGGAGATCCTCGACCCCCAGGGCCAGGCGGTGCAGCGCGCACTGCCGCGTCTGGGTTTCGAAGGCATCTCGGACGTACGTCAGGGAAAGCGTTTCGAACTGGAAGTTGACGGACCGGTCGACGATGCCGCGCTCGCCCGCATCCACGATCTTGCGGAATCCTTCCTCGCCAACACCGTGATCGAGGACTTCACGGTCCGCGTCGAGGAAGTCGCGGAGGCCGCGAAGTGACCGCTCGTATTGGCGTCGTCACTTTCCCGGGTTCTCTCGACGACCGGGACACCCAGCGCGCGATCCGCCTCGCGGGCGCCGAACCGGTGGCCCTGTGGCACAAGGACAAAGACCTCAAGCAGGTCGACGCCGTGGTGCTGTGCGGTGGTTTCTCCTACGGCGACTATCTGCGCGCCGGGGCCATCGCCCGCTTCTCGCCGGTGATGGACACCGTCATCGAGCAGGCCAAGGGCGGCCTTCCGGTCCTCGGCATCTGCAACGGCTTCCAGATCCTCACCGAGGCGCACCTGCTGCCCGGCGGCATGCTCGGCAACGACCACCTGCACTTCATCTGCCGCGATCAGAAGCTGCGCGTGGAGAACGCCGGGACGGCCTGGACGACCGACTACACGGCCGGCCAGGAGATCCACATCCCGCTGAAGAACATGGACGGCCGCTACGTGGCCGACCAGTACACGCTGGACAAGCTGGAGGCCGAGGGCCGGGTCGCGTTCCGCTACCTGGACTTCAACCCCAACGGCTCGCTCAACGACATCGCCGGCATCACCAACGAGGCCGGCAACGTCGTGGGCCTGATGCCGCACCCGGAGCACGCCGTGGAGTCGCTCATCGGCACCGGCCGCACCGACGGCCTCCCCTTCTTCACCTCGATCCTCAAGAAGCTGGTCAACGCATGAGCCGGACGCCTCTGGACACGGTCGAGCACGCGGCCGCGACCCCCGACGTCGAGCTGCCCTGGGCCGAACTCGGCCTGAAGAAGGACGAGTACGAGCGGGTGGTGGAGATCCTCGGCCGCCGCCCGACCGGCGCCGAGCTCGCCATGTACTCCGTCATGTGGTCCGAGCACTGCTCGTACAAGTCCTCCAAGGTGCACCTGCGCCAGTTCGGCGAGAAGGCCCCCGAGTCCGACGCCCTCCTCGTCGGCATCGGCGAGAACGCCGGTGTCGTGGACGTCGGCCAGGGCTACGCGGTCACCTTCAAGGTCGAGTCGCACAACCACCCGTCGTACGTCGAGCCCTACCAGGGCGCGGCCACCGGTGTCGGCGGCATCGTCCGCGACATCATCGCGATGGGCGCCCGTCCGGTCGCGGTCGTGGACCCGCTGCGCTTCGGCGCCGCCGACCACCCCGACACCAAGCGCGTGCTGCCCGGCGTGGTCGCCGGCATCGGCGGCTACGGCAACTGCCTGGGCCTGCCCAACATCGGCGGCGAGGTCGTCTTCGACGCCTGCTACCAGGGCAACCCGCTCGTCAACGCCGGTGCCATCGGCGTCATGCGGCACGAGGACATCCACCTCGCCAAGGCGTCCGGCGAGGGCAACAAGGTCATCCTGTACGGCGCCCGGACCGGCGGCGACGGCATCGGCGGCGCCTCGATCCTCGCCTCCGAGACCTTCGACGACGCCAAGCCGTCCAAGCGTCCCGCCGTCCAGGTCGGCGACCCCTTCCAGGAGAAGCTCCTCATCGAGTGCACCCTGGAGGCCTTCAAGGAGAAGCTGGTCGTCGGCATCCAGGACCTCGGCGCGGCGGGCCTGTCCTGCGCCACGTCCGAGCTGGCCTCCAACGGCTCCGGCGGCATGCGCGTCACCCTGGACGACGTACCGCTGCGTGACTCCACGCTCTCGCCCGAGGAGATCCTCATGAGCGAGTCGCAGGAGCGCATGTGCGCGGTCGTGGAGCCCGCGAAGGTCGAGCGCTTCCTCGAGATCTGCGACAAGTGGGACGTCATCGCCACCGTCATCGGCGAGGTCACCGACGGCGACCGCCTGGAGATCTACTGGCACGGCGGCAAGATCGTCGACGTCGACCCCCGCACGGTCGCGCACGAGGGCCCGGTCTACGAGCGCCCGTACGCCCGCCCGTCCTGGCAGGACGAGCTGCAGGCCGACGACGCGAACAAGCTGCCCCGCCCGGCGACCTCGGAGGAGCTGAAGGACCAGGTCCTGAAGCTGGTCGGCTCCCCGAACCAGGCCAGCAAGAAGTGGATCACGTCCCAGTACGACCACTTCGTGCAGGGCAACACCGTCCTTGCCCAGCCCGAGGACTCCGGCATGATCCGCATCGACGAGGAGACCGGCCTCGGCGTCGCCCTCGCGACCGACGGCAACGGCCGGTACGCCAAGCTGGACCCGTACCACGGCGCCCAGCTGGCCCTCGCCGAGGCGTACCGCAACGTGGCGACGACCGGCGCCAAGCCGCTCGCCGTCTCCGACTGCCTGAACTTCGGCTCGCCCGAGGACCCCGCCGTGATGTGGCAGTTCGCGGAGGCCGTACGCGGTCTGGCGGACGCCTGCCAGCAGCTCGGTACGCCGGTCACGGGCGGCAACGTCTCGCTCTACAACCAGACGGGCGAGGCGGCCATCCACCCGACGCCGGTCGTCGCCGTGCTCGGCGTGATCGACGACGTGGCCCGCCGCACCCCGGTCGCCTTCCAGGAGGAGGGCCAGCTGCTCTACCTCCTCGGCGACACGCGTGAGGAGTTCGGCGGCTCGGCCTGGTCCCAGGTCGTCCACGACCACCTCGGCGGACTGCCGCCCCAGGTCGACCTGGAGCGCGAGCGGCTGCTCGCCGAGATCCTGATCTCGGCCTCCCGCGACGGCATGGTCGACTCCGCGCACGACCTGTCCGACGGCGGTCTGATCCAGGCGGTCGTCGAGTCGGCGCTGCTCGGGGACAAGGGCGCCCGCCTGGTCGTCCCCGACGGCCTGGACGCCTTCACCTTCCTGTTCTCCGAGTCGGCCGGCCGCGCCGTCGTGGCCGTCCCGCGCTCGGAGGAGCTCCGCTTCACCGACATGTGCGGCGCGCGAGGCCTGCCGGCCACCCGCATCGGTGTCGTGGACGGCGACGCGCTGGAGCTGCAGGGCGAGTTCACGCTCACCCTGTCGGAACTGCGCGAGACCCACGAGGCGACCATCCCGGCGCTGCTGGCGTAGCCGGCCGTACCGCACGAAGGCCCCGTCCGTTCGACCGAACGGACGGGGCCTTCCGCGTTCAGCCCACACAGTTCTCGAGGATCTCGGTGTCCAGCTCGACCGGCCGCACCGGGCAGGAGCACCCGCTCGCCGAACTTCGCGGTGTGGACGGTGCGACAGCCAGGTCGTCGAACGTCGAACGTCGATCCGAGCCGTGACCTCGCGCATAGGCTGGCCCCCATGCCCCCGGCCAAGAAGCGCGCGCGCACCTATGACCCCGTCAAGATCCGTACCGCCGTGCTCGCCCAGTTCGGGCACGTCCGGCAGGCCGTCCGAGGGCTCACCGCGGAGCAACTCGCCCTGCCGACCCGGCTGGACGGCTGGACCGTACGGGACCTGGCCGCCCACGTGACCATGGCCCTGGAGACCGTCAGCCGGAACCTCGACCGGGACGAGCCGCCGAAGGCCGGGCTCACCCTGCTGGACTGGCCCTCGGCCACCGCCGCCCGCGCCGGGGACATCGCCGACGGCACCCGGGAGTTGGCCGCCGCCCACCTCGACCTCGACGCGCTCTACGCCCGCACCGAGGAACGCCTCACCGAGCGCCTCGCCACCGCGCCCGGCGACCGGCTCCTCGACACCCGCACCGGCGCCCTGCCCCTCGCCGACCACCTCGTCACCCGCACCGTCGAACTCGTCGTCCACACCGACGACCTGAACGCCGCCGTGCCGGGCCTGGACATCCCCTACGACCGCCAGGCCCTGGCTGCCTGCACCCGGCTGCTGGCCGACGCGCTCGCCGCGAAGGCGCCCGGCGGTTCGACCGAGGTACGCGTCCCGCCCTACGCCGTCGTGCAGTGCGTGGAGGGCCCGCGACACACCCGGGGCACCCCGCCCAACGTCGTCGAGACCGACCCACTGACCTGGATCCGGCTCGCCACCGGCCGCCTCACCTGGACGGACGCCCTCGCGGAGGCCAAGGTCAGCGCGAGCGGCGAACGCGCCGACCTGGGCGGTCTGCTCCCCCTCATGGGCTGAGCCGGCCTTCACGGAGCGGACGGCAGCGCACCGGGTGCTCGTGGGCCCCGCCGTCCCCGTCGGGTTCCACCCGGTACAGCCGGGCCCGCGGCACACGCGTCACCGCGGCCGTCAGCCGGCCCTCGGTGAAGAGGGCGCCGACGCCGTCCTCCACCGCCCAGCCCGGCGGCAGCGCGCCGCTCGCCACCGCCGCCCGGTAGGAGGGCCGCCGTCCCGGCTCACCGTCGTAATGGGGGCAGACCGAGCCGGGCAGCAGCCCCAGCCCGTCGGCGAGGTGCGTCAGCGGCCCGAAGGAGTCGGTGTGGGAGCCCTCGGCCCAGCAGTTGGCACCGGCGCTGATGCCGCACAGCAGGACGCCACGGTCGTACGCCTCGCGCAGCAGCCGGTCCACGCCGTGCGCGCGCCATACGGCCAGCAGGTTCGCGGTGTTGCCCCCGCCGACGTACACGACGTCCTGGCCGAGCAGGAACGTCCGCAGGGCGGTGTCGTCGAGCGTGCGCCGGAAGAGCGGCAGCACTTCGGCCTCGACCGGACGGGGCGCGAACGCCGCGAGGAAGCGCTCGACATAGCCGGGCGCGTCGCCGCTCGCCGTCGGCACGAAGCACACCCGGGGCCGGGCCGTGCTCACCAGACCGAGCACCCAGTCGTCCAGCACACCGTCGTCATCCGTGGAGAACCCGCCTCCGAGGAGAGCCAGACGACGTTCCCGGCCGGTCTTCACGCGAGCTCTCCTTCGGTCACGGGGGATGGCGCCGACCCTGCCGAGCCGGGACCCCGACCGCAACCCAGAAACCGCGAGGACCGGGCGGAACCGGTCCTTCGTCCCTCCCGTCCCACCGGCATGGACACTCTCGGCACACCCGGTACGAACCAGCGGCGACTGGCCGCCCTCGCCGCTCTCACCCTGTTCCCGCTCGCCGCGGCCTGCGGCAGCGAGGACGCGGGCAGCGACTCGGTCGGCGCCGGGGCGCGGGCGTCCCTCTCCGACGCCCACTGGGCCGTCGACCAGGTGACCGTGGACGGCCGGAAGAAGGCCGCGCCGGACAGCGCCTGGCTGCGGATCTCCGGCGACGGGAAGGTCAAGGGCAACCTGGGCTGCAACGACTTCGGCGCCCGGGCCGACTTCGCCGACGGCCACGTCGCCTTCGAGGGGATCCGGTCGACGGAGGTGGCGTGCGACGGCGTCCCGGCCGGCTTCGAGCAGACCCTCGCCCGCACCCTCGCGGACGGCGACCTGACCACCGAGAAGGACGGCGACAGGCTCACCCTCATCACGAAGGACGGCGACCGCGTGGCGCTCACCCGGCAGGAGGCGGCTCCGCTCAAGGGCACCGAGTGGACCGTGACCAGCCCGGACGCCGACGGCCGGGCCCACCTCACCTTCGACGCGAAGACCGGCCAGGTCAGCGGAAGTCTCGGCTGCAACCGGGTGAAGGCCGCCGCGACGGTCCGCGACGGCAGTATCACGCTCGGCACGGCGTCCACCACCCGAATGATGTGCGACACCTCACTCATGACGGCGGAGAAGAAGCTCCTGGGGCTCTTCGACGGCACGGTGAAATACCGCGTCGATCACCGCACCCTGACGCTGACCAGCGAAAACGGCGAGACCGTCCACGCGACCGCCGGCAAGTGATCCTTTACCGCGGCGTCCGCGGGGTATTCCCCAATTCGGACCAGTGGTCGACCTCGCCTACACTCGGGGGCGTGCCACGTGGTGACGGTCGACTCAATCACGATCTGCTCCCCGGCGAGAAAGGCCCCCAGGACGCGTGTGGCGTCTTCGGTGTCTGGGCTCCGGGCGAAGAGGTCGCAAAGCTCACGTACTTCGGGCTCTACGCCCTCCAGCATCGGGGCCAGGAGTCCGCGGGAATCGCGGTCAGCAACGGCTCCCAGATCCTCGTCTTCAAGGACATGGGCCTCGTGTCCCAGGTCTTCGACGAGACCTCGCTCGGTTCGCTCCAGGGTCACATCGCGGTCGGACACGCCCGCTACTCAACCACCGGCGCCTCCGTGTGGGAGAACGCCCAGCCGACGTTCCGTGCCACCGGGCACGGCTCCATCGCGCTCGGCCACAACGGCAACCTCGTCAACACCGCCCAGCTCGCCGAGATGGTCGCCGACCTGCCCAAGCAGGAGGGCGGCCGGTCCCCGCGCGTCGCGGCCACCAACGACACCGACCTGCTGACCGCGCTGCTCGCGGCCCAGGTCGACGAGGACGGCAAGCCGCTCACCATCGAGGAGGCGGCCCACGTGGTCCTTCCGCAGGTGCAGGGCGCCTTCAGCCTCGTCTTCATGGACGAGCACACCCTCTACGCCGCCCGTGACCCGCAGGGCATCCGCCCGCTGGTCCTCGGCCGCCTGGAGCGGGGCTGGGTCGCCGCCTCCGAGAGCGCGGCCCTCGACATCGTCGGCGCCAGCTACGTCCGCGAGATCGAGCCGGGCGAGTTCGTCGCCATCGACGAGAACGGCCTGCGCACCTCCCGATTCGCGGAAGCGAAGCCCAAGGGCTGTGTCTTCGAGTACGTGTACCTGGCCCGCCCCGACACCGACATCGCCGGCCGCAACGTGTACCTCTCCCGCGTGGAGATGGGCCGCAGGCTGGCGAAGGAGGCCCCGGTCGAGGCCGACCTGGTCATAGCGACCCCGGAGTCCGGCACCCCGGCCGCCATCGGCTACGCGGAGGCGAGCGGCATCCCGTTCGGCGCGGGCCTGGTGAAGAACGCCTACGTCGGGCGGACCTTCATCCAGCCCTCGCAGACGATCCGTCAGCTCGGCATCCGCCTGAAGCTGAACCCGCTCAAGGAAGTCATCAAGGGCAAGCGCCTGGTCGTCGTCGACGACTCGATCGTGCGCGGCAACACCCAGCGCGCCCTGGTCCGCATGCTCCGCGAGGCGGGCGCCGCCGAGGTCCACATCCGGATCTCCTCGCCGCCGGTGAAATGGCCGTGCTTCTTCGGCATCGACTTCGCCACCCGCGCCGAGCTCATCGCCAACGGCATGACGATCGAGGAGATCGGCACGTCCCTGGGCGCCGACTCCCTGTCGTACATCTCCATCGACGGCATGATCGAGGCGACCACCATCGCCAAGCCGAACCTGTGCCGCGCCTGCTTCGACGGCGAGTACCCGATGGACCTTCCGGACCCCGAACTGCTCGGCAAGCAGCTCCTGGAGACCGAGCTCGCGGCCGGTACGGCCGCCACGGCTGCCGCCGACGCGATCCGTCGCCCGTAAGCCCCGTAGTTCCCAACCGAAAGATCCCAGGCAATGTCTCCTGTGTCAGATCAGTCGCCTCCGGCGACGGCCACCAGCGGTGCTTCCTACGCGGCGGCGGGCGTCGACATCGAGGCGGGCGACCGCGCGGTCGAGCTGATGAAGGAGTGGGTGAAGAAGGCCCAGCGCCCCGAGGTCCTCGGCGGCCTCGGCGGCTTCGCCGGGCTCTTCGACGCCTCCGCCCTCAAGCGGTACGAGCGTCCCCTCCTGGCGTCCGCCACGGACGGCGTCGGCACCAAGGTCGACATCGCGCGCCGGATGGGCGTCTACGACACGATCGGGCACGACCTGGTCGCCATGGTCATGGACGACATCGTGGTGTGCGGCGCCGAGCCGCTGTTCATGACCGACTACATCTGCGTCGGCAAGGTCCACCCCGAGCGGGTCGCCTCGATCGTCAAGGGCATCGCCGAGGGCTGTGTGCTGGCCGGGTGCGCCCTGGTCGGCGGCGAGACGGCCGAGCACCCGGGCCTGCTGGGCGAGGACGACTTCGACGTCGCCGGCGCCGGTACGGGCGTCGTGGAGGCCGACCGGCTGCTCGGCGCGGATCGCATCCGTAAGGGTGACGCCGTGATCGCCATAGCGGCCTCCGGGCTTCACTCGAACGGGTACTCGCTGGTGCGGCACGTCCTGCTGGACCAGGCCGGTCTCGCGCTGGACGCCCGGATCGAGGAGTTCGGCCGCACGCTCGGCGAGGAACTGCTGGAGCCCACGAAGATCTACTCGCTGGACTGCCTGGCGCTGACCCGGACCACCGAGGTGCACGCCTTCAGCCACATCACCGGTGGCGGTCTGGCGGCCAACCTGGCCCGCGTGATCCCCGACGGCCTCCACGCGGTCGTCGACCGGTCCACCTGGACCCCGGCGCCTGTCTTCGACCTCGTCGGCAGGACCGGCCGAGTCGAGCGCCTGGAGCTGGAGAAGACGCTGAACATGGGCGTCGGCATGGTGGCGATCGTGCCGCCGGAGTCGGTCGACGCGGCCCTGGCCACGCTGAACGACCGCGGCGTCGACGCATGGGTGACCGGCGAGATCACGGACCGCGGCGAGCACCCGACCGGCGCGGAACTGGTCGGCGACTACGCGGTCTGAGCGGTCCCGACCCGAGGACAGCACAGAACCCGGCCGGTGGCAGAGCCACCGACCGGGTGAGTGCTCACTGCATGGTCAAGCGCCGCGACGGTGTTGTGAAGAGGGACCGTCGTCTTCGTCCTCGTCGTCGTCCTCGTAGAGGTCGGCGTACCGAGAGTAAAGATCGTCCTCGTCGTCCTCATCGTCCTCGAACGGCTCGCCGTTCGGCGGCTGGCTCGAAGTCGATGCGCCCAGTTCACTGGCCAGACGTGAAAGATCCGTCCCACCGCTGTTGTACTTCAGCTGGCGGGCGACCTTCGTCTGCTTGGCCTTGGCCCGGCCGCGCCCCATGGCTCGACCCCCTCGGTGACGGGGCTCGACGGCCCCAGAGTCTGACACGCGTTCATGATCCGGAACGGACTCTCCATGGAGAGGCCGATCCGTAGGGCTTCCACGGTACCTGAGCCCGCGCCCATACGGTACGTCGCCCGCAGCACGCGCGTCTGCCCAGGACCTTCGAGGTGCCCTGTCCTCGCTGGTCAACCCCGATTTTAACCACTTATGAGCGGTCGACCCGCCGGTGGAAGTGAGAGTTCTCTCCAACTGCCCACCGGCGGGTACCGCCCTCGGCCGTGCCGGCGGACCCCGGCCCTCCCGGGCGCGCCGGATCAGCGGCCCGCGCGGGCCTCCGCGATCCGCTGCTCGGCGATCCGGTCGGCCGCGGCGGCCGGCGGAATCCCGTCATCCTTCGCACGCGCGAATATCGCCAGCGTGGTGTCGAAGATCTTCGCCGCCTTCACCTTGCAGCGGTCGAAATCGAACCCGTGCAGCTCGTCGGCGACCTGGATGACCCCGCCGGCGTTGACCACGTAGTCGGGCGCGTAGAGGATCCCGCGGTCGGCGAGGTCCTTCTCGACACCCGGATGGGCGAGCTGGTTGTTGGCGGCGCCGCACACGATCCCGGCGGTCAGCACCGGCACGGTGTCGTCGTTCAGGGCCCCGCCGAGCGCGCAGGGCGCGTAGATGTCGAGGTCCTCGACGCGGATCAGGGTCGCGGTGTCGGCGACGGCCCTCACCGAGTCCGGGTGGGCCGCGACGATCCGGCCGACGGCTTCCTCGCGCACGTCCGTGATGACGACCTTGGCGCCCTCGGCCACCAGGTGCTCGACCAGGATGTGGCCCACCTTGCCGACGCCCGCGATGCCGACCGTGCGGTCCCGCAGGGAGGGGTCGCCCCAGCGGTGCTGCGCGGAGGCGCGCATGCCCTGGTAGACGCCGAAGGCGGTGAGCACCGAGGAGTCGCCGGCGCCGCCGTTCTCCGGGGAGCGCCCGGTCGTCCAGCGGTTCTCGCGCGCCACCACGTCCATGTCGGCCACATAGGTGCCGACGTCGCACGCGGTGACGTAGCGGCCGCCCAGGGAGGCCACGGACCGGCCGTAGGCCAGCAGCAGCTCCTCGGTCTTGATCCGGGCCGGATCACCGATGATCACGGCCTTCCCGCCGCCGTGGTCGAGCCCGGCCATGGCGTTCTTGTACGACATCCCGCGCGCGAGGTTCAGGGCGTCGGCGACGGCCTCCTCCTCGGTCGCGTACGGGTAGAAGCGCGTACCGCCGAGGGCGGGGCCCAGAGCGGTGGAGTGGATGGCGATGACGGCCTTGAGGCCGCTGGCGCGGTCCTGACAGAGCACAACTTGCTCGTGACCCCCCTGGTCCGAGTGGAACAGGGTGTGCAGGACGCCGTGTGTTACGTCGGTCACTGTGGTGACTCCTGAGTACGGGCGGCGATCGGAGCGGAGCCCCCTCGGGGTCCCCGCGCTTGTGGCGCGATGGGGGGACGGTGGCGGGTGCTCGAGCATGAGATTAGACCTCCGGACGCCCCGTGAACCCGCGGCGCGGGGGATCACCTCCTCCCGGAGTACGGCCGTGCGACGATTTGCATGGATTTCCCGCTCCGTCCCAGGCGGGGTCCACAGGTTTTCCCGGCAGACGGCGGGGGAGGGAGCAGGCGTGCCCAAGGTGTCCTCGGTGATCGTCCCGTATGCGACGTACCTGAGGGTGTACGAGCCACTGGCCGCCTTCCCCGAGCCGGAACGCGGTCACTGGACCCGTTACGCCCGCCGCCCCGACCGTCCCTCGTACCAGGACGAACTACGCCGCTCCCTGGCCGACTTGCTGCCCACGCCGCCCGTGCCGGTGCCCGTCCACGAGAGCAGTGACGCCTTCGTGCTGGAGGTGGACGGGGTGGTGTGCGTGTGTCCGTGGCGCACCCGGCTGCGCGGCTGGCAGGCGCTGGGGGAGCTGGGCGAGGAGCTGCCCGAGCCGGTGCTGGACGCGGTCCTGCCGGAGGTCGTGCGGCGGCAGGCGGCCCAGGACTACGAGCGCTGGCTGGCCCGCAACCCGGACGCGCGGCCGTGGATCCGTACCTCGACGTGGCAGGTGCCGCTGCACTGGTTCGTCCTGGTGTCGGACGGGGAGCGGCGCTTCGACAAGGGCTCCGGCGACGTGCCCCCGATGCTGCGGTACCAGACGCCGATGGTGGAGGCGCGGCGCCGGGTGGCGCGGGCCCTGCGGACGCTGAAGGAGAGCATCGACGAGGGCCCGCTCCTCGACGGCCTGCTGGACGTGGGCCGCTGGCTGGAGGAGTTCCACCCGCGTTCGCTGGTGGAACTGGACTACGGCGGCCTGGTGCACACGCTGCCGGCCGGTGAGCTGGAGGACGACCACTCGGCCGCGGACGTGGCGGAGGGCATCGAGGCGCTGCGGCGGGGCGACGGCGCGGCGGCCGGGGAGGCGTACGGGCGTCTCGTGGAGCGCTGGCGGTCGGTACGGGACCGGCGGTCCGCCAACTGAACTCCGCCGCGCGCGGGGGAGTGTGACCCAGCACACAGCTCAGGCCATGGGGTGACGAGTGGCATCCCGTTTGTAACGAACTGGCGTTTGACGAGCCGCCCGTTTTGGGGTTTCGTGCTCGGTCTGAGGTACCTGATGTCTCGTCAACGTGGGACGTAAGGCGCGATCCGGGCGTATACCTCTGGATCCAGCCAACTCGTCCAAGCGTGACGGACCGCACGTAGACGGCTCTTGCGTCCCTAACCCCTCCTCGTGCCAAAATAGGACAAGGAGTCCGGGGAGGTCTCCGTCTCGACATTGCACGCTTTGGGGGGTCATGAGACTCCTGCACGCCACTGTGACTGATCGTCACAGTGGCGTGACTGTCCGCTATGGCATGGTCCATCGGCTTCCGTCGCTGATGAGCACCTGGAGGGGCAATTCCATCGGTTTGGCCGACGCGGCTGGACAGATGGTGTAGTTGTAGTGCCGAGGACAAGCCGTTCGTCCTATAACCGACTCGACTCGCGTCCGCCATTTCGGGCAACGCGGGTCAAGGTGCAGAATTTAGAGGAAAGAACCGAGAAGGTTCGGTTCTCCCGAGGAGGCCGCTCATGACCGCTCGCACCCCTGATGCCGAGCCGCTGCTGACCCCGGCTGAGGTCGCCACGATGTTCCGCGTCGACCCCAAGACGGTCACGCGGTGGGCGAAGGCCGGGAAGCTCACTTCTATCCGTACGCTCGGCGGTCACCGCCGTTACCGCGAGGCTGAGGTCCGCGCTCTGCTCGCGGGTATTCCGCAGCAGCGCAGCGAGGCCTGAACTCTCGCAGAACCGGGCAAACCGGCGGTTCCCCCAACTCGCCGCGGCGCCCGGGCCTAGCTCCAAGCGACGCGGGTTCTGCCCCAACAGAGCCCTCGCCCAAGCCGTCAGAGCACTTCAGGCACGCAACAAGGGTGCGTCGTAGATCGCGCTGGACTCCGCCGGGTTCAGCGCGATCTTTTTTGTGCGCCCTCGCGCGCCCGCCCGTGAGGCTGTGCGTGGCCTTGTCGAAGTCTGGGGACCGCTGTCGGATCGCCGGTGCGGCCGGGCCCGGGCGGTCGCCCTGGGTGGCCGGCGTGACCCGCGGAACCTGGTGCAATTGCACATATTAAATTGACCGTTTGTAGGCGGGGTGTAAGCGCCGGGCTCCCGGAAACTCGTGCGGTGACACCCGTCACATGCCGGGGTGCTTGTTGCCTCTGGCGTATGTGCGCTAAAGGGAGTGACACGTTCCAGAAGCCGCTGGCGCGACCGGAGTTGAGGACGGTCGTGGTCAGGCCGGGGACGGCGTCTCCTCCGGGGTCGCCTCGTCCGCGGCCGACCGGAGGACACCGGGCGTGTCGGACGCCTCGGGGGTGCCGGACGCGCTGTCGAGGGCCAGCCGCAGCAGCCGGTGGCAGATCGGGCAGTGCCGGGTCAGATGTCGGTAGGAGGAGGCGGCCGACAGGTGCGCGCGGAGCAGGGCCCGCGTCTCGTGCCTGGTCGATGCCGCCATACGCCACCTCCACGGGGGCCAGCCGAAAAGGGCCCTGAGATCTGGGTACCGAGCGAACGTGACTCCGTCAAGGCGGCGCGAACGGCCCGCCGGCCCGGCATCGCCCCAGCAGCCCTCCAAGCCCCTCCGGGTCCTCCAGGGCGGCTCAGAGGCCCGACGGAGCACCGGGTGGGCCCTGCCGCGCCCATGCGAAAGGCCCGCCCCCTCGACGGGGACGGGCCTTCACTTGCGGTCCTGACGGGATTTGAACCCGCGGCCTCCACCTTGACAGGGTGGCGAGCACTCCAAACTGCTCCACAGGACCAGGTTTTGCGGCGACATTCGTGCGGTGCGCTGCGAGAAGAGACTGTACAGGAGGGTGAGCCCCGGGTCGAACTCACCCTCCGTCCGCGGTCCGTCACGGCGCCAGCGCGTCGATCGCCTTCATGATCCGCTTGTCGGAGATCGGATACGCCGTGCCCAGCGCGTGCGCGAAATAACTGACCCGCAGCTCCTCCAGCATCCAGCGGACGTCCAGCACCGCCTGCGGCACCGGACGGCCCTGCGGCATCTGCTCCAGCAGCCACGCGTATTCGTCCCGCATCTCGTGGACCTTCTCCATGCGCGTCGTGTCGCGCTGGACGTTCGTCGGCATCTGCTGCAGACGGCGGTCCACCGCGATCAGGTAGCGCATCAGGTCGGGCAGCCGGCGCAGCCCCGCCTCGGTGACGAAACCGGGCTTCACGAGGGCGTCCAGCTGGGCCCGCGCATCCGCGAGGTTCGGCAGCAGGGCGGGGCTGCGCACGCCCTTCAGACGCCGCTCGGCGGCCTGCCAGGCGGCCAGCACCTGCTGCACCTGCCCCACCGCGCGCACCGTCGTGTCGACGATCTCCGCGCGCACCTTGTCGTACAGCTTCCGGTACGACTCCTCGTCCCACGCGGGGCCGCCGAAGTCACCGATCAGCTTGTCCGCCGCGGCCATGGCGCAGTCGTCGAACAGCGCCTGGATCGACCCGTGCGGATTCGCCGACAGGCCCAGCTTCTGAGCGTTGGTCAGCTTTTCGGATGCGAACTTCGCCGGGTTGACCGGGATGTTGCGCAGGATCAGCCGCCGGGTGCCCCTCCACATCGCCTGCTGCTGCTCCGCCTCCGTGTCGAACAGCCGCACGGAGACCGTGTCGCCGTCGTCCACGAGCGCCGGGTACGCCTTCACCGGCTGTCCGGCCCGCCGGGTCTCGAAGACCCGGGTGAGCGTGCCGATCGTCCAGTCCGTCAGGCCCGAACGCTCCAGCGACTCCCCGCCCTGCCGGGACGCGGTCGCCGCGGCGGCCTGGGAGAGCGCCTTGCGCGCCTTCGGCTTCAGGCGCAGCTTCAGCGCCTCCAGGTCCTTGTCCTCGGCGAGCTTGCGGCGCCGCTCGTCGACGATGCGGAACGTGACGCGCAGATGCTCGGGGACCTTCGCCCAGTCGAAGTCGTCCGCGGTGAACGGCACCCCGACCATCCGCTTCAGCTCGCGGGCCATCGTCACCGTCAGCGGCTCCTGCCCGGGGGCGGCCGTGTCCAGGAACCGCTTCGCGAAGTTCGGCGCCGGCACGTAGTTGCGGCGGATCGGCTTCGGCAGGGAACGGATCAGCTCCGTCACCAACTCCTCCCGCAGACCCGGGATCTGCCAGTCGAAGCCCTCCGCGGTGACCTGGTTGAGCACCTGGAGCGGGATGTGGACGGTCACACCGTCCGCGTCGGCGCCCGGCTCGAACTGGTACGTCACCCGGAACTTCAGCTGCCCCTGCCGCCACGAGTCCGGATAGTCGGCCTTCGTGACCGCCTCGGCCGACTCCCGGATGAGCATCTCCCGCTCGAAGTCCAGGAAGTCGGGCTGCTCCTGCCGCTCGCGCTTCCACCACGCGTCGAAGTGCGCCCCCGACACGACGTGCTCGGGGACCTTCTCGTCGTAGAAGTCGAACAGCGTCTCGTCGTCGACGACGATGTCCCGGCGCCGGGCGCGGTGCTCCAGCTCCTCGACCTCGCTCAGCAGCCGGCGGTTGTCGGCGAAGAACTTGTGGTGCGTGCGCCAGTCGCCCTCCACCAGGGCGTTGCGGATGAACAGCTCCCGGCTGACCTCCGGGTCGATCCGGCCGTAGTTCACCTTGCGCTGCGCCACGATCGGGACGCCGTACAGCGTCACCTTCTCGTACGCCATCACGGCCGCCTGGTCCTTCTCCCAGTGCGGTTCGCTGTACGTCCGCTTCAGCAGGTGCCCGGCCAGCGGCTCCACCCACTCCGGCTCGATGCGCGCGTTGACCCGCGCCCACAGCCGGGACGTCTCCACCAGCTCGGCCGACATCACGAAGCGCGGCGGCTTCCTGAAGAGCGCCGACCCGGGGAAGATCGCGAACTTGGCGTTGCGGGCGCCCAGGTACTCGTTGCGCCCGCCTTCCTTGCGCGCCCCCGGTGCGGAGTCCTTCGACTCCTTCACGTCCTTCATCCCGATGTGGGAGAGGAGACCGGCGAGGAGGGAGACGTGGATGCGGTCCGCGGGGGCGTCGTCCTCGTTGAGATGGATGCCCATCTGCTTCGCCACGGTCCGCAGCTGCGTGTAGATGTCCTGCCACTCGCGGATCCGCAGGAAGTTCAGGTACTCCTGCTTGCACATCCGGCGGAACGACGACGAGCCGCGTTCGCGCTGCTGCTCACGGATGTAGCGCCACAGGTTCAGATAGGCGAGGAAGTCGCTCGTCTCGTCCTTGAACCGGGCGTGCTGCTGGTCGGCCTGGGCCTGCTTGTCCGCGGGGCGCTCGCGCGGGTCCTGGATGGACAGCGCGGCCGCGATGACCATGACGTCCCGGACACAGCCGTTGCGGTCGGCCTCCAGGACCATCCGGGCCAGCCGCGGGTCCACGGGGAGCTGGGCGAGCTTGCGGCCCGTCTCGGTGAGCCGCTTGCGCACGTCCTTCTGCGCCGGGTCCAGCGCGCCGAGCTCCTGCAGGAGCTGGACGCCGTCACGGATGTTGCGGTGGTCCGGCGGGTCGATGAACGGGAACTTCTCGATGTCGCCGAGACCGGCCGCGGTCATCTGGAGGATGACGGAGGCGAGGTTGGTGCGCAGGATCTCCGCGTCGGTGAACTCCGGCCGGGCGAGGAAGTCGTCCTCGGAGTACAGCCGGATGCAGATGCCGTCGGAGGTACGGCCGCAGCGGCCCTTGCGCTGGTTGGCGCTGGCCTGCGAGATCGGCTCGATCGGCAGCCGCTGCACCTTGGTGCGATGGCTGTACCGGCTGATCCGGGCGAACCCGGGGTCGATCACGTACTTGATGCCCGGCACGGTCAGCGACGTCTCGGCGACATTGGTCGCCAGAACGATCCTGCGCCCGGTGTGCGGCTGGAACACCCGGTGCTGCTCGGCGTGCGAGAGCCGGGCGTACAACGGCAGCACCTCGGTGAACCGGTACTTCTTCTTCTCCAGCGCGTCCGCGGTGTCCCGGATCTCCCGCTCACCGGAGAGGAAGACGAGGATGTCGCCCTTCCCCTCGCCCATCAGCTCCTCGACCGCGTCCGTGATCGCCGTGATCTGGTCGCGGTCGGCGTCGTCGGAGTCGTCCTCCAGCAGCGGGCGGTAGCGCACCTCCACCGGGTACGTACGGCCGCTGACCTCGACGATCGGGGCGTCGCCGAAATGCCGCGAGAAACGCTCCGGGTCGATGGTCGCCGAGGTGATGACGACCTTGAGGTCCGGCCGCCTCGGCAGCAGCTGGGCGAGGTACCCCAGCAGGAAGTCGATGTTGAGGGAGCGCTCGTGGGCCTCGTCGATGATGATCGTGTCGTAGGCGCGCAGCTCGCGGTCCGTCTGGATCTCGGCGAGCAGGATGCCGTCCGTCATCAGCTTGACGAAGGTGCCCTCCGGGTTCACCTGGTCGGTGAACCGCACCTTCCAGCCGACCGCCTCGCCCAGCGGCGTGTCCAGCTCCTCCGCCACCCGCTCGGCGACCGTGCGCGCGGCGATCCGGCGGGGCTGCGTGTGCCCGATCATGCCGCGCACACCGCGGCCCAGCTCCAGGCAGATCTTCGGGATCTGCGTCGTCTTGCCGGAGCCGGTCTCACCGGCGACGATCACGACCTGGTGGTCGCGGATCGCGGCGGCGATCTCGTCCTTCTTCTGGCTGACCGGCAGCTGCTCCGGATACGAGACCGCGGGCACACGGGCGCGCCGCGCGGCGATGCGCTCCTCGCCCTTGGCGATCTCCCCTTCGATCTCGGCGAGCACGGCGGTCTGCGCCTCGGGCTTACGGATCTTGCGCGCGCCCTCCAGCCGCCGGCCGAGACGCTGCGCGTCACGCAGCGAGAGCTCGGTCAGACGGGGGGCGAGGGCGCCGAGGGCGGGGGCGGGGTGCGTAGACATACGCGATCCAGGGTCTCATCCCGTCGAAATTCATGGCGAACGCTTTTGTCCGGCGGGCACGGCGAAGCCCCCGTCGATCACTCGACGGGGGCTTCCTCTGTGGCTGGGGCCGGGGTCGAACCGGCGACCTATCGCTTTTCAGGCGATCGCTCGTACCAACTGAGCTACCCAGCCGTGAGGGTCTTGCGACCTTCACTGCGGTCCTGACGGGATTTGAACCCGCGGCCTCCACCTTGACAGGGTGGCGAGCACTCCAAACTGCTCCACAGGACCTTGCGATGCGTGCAACAGTGTCGCACACCGTACTGCGTGCCCCCAACGGGATTCGAACCCGTGCTACCGCCTTGAAAGGGCGGCGTCCTAGGCCGCTAGACGATGAGGGCTATCGGCCCGCCTGGGCGCTTCTCAGCGCGTCGGGGACGTGAGAAGCATATGGGATGGCGGGAGGTATCGCCAAAACGGTTTACGGGCTCGCGCCGGGGGACGCGCTCTTGCGGTCCGGGGCGCCCGGCTGGTTCTCCTCCACCAGGTGCCGGCGCACCTCCGCGGTGGTCAGCCCGAGGCCGCCGAGTTCGATCTCGTCCCACGCCTGCAGCCGCCGGGTGTCGCGGTCGAAGTAGAGGATCGAGGCCTGGAGGGGATCGGGGTGCTTGCCCTCGACCGCGCGCAGCCCGCTGCCCCCGGTGGAGCCCTCGACCCGCAGCCGGGTGCCGTACGGCAGCACCTCGGTCTTCTCCTGGTGGATGTGACCGGCCAGGGCCAGCGGGACCTCGCCGTCGGTCTGGCGGGCCGCGACGGGCTCATGGGCGACCGCCACGTCCACGGGGGTGCCGGCGGCCTTCTGGTCGCGCAGGGCGGTGGCGAGCCGGGCGCCGGCGAGTTCGTTCGCCGCGTCGCCGCCGGGGGCCTGGGAGCGGTCGGGGGTGAACTGGGGGTCACCCATCCCGGCGAACCGCAGCCCCCGGATGGTCACGGCCTTGCCGCCGTCCAGGACGTGGACGTGCTTCAGGTTCTCCAGATAGCGCTGGGTGACGCGGGAGTCGTGGTTGCCGCGCACCCAGACGTACGGGGCGCCGAGGTCCTCGATCGGGTCGAGGAAACCGTTCTCGGCGGCCGTGCCGTGGTCCATGGTGTCGCCCGAGTCGACGATCACGTCGACCTTGTACTGCTCCACCAGGGAGGCGATGATCTTCCAGCTCGCCGGGTTGAGATGGATGTCGGAGACGTGCAGGACGCGGATGGTGGTCGGGTCCGGGGCGTACGCGGGGAGCGTGGACGTGGCGTCGTAGAGCTTGGTCACGTTGGTGACCAGACGCGCCAGCTCCTTCTGGTAGACGTCGAATTCCGTGACGATGCTGCGCGCGTCGCCGACCAGGGACGGGGCGGAGGACAGCAGTCCCGAGAACTTCGGCTCCAGGACGGACTCCGGGTTCCAGGTCGCGTACGCCGTACCGCCGGACGCGGCCAGCAGGGTGAGGGCGAGCCCGCCGGCGGCCAGGGCGCGGCGCGGGCGCCGGTACACGACCAGGCCGAGCGCGGTGGCGCCGGTGACGACGGCGACGACACTGCGCAGGGCGAGATCGAGGGTGCCGTCGGTGACGTCCTGGGTCACCTCGTCCTGGAGGCCGGAGAGGCGCTCGGGGTGGTCGACGAGGGCCTGGGCGCGTTCGGGGTCGAGCTGGTCGACGTTGACGTCCAGCCGGACGGGGGCGACGTGGCTGTCGAACTGGAGCGCGCCGAGCGGCGAGATGTTGATCTTGGTGCCGCCGGTGAAGGAGGGCCGCAGCGTCATCGTGGTGTTCATCGGCCCGACCGGCACCCGGACGTTGCCGACGACGAGCAGGCCGAGCCAGGCGCCGACGAGGACGACGGCGACGAGACCGAGGGCGCGCGTCCAGGGGTGGGGCTGGGCGACGAGCTCGGGTGCGGGGTGCGGTCGGCGGGTGGCGTAGCGGTCGGCGAGGGCGCGTGGTGCCCTGGGCAGGTGGGCGAGAACTTTCATGATCGCGGGGACGCGGGCCATTGGTGGCGTATGCCCAAGTCCGTCACCGGATATGCGGGGCCATCGGCGGCTCCTCGGGAGCGGTGCCGTGCCGGACAATGGGCCTGTGCTGGAGATGACGCGCGAGGAGTTCGAGGAACTGGTCGCCGAGGCGCTGGACCGGATCCCGCCGGAGCTGACGCGGCTGATGGACAACGTCGCGGTGTTCGTCGAGGACGAACCGCCCGCCGACGACCCGGAGCTCCTCGGACTGTACGAGGGGACGCCGCTGACCGAGCGGGGCGAGTGGTACGCCGGGGTGCTCCCGGACCGCATCACCGTCTACCGGGGGCCGACGCTGCGGATGTGCGCGTCGCGGGAGGAGGTCGTCGAGGAGACCGAGGTCACCGTGGTCCATGAGATCGCCCACCACTTCGGGATCGACGACGAGCGGCTGCACGCCCTCGGGTACGGGTGAGGGCCGGCCCCGTGGGGGCCGGGTGGGGCGCGTGTCTTCTTGCGGGCGACGGGAGTTGGGCAGGTTGACTTCTTCGCCCCCCTTGGAGGTGGCTCGCGTGCGCCCTCTGTACGTACCTGTCCGACTGGCCGCGACGGCCGTGGCTGTGGCCGCCCTCGCCGGCTGTATGAGCGTCGGTGACGACGGCGCCGGGGGGAGTGCCAAGCCGTCGCACTCCACCGGGCAGCGCGGGGGCGAGGCGCCCGACGGGGGGCCCGCCGGGGCGGGCGGCGGGTCCGGGTTCGGCCCGCACGCGGACGTGGACGGCGAGCGGGGGAAGAGGAAGGGCAAGGACGGGCGGAAGAAGGGCGGTGAGTCGGCCGGGCCGTCGGACTCGCCGTCCGCCAAGGCGAGCCCGTCGAGGCCGGCCGGGGGCGGTCCGGCGCAGCCGGGGCGGACCGACGGGCCGGGCCCCACGCGGCCGGCCGACCCGGAGCCCACCCGGACGGCGGAGCCCGAGCCCACGCCGACGCAGGAGCCGACGCCCCCGGCGCCGACGCCCCCGACGGCGGAGCCGTCGTCGTCGGCGCACGAGGAGACGGCGCCGCAGCTGGTGCAGCGCGAGCCCGCTCCGGCGGCGCAGGCGCCCGCGTGACGTAGCGGGGTCGGGCGGGGGGCCGGCTGAGGGCCGGTGGGGGTGGTCCGGCGAGTGACGTTGCCTACATCGTTGACGGCTGGTTTGCCTTGAGGGGTGAGGGGTGCGTATGGTGGTAGATCGTTTGATCCCATTTGCCCGGCGCCACCGCAGAGCGCGCCGTGTGGCGCGTACTCTCCCTTGCCGTGGCTGACCGCATTGAGGCGGTCTTATTGCGAATCACGGAGTTGACGGGCGCGTGCCGACGAGACTCCGGAAGGTTTCGCATACGCATGTCCATTTCCAGTACTGATCACGTCGTCGTGCCCGAGAACGACGAGAACGAGCCCGTCGACGAGACCCCCACGGTCACCTTCGCGGCCCTCGGCCTCCCCGAGGGCGTCGTGCGCAAGCTCGCGCAGAACGGCGTGACCACCCCCTTCCCGATCCAGGCCGCGACCATCCCGGACGCCCTGGCCGGCAAGGACATCCTCGGCCGCGGCCGAACCGGCTCCGGCAAGACGCTGTCGTTCGGCCTGCCGACGCTGACGCGCCTGTCCGGCGGCCGCACCGAGAAGCACAAGCCGCGCGCGGTCATCCTCACCCCGACCCGTGAGCTCGCCATGCAGGTGGCGGACGCCCTCCAGCCCTACGGCGACGTCCTCGGCCTGAAGATGAAGGTCGTCTGCGGCGGTACGTCCATGGGCAACCAGATCTACGCACTGGAGCGCGGCGTCGACGTCCTCGTCGCCACTCCGGGCCGCCTGCGCGACCTCATCAACCGCGGCGCCTGCTCCCTGCAGGACATCGAGGTCGCCGTCATCGACGAGGCCGACCAGATGTCCGACCTGGGCTTCCTGCCCGAGGTCACCGAACTGCTCGACCAGGTCCCGGCGGGCGGCCAGCGGATGCTGTTCTCCGCCACGATGGAGAACGAGATCTCCACGCTGGTCAAGCGCTACCTGAGCAACCCGGTCACGCACGAGGTCGACAGCGCCCAGGGCAACGTCACGACCATGTCGCACCACATCCTGATCGTGAAGCCCAAGGACAAGGCGCCGGTCACCGCGGCCATCGCCTCCCGCAAGGGCCGCACGATCATCTTCGTGCGCACCCAGCTGGGCGCCGACCGTATCGCCGAGCAGCTGCGCGACTCCGGTGTGAAGGCGGACGCGCTGCACGGCGGCATGACGCAGGGCGCCCGGACCCGGACGCTGGCCGACTTCAAGGACGGCTACGTCAACGCGCTCGTCGCCACCGACGTCGCCGCGCGCGGCATCCACGTCGACGGCATCGACCTGGTGCTGAACGTCGACCCGGCCGGCGACCACAAGGACTACCTGCACCGCGCGGGCCGCACCGCGCGGGCCGGCCGTACCGGCACGGTGGTCTCCCTCTCCCTGCCGCACCAGCGGCGTCAGATCTTCCGTCTGATGGAGGACGCGGGCGTGGACGCCTCGCGCCACATCATCCAGGGCGGTGCGGCCTTCGACCCGGAGGTCGCCGAGATCACCGGTGCCCGGTCGATGACCGAGGTCCAGGCCGAGTCCGCGGGCAACGCCGCGCAGCAGGCCGAGCGCGAGGTCGCCCAGCTCACCAAGCAGCTGGAGCGGGCGCAGCGCCGCGCGGCCGAGCTGCGCGAGGAGGCCGACCGGCTGGTCGCCCGGGTCGCCCGTGAGCGCGGGGAGGACCCCGAGGCCGCGGTGGCCGAGGCGCAGGCGGCGGCGGTCGAGGCCGCCGAGGTGTCGGTTCCCGAGCAGCCGGCCGTCCAGGACGTGGACCGGGCCGAGCGCGCGGAGGCCCCGGCGCCGTACGAGCGCCGTGACCGTGGCGGCTTCAACCGCGACCGTGAGCGGTCCTCCGACCGTGACCGCGGCGGGCGCTCCTTCGAGCGCCGCGACGACCGCGGTGGCTTCAACCGCGACCGTGACAGGGACCGCGACCGTGGCTTCGAGCGCCGTGACGACCGTGGCGGTTTCCGTCGCGACGACCGCGGTGACCGGGGTGGCGACCGTGGTGGGCGTTCGTTCGAGCGTCGTGACGACCGCGGTGCCGGGCGTTCGTTCGAGCGTCGTGACGACCGTGGCGGTTTCCGCCGGGACGACCGCGGTGACCGGGGTGGCGACCGTGGTGGGCGTTCGTTCGAGCGTCGTGACGACCGCGGTGCCGGGCGTTCCTTCGAGCGCCGTGACGACCGTGGCGGCTTCCGCCGCGACGACCGCGGTGCCGGGCGTTCCTTCGAGCGCCGTGACGAGCGCGGTGGTCACCGGGGCAGCGACCGTCCCTTCAACCGTGACCGCCGTGACGACCGTCCGGGCTTCCGCGCCGGCGGCCACGAGCGTCCGTACGGCCGTCGTGACGACCACCGGGGCACCGGATCGTTCGGCCGCGGCGAGGACAAGCCGCGCTGGAAGCGCAACGGCTGACGCCGACTGATCGCCGAAGGGCCCGCACGACTCACGTCGTGCGGGCCCTTCGGCGTTCCCGCTCGCCCTCCGGTCCCTGTCGGCAGGTGTGTGACGGTTGTCGAGATCCCCGCTACGGCGAGCTGGTCACGCTCACCTCGCAACGACGGTGACAGCAGGGGGTCGTTCGGCTCGCGGGTGAAGATCGCGAGCGGCTGGAACGGCTACAGGGGCCGTTTCTGACGTCCCGACGCACCGGCGTGGGCCCACCCGTCCGACGGGCGCGCCCACCCCGCCGACAGGCCCATCACACCGATACCCGATCGGCTCGACGTCCACGTGCGGCTATGCTCGGGGTGGCATCATCGCCTGGGCCCTTAGCTCAATTGGCAGAGCAGTGGACTTTTAATCCATTGGTTGTGGGTTCGAGTCCCACAGGGCCTACGGGTCGCCGGCGGGGGAGACAGCCCCTGACCTGCTGGGCAGCGCCTGAGTCGGCTTCGGCCGGGTCGGGCGCTGCCTCATTCTCCGGCCCGTGCGTGAGCGGGAAGTGTGCGCACCTGCGGCGGTTTGTGTGCGGCCCGGTTCGGCGGGTACTCGAGTCGGGCGTGAAGCCAGGCAGTGTGCCTCACCAGTGGGCCGCCTGCCCTGGACGTCTCCGTGATCCCTCGGCAGGCGGTGCGCTCGGTTCGGACGTGCCCGCCCGGTACTGCGGGCCGAGGCCGTCGGCGGCGTACGGTGGAAGCACCGAGGGCATCGCGCATTCCGGCCGTCCCGCCGGGTCGTCCTCGGCGCGAGACGAACCCCGGGCCGCCCGAGCGGACGGTGCGGAGACGGGTCGGCATCATGTACGCCGCGATCACTGCAACTCCGCGCACGTCCCCGGTCGTTGGGGCTCCCCGTCGAGGGACGGGGTGAGGGCGGTGCGGCGGCTGGACATCCACCGGCGCGACAAGGGGGAGCGGGCCCTGGTGACGCTCCTGGGCGAGGTGGGGCCGGCCACGGCACCCCTGCTGCGGGCCGCTCTGGAGCAGTGCCTGCGCGACGGCATGACCGTCATCGACGTCGATCTCACCACCGTCGGCTCCTGCGACGCCAAGGGCCTGGACGTGTTCCTGACGGCGTCACGGCGTGCCGAGCGGGTGCACGCCGCGCTGCGGCTGCACCATCCGTGCGCGCAGATCACCCGGCTTCTCGCAGTCTCCGGCTCCGCTCACCTGCTGCCGGCTCCGGCCCATCCGGTGCCACCCGCGCCGCTCCATGACCTGACGGGCGCATCTGCGTCGGTTGCGTCGGCCGCAGGGACACACTCGTCCGGCGACCGTGCGGCTGATCCGGCGGTCAAGGAGGGGATCCGGCTGCGCCGGCTGACCCGCCGGCAGATGGAGGGGATGAGCGAGGACATCGCCGACCTCCTGGTGGTGGAACCCGTGGCGGGCTCCTCCGGACAGGCGCACCGAGAACGGCTCGACTTCCTGTGGCGGCTTGCCGTCAGCGCGCGACGGACCGGGTTCGCGTTGCTGCTCGCCGAGACGACGGTGCCGGTGGGATGTGCCTTCGGATTTCCGGTCGGCCCCGGCGGCCGGTCCGAACGAGAGCTGCGGGAGTGCGTCGGGCGGCTCACCGGCGGTACCGGGTTCCTGCTCCTCACCCAGGTCGTGGCGCAGTGCCACGGCCAGCACCACGACATCGGCCGCCTCCTGCAACAGCGCCTCCTCGCCGACCGGCACGCCGCACTCGGCGTCGCCCTCCTCCACCCGGCGGACCTGGCCGGACAGGCCGCGTACGAGTCCTGGGGCTGGCGGAATTACGGAGAGCTGCCGGGGCTGCCCGGGCGGGGCGCCCCTTGCGTGCTGACCTTGTCACGGGAGAGCGGACCCCCGGTTCCCGCGCCTCGGGCGGTCCGGAAGGTCCGGGGCTAGGTCGTGTCTCGTCGATCAGGCCGGGCTCCCGGCGTCCGGCGGGATCTGGTCGCGGCGGGCCCTCGGGCCTTCCGCGGCGCCCGGGTCCTGTCGGGCGGTGCCGGTGTCGACGAGGATCTGTTCGGCCTGTGACACGCTGCCGGCGCGGACGGCCTCGGACATGGCCGCACGCGCGGCGTCGGGCGTCGCGTGCGGCGGGACCACCAGGAGCGAGAAGAGATCCTGCGCGCCCCGGGTGATGAGGACGGTGTCGTCGCCGACCCGGGAGGAGTCGATGTGGATGACACGGTCGTCGATGGTGATCCGCGTCGGCAGCTCTTCCCAGGCGTCGGCGTCCAGGCCGACGCGGGTGACGGGCCCGAGGTACTCGGTCAGTGCGGTGATCAGATGGGGAAGCTCGGTGGCGACGTCGCGGGAACGCGGCCACCATGCTCCGTCGAGCACTCCCTGCCGGTTGTGTGTCGTCTCCAGCCGTACGACAGCCGTCCCGGGCTGTACGGCTGGGTGGATGGCGTCCGGCAGGAGCCTGGTCACACGCGGGGAGTCGGGGTCGGACATCGCACTCGCCTGCCTGCCGAGAACGAGGAAGCCGAGTCGCTTCCTCCTTTCTCTCACGGTACTCCCACGGCCGACGGCGATCGGCCCCTTTGACGGGCACGCCGAGGCCCGCGTCGTCGCCTCCTCACCCGGGGTCGCCCGTCGGGTCGCGGAGCTCACGCCTGACCGTCCGCCGCGGCCGCCATGAGCGGTTCCGCGGCCTCCTCGGTCGTATCGGGCGGCACGACCACCAGGTCCCAGCGTCCCTGGCCGGGCGCGAGCAGGACGATGGTGTGCGTGGCGGATGCCGGGCGGGTCCTGTGCAGCCGTACGACCTGGTTGGAGACGAGTATCCGGCCGGGCACCGCGGGCCAGGTCGCCCCGTTGACCGTGACGCTGGTGATGTGGCCCCACGCGCGCGGCAACCCGGCCAGCAGCCAGGGGAGTTCGGCGATCAGGTCGTACGAGCGGGGCCACCACGCCCCGTCGACGGGCCGGGGCATGCCACTGTGAGGAGCCAGGCGCAGACGAAGGCGGGGATGGGAGGGAAGCGGGGATTGCGGTGCGGTTGTCATGGAGGCTCCTGCCAACTGCCGTACGAGGGTGGGTGGTCGGCGTCGGGCCGGTGGGCCATGACGCGGGCAGGGCTCGGCCGGCGCACGCGTCGCGCACCCAGCCGAGGGCGAGGACGCACGGCGCCGGGAAGGCGTGGGCCACGGCGCGGATGTCACGGTCGGCCGGGGGCGTGGCGGTGTGCGACGGATCGGGCTGATCGGTATCCGGGGCTCCTCGGCCCTGCTGCGGATGGCGCGGCCGGAGTCAGGGGCTGCCCACAGGACGGGTGGCGTGCTGTAAATGCTGTAAAGAGTGAAGGAATGTGGTCTGGTGGACCTACTGGAACGCGACGGCTGGAACACGAATGGGTGATCCGATCCGGCCGAGTTCCGGCATACGAAATGAAAGCGCCCCGTCTTCGCCACCGTACTCCAGGCCGCGTGACAACCGCGTCTGCTTCGCAGGCGGCATCGCGCTGACAGGGGTCGACGCCGGACGTCGGCGGGTGGCACGGCCCAGCGCCGCGCCGCTCCGGGAAACCGGCACGACGCACGGGAAACCGGCACAACGCACGGGAAAGCGACACTCGATGTACGACCAGACACGCGCCCAACAGCCCGCGGACCAGCACCGCGGCCCCGCGGAACGCCGCGCCTCCGGCCCGGCACCGCTGCTCCCGTCGGACGAGCGGGACAAGATCGTCCGGCGCCTCGGGCGGGCACTCAACACGTTCCCCGACGCTCCGCGTGAGTCACTGGAGGAGGCCGAAGGCGCCTTCGACGAAGCCACCGCCCAGCTCATGGCCGTCCTCGCCGAACAGCGGCGTGCCCTCCGCGCGGGTTGGGAGGACCAGGACCCCGAAACGCAGACCGCCGAACTCCACCTCGCGCTGAGGCAGTACCGGGAGATCACCCAACGACTGCTCCGCCTCTGAACCACGCCGGGCGGACAGCGGTGACGTTGCCGGACGGGCAACTCCTCCGGGCCGGACGGGGTTTCCAGGCGCCGGCGGGCGGTGCTGCGGGCCGGGGGTGATCATCCCGCATCCCGGGGGCCCAGGGTGCGGCCCTTAGGCCGGGCTCGCCCCCGCCAGGTCGCCCAGCGGCAGCGTGTGCTGGGTCTGGAGGACCTTCGCGCGCAGGTAGCGGACGTTGTCCGGGGTGGCGAAGACGCCGGTGGGGACGCGGTGGTGGACCAGGATGCCGAGGGCGCGCAACTGGTCGGCCTTGTCGGGGTTGTTGGAGAGCAGGTCCAGCTCGCCGATGCCGAGGGCGGTCAGCATCTGGGCCGCCGCCGTGTAGTCGCGGGCGTCCTCGGGCAGGCCCAGCGCGGCGTTCGCGGCGTAGGTGTCGAGGCCCTCGTCCTGGAGGGCGTAGGCGTCCAGCTTGTTGTAGAGGCCGATGCCGCGGCCCTCCTGGCGCAGGTACAGCAGCACGCCGCCGCGCTGTGCGATGCGCTCGACGGCCTCGCGCAGCTGGGGGCCGCAGTCGCAGCGGGCCGAGCCGAAGACGTCGCCGGTCAGGCACTCGGAGTGGAGGCGGACCAGGGGGGTGGTGCCGGGCTCGGGGGTGCCGAGGACGACGGCCACGTGCTCCAGGCCGTCGGTCAGGCCGTGGAAGGTGACCAGTTCGGCGTCGGCGGTGTAGCCGTCCTGGAAGCGCAGCGGGACCCGGACACGGGCGCGCTGGGCGGCGGCTGCGGTGGAGTCGGGCATACGGGTCTCCGGGTTCCGTGCGGCTTTCTGCTTCAGATTTGAAGCAGCTAGGGAGAGTGACCTTATCCCGTGCTTGAAGTTTGAAGCAATGACTCCGAGTCACCCGTTCCTGCGGCGTGCGTCACGAGCACGGCTTCGATGCGCGCCGGCGCCACGGCACCTCGTCCCCGGTGGCGTGGCCGCAGTCGCCCTGGAGGCCCGAGCCGATCGCCGTGAAGATCTCCTCCAGCTGCCCGACCTGCTCCGGGGACAGCCGGTCGAAGATCAGCGACCGTACGGTGTCCACATGTCCGGGAGCCGCGCGCTCCAGGAGCCGCATCCCCTCGTCGGTGAGGGCCGCGACGCTGCCCCGCTTGTCCACGGGACAGTCCTCGCGCCGCACCAGTCCGTCCTTCTCCAGCCGCGAGACGCCGTACGTCAGCCGACTGCGGGTGATCTTCAGCCGCTCGGCGAGGTCGGTCATGCGCAGCCGCCGCTCCGGGGCGTCGGACAGGGTGGCGAGAATGGAGTAATACAGATGGGGCATGCCGGCCTCCTGCTGGAGCTGCCGGTCCAGCGCGTCCTCCACGAGCGCGGCGGCGGCGATGTAGGCGCGCCAGGCGCGCTGCTCCTCGGGAGTGAGCCAGCGAGTCGTCATGTGTCCAGTGTAGGTTGTTTCAAACTTGAACCAAGCCCCAAGCCCCGATCGCCGAGCGGGAGAGCGCGCCGATGCCGTCGTACCCCTACGTCCTGCTGTCCGCCGCCGTCTCCCTCGACGGCTACCTCGACGACACCGGCCCCGACCGGCTGCTGCTGTCCAGTCCGGCCGACTTCGACCGGGTCGACGAGGTGCGGGCCTCCGTGGACGCCGTCCTCGTCGGCGCCGGCACCATCCGCGCGGACAACCCCCGGCTGCTCGTGAACTCGGCCGAGCGGCGCGCCGCCCGCACCGCGCGGGGCAAGCCCGCCTACCCGCTGAAGGTCACCGTCAGCGCGTCCGGCGAGCTGGACCCGGCGGCGAACTTCTGGCACACCGGCGGCGAGAAGGTCGTCTACACGACGGAGAAGGGCGCGCGCCGGCTGCGGGAGGAACCCGTCGCCGCCGAGGTCGTCGCCCTCGGCGACGAGCTGGACTGGCGGGCCCTGCTGACCCACCTGCGCGAGGCGCGCGGCGTCGAGCGGCTGATGGTGGAGGGCGGCGGCACCGTCCACACCCAGCTGCTGCGCCAGGGGCTCGCCGACGAGCTGCAGCTGGTGCTCGCGCCGCTGTTCGTGGGCGACCCCCGGGCACCCCGGCTCTTCGGGCCCGGCGGGTACCAGGAGGGCCGGCTCCGGCTGGTGGAGACCCGGCGCATCGAGGACGTGGTGCTGACGCGCTACGAGCCGACCGCCCCCGGCACCGGCGTCCTCCCGGCCGCCGCGGACCGGCACTGGCTGGCCCTCGCCTGCGACCTGGCCGCACAGTGCCCGCCCTCGCCCACCGCGTTCAGTGTCGGGGCGGTCGTGGTCGCCGCGGACGGCACGGAGCTGGCGCGGGGCCACTCCCGGGAGGCCGGCGACCCCGTCGTGCACGCCGAGGAGGCGGCCCTCGCCAAGATCGCGCCCGGCGACCCGAGGCTGGCCGGCGCCACCGTCTACAGCAGCCTGGAGCCCTGCACGCACCGTGCCTCCCGGCCCACCCCCTGCGCCCGGCTGATCCTGGCGGCCGGGGTGCGGCGGGTGGTGACGGCCTGGCGCGAGCCGGACACCTTCGTCACCGACGCCGACGGCAGCGGGATGCTGGCCGCCGAAGGAGTGGACGTGCTCGTGCTGCCCGAGTACGCGGGCCGGGCCGCGGCTCCCAACGCCCACCTGGCGCCCTGACACCGTCCGGCGGGGGCCCGCGCAAGGGCGTGTACGGCGGGTCCCGAAGATGGCGTACTATGGACACAACGACGCGGGGTGGAGCAGCTCGGTAGCTCGCTGGGCTCATAACCCAGAGGTCGCAGGTTCAAATCCTGTCCCCGCTACTGAAGGCTCAGGGCCGGAACTCATCAGTTCCGGCCCTGAGTGTTTTCCGGGCCCGTTCCCGGCCCTGTCTCCCGGCCATGTCCCCCCGGTCGGACGACCCCGCTCGCCCGCCGCCACCGCTTCGGCAACCCTGGTCAGGTGGAGGAAGGGCGAATCTCGTACGTGCGCCGGTCGGTGCGGGCGCTGCCCGCCCTGCTGATCGCGGCCGGACTGGCCTACGACTTCGCCGCCCCCCTCGCGTTCTCCGGCGCCCCCTTCCTCACCGCCGCGCCTCTCGTCGCCGCCCCCCTCTACTCGCTGCGCGGCACGGTGTGCACCGGGGCCGCCGCCGTCTGCGCGCTGCTCGTCGTGCGGTTCACCGTCGGCGGCCTGGAGACGGTGGGGGCGGTCACCGAACTGGTCACCGTGGTCGTCGTCTCCGCCCTCGCCGTCGTCATCAACGTCCTCGTCCGCCGCAGCGGCGAACGCCTGGCCTCCGCCCGCCGGGTCGCGGAGGCCGTCCAGCGCGCCCTCCTGCCCGAACCGGCCGAACGGGTCGGCGGGTTCCAGGTGGCCGCGCGCTACGAGGCGGCCCAGGAGGACGCCTCCATCGGCGGTGACCTGTACGCCGTGCAGGACACCCCGCACGGCGTCCGGGTGATCGTGGGCGACGTGCGCGGCAAGGGCCTCGGCGCGGTCGGCGCCGTCGCCGCCGTGATCGGGGCCTTCCAGGAGGCCGCCGAGCAGGAGAACACCCTGGAGGCGGTCGCGCAGCGGCTGGAGCGGGCCCTGGCACGCGCGAGCAGCCGGAGCGACGGAGGGGACCCCCGCGAGGGCTTCACCACCGCCGTCCTCGCAGAACTGCCGCACGGCGCTCCGAAGGTGCGTGTCGTCAACCGGGGGCACCCCCCGCCGCTGCTGCTGTACGCCGACGGAGCCGTGCGGCCGCTGCCCGCGAGCGACCCCGCGCTGCCGCTCGGCATGGGCGGGCTCGGCACCTGGCCCGACCGGGCCGACGAGGCCGAGTTCCCGAGCGGTGCGACGCTGCTGCTCTACACCGACGGGCTGTCGGAGGCACGCGACCGCACAGGCCGGTTCTACGACCCCGAGCAGGCTCTGGCGGGGCGGGCCGACGCGCTGCGCGAACCGGCCGCGCTGCTCGGGACGCTGGCGGCCCAGGCACGCCGTCACTCCGGGGGCGGCATGGCGGACGACCTGGCCCTCCTGGCCGTACGCCGCCCCTGACGTCTCTCACGGACGGTGAGTGAACGAATCCCCTCCGCATAACGACTGACACACCATCAGAAACGGGCGGACGAACCGACGAGAGCAACTCGCCCGATTTAGCCCGCTCGTGACCCGTAAGTCCCGCCGGAAAACGTTAATGATCAAGTGGAACGGCTTGGAATCCGTACCCCGCGTCTATTAACGTTCGATAACGCAGCGCGGTCGTCCCAGCCGTCACAAGAGGCGGCTCCGTGCGCACGCGCCGAATCCTGCGAAGGAACCGGGGAACCACCACCTTGGGGTGAATCGCGCGGATACCACCGTGACATCACGGCACGTATACGCGCGTAGGAGACCTTCCTGCTCCGAACCCGTCAGCTAACCCGGTAGGCGAGAAGGAAGGAAAGGAGTACGCCCACGTGGCGTCGAACCGTCCTGCTCCGCATGCCCCGTTCGTACCCGGTCAGCGCCCCGCCGACACCTTCGGCTACGACCGCACCGACGACGGCCCCTTCGAGGAGTGGAACCCGACCGCGGAATCCCTCCGCCCCGTGCGCGGCAGGCACCGCGTCTCCAAGCAGCGCGGCGGGGGACTCGCCCGCAGCTCCACGGTTCTCGGTGTCGGCGTCATAGCGGCCGTCGGCGCGGGCGGCATGGCCACCGCGCAGAGCGGCAAGCCGCCGGTCGCCATCACCCTTCCCGACCTGCCCCTGATCTCCGACGACGACTCCGCCGCGGGCGACACCGCCACCGCCCTCAGCACCATGGGCGAGACCGGCGAGGAGACCGCCCGGAGCGGCTCCGACGCCGGTGAGGCGCTGCGCAGCCGGATCATCGCCCAGGCCGAGTTCCAGCAGGACCAGGTCGACAGCAAGGCCGCCGCGGCCGCCGTCGCCGCCGCCGAGAAGGAGGTCGCCGAGGCGGCCGCCAAGGCGGAGAAGGAGGCCAAGGACAAGGCCGCCGCCGCGAAGGCCGCCGCCGAGCAGGAGGCCCGCAAGAAGGCCGAGGCCGAGCGTCTCGCCGAGCTGGCCAAGCAGTACACGCTGCCGACCTCCTCGTACACCCTCACCTCGACCTTCGGCGAGGCCGGCGCCTACTGGTCGTCCGGGCACCACACGGGCCTCGACTTCGCCGCGCCGACCGGCACCCTGATCAAGGCCGTCCACTCCGGCACGATCACCTTCGCCGGCTGGGACGGCTCCTACGGCTACAAGACCGAGCTCACCCTCGACGACGGTACCGAGATCTGGTTCGCCCACCAGTCCTCGATCAGCGTCAGCGTCGGCCAGAAGGTCAACACCGGTGACGTCATCGGCCGCGTCGGCGCCACGGGCAACGTGACCGGCGCCCACCTGCACCTCGAGGTGCACCCCGACGGCAGCGCGAACGGCATCGACCCGCTGGCCTGGCTGCGCGGCAAGGGCCTCACCCCCTGAGCACCCTCCCCGCCTGATCCCCGGCGGTCCTGACGACGACCCCCCGACGTCAGGGCTGCCGGTCCTCGGTGCGCCGGATCGCCCCTTTCACACGGAATTCATCTCCGAAGCGGAATCGCCGGTACCGCCGCCGTCGTTGATGACTTACATGACTTCATTGCGCAAGCTCGGCTCCTCCAGCCTCGAGGTCTTCCCGCTCTGCCTGGGCGGCAACGTCTTCGGGTGGACCGCCGACGAGGCAAACTCCTTCGCCGTCCTCGACGCCTACACCGCGGCGGGCGGCAACTTCATCGACACGGCCGACTCGTACTCGGCGTGGGTCGAGGGCAACGTGGGCGGTGAGTCCGAGACCGTCATCGGCAACTGGCTCAGGGCCCGCGGCAACCGGGACGACGTCGTGATCGCCACCAAGGTCGGCCAGCACCCCGACTTCCGCGGTCTGAAAGCGGCCACCATCAAGGCGGCCGCCGACGCCTCGCTGCGCCGCCTCGGCACCGACCGCATCGACCTGTACTACACCCATTTCGACGAGCCGGAGGTGCCGGTCGAGGAGATCATCGGCGCCCTGGACGAACTGGTGAAGGCCGGCAAGGTCCGGCACATCGGCGCGTCCAACATCTCCGCGGAGCGGCTGGCGGCCTCCCTCGCCTTCTCCGACCGCGAGGGCCTGGCCCGGTACGTGGCGCTCCAGCCCCACTACAACCTGGTCTCCCGGGACACCTACGAGGGCCCGCTCCAGGACCTCGCGGAGCGGGAGAACCTCGCCGCGGTGCCGTACTACGCGCTCGCGGCGGGCTTCCTCACCGGCAAGTACCGTCCGGGCGCCGCCGTGGACAGCCCACGTGCGCAGGGCGCCGGACAGTACGCGGAGACCGAGCGGGGGCGGCGGGTGCTGGCCGCGCTGGACGAGGTGGCCGCCGCCCACGGCGTGCCGGTCGCCACGGTGGCCCTGGCCTGGCTCCTCTCCCGCCCGACGGTCGTCGCCCCCATCGCCTCGGCCCGCACCACGGAACAGCTGCCCGCCCTGCTCGGCGTGGCCGAGCTGACCCTGACGGACGACGAACTGCGCCGGCTGACGGAGGCGTCCGACTGAGCCGTCAGACCTGGTAGGGGTTCCAGGTCGGGCCCGGTTGACCGGGGGCGTGCCCGTTGGGGGCATACGGCTGCGGCCACCGGTGGCCGGGCGCCTGGGCCGGGTACGCGGGGGCCGGCCAGGTGCGCGCCGTGAGCGCGTGTTCCAGGGCCGGGCGGGCCCACGCGCGGCGGCGCCACAGCTCGTTCAGCAGTTCGCCCTCCCGGATCACGAAGTCCGCGCCGGCCCGGCCCCGGCGGCCCCGGCGCCTCAGGAACGCCAGCGAGGTGGCGTACGCCTCGTACTGGGCCACCGCCCGGGCCGCGGGGCGTCCCCCGTGCCGGCGGGCGTACTGCCGGGCCACCCGGCGGTCCCGCATCGAGCCCAGCGCGAACGGCTCGGCGGGGGAGAGCCATCCGGCGACGGCGTAGGCGGGCAGCTCCTCGCGCACGGTCCGCAGCTCGCGGTACCGCGTCCACAGCACCAGCCAGACCAGCAGCCCGAACGCGGGCACCATGAAAGCCGCGTACACGGCGAGGAACCCGAGCTCGCCGAACGCCGACGAGCCGTTCCACAGGGCGTGCATACCCATCGCCAGCAGCAGCCCCGACAGCGGCAGGAGCACGCGCCGCACCCGCTGGCGCTCCCCGGACAGCGCGGCGGCGCCGAAGCCGATGCCGGTGAGCACGGTGAACAGGGGATGCGCGAAGGGCGACATGACGACGCGGACGAAGAAGGTCGCCGCGGTCACGGAGGCGATACCGCTGTCCCCGGACAGCTGGTCGGTGCCGAAGGCGGTGCCGAGGTAGAGGATGTTCTCGGTGAAGGCGAACCCGGTGGCGGTGACCCCGGCGATCACCACACCGTCCAGGAGCCCGCTGAAGTGCCGGCGGCGGAAGAGGAAGAGCAGCAGGACGGCCGCGGCCTTCGCCGTCTCCTCCACGACGGGGGCTATGACCGTCGCGCCCAGGGTGTCCGCGTGGGACGGGTCCGCGGTCGCGGTCGCTATCCACCTCGTGGCGAAGCTGTTCGCCACGATGGCTATGAGCGCCGCCGCGCAGGCGCCCCAGGCGAAGGAGAACACCAGGTTCCGCCAGGGGCCCGGCTCGACCCGGTCCAGCCAGCGGAAGGACGCGACGAGCAGCGGGACGGGCAGGACCGCGAGACCGAGCCCGACCAGGAAGCCCTCCGTGCCGGTCTGCTCGCGCACCAGGGCCAGGATGACGAGCCCGGAGAGTGCCAGCAGGGTGCTGAGCGCGGCGTAGGGCACCCAGCGCCGCTGCCACCAGTGCGCGTGCCGCAGCGCGCCACCGGTGGGGGCATGGGGATGCGTCGGGTGCAGGGGGCAGGTGGCCACGGCTTCGACCCTAACGAGACGGGGGCGCCGCCCGCAGCGGCGCGAGGGTGCCGGGGCGCCGGTGAGGGGCTGCTGTCGGGGGTGCTGCGGGTGTTCTCGCAGGTGCTGTCCGCCCGCCGCTCCTACCGCTGTACGCGGCGGAAGAGCAGGTCGTTCACCACATGACCCTTGTCCAGTCCCTGGCCCTCGAAACGGGTCAGCGGCCGGTGCGCGGGACGCGGCGCGAAACCGCCGTCGGGCCGTGTGTTCTCGAAGTCCGGATGGGCCGTCAGCACCTCGAGCATCTGCTCGGCGTACGGTTCCCAGTCGGTGGCGCAGTGCACCAGGGCGCCGGGCTTCAGCCGGGTCGCGGCGAGGTCCAGGAACGCGGGCTGGATGAGGCGCCGCTTGTGGTGCCGCTTCTTCGGCCAGGGGTCGGGGAAGTAGACGCGCAGCCCGTCGAGCGAGTCCGGTGCGAGCATCTCGCGCAGCAGGATGATGGCGTCGCCGTTGCCGACGCGGACGTTGCGCAGGCCGTGGTGCTCGGCGAGGTGGAGCAGGTTCCCCTGGCCAGGGGTGTGCACGTCGACGGCGAGGATGTCGGTGTCCGGGTCCGCCGCGGCCATCTGGGCGGTGGCCTCGCCCATCCCGAACCCGATCTCCAGTACGACCGGACGGTCGTCGCCGAACAGCTCGGGCAGGTCGATGACGCGCTGCCCGTCGATGTCCAGGCCCCACTGCGGCCACAGCCGCTGCAACGCGTCCGCCTGCCCGGTGGTGACCCGGCTGCGCCGGGGCTGGAAGCTGCGGATCCGCCGCTCGAAGTGCGATCCGGCCGGGTCGGGCTTGGGCCCGTCGGGGAACCGCGGCTCCCCCTTGGCCCGGCCGTGCCGGACGGGGGCACCGGGGGTGTGGGGGCCCTGCTCGCCGGAGGTGCCGGCGGCGGGGGCACCGGGTGGTGCGGCTTCGGGGGCGTTGCGGGAATCAGACACAGTGGCATCGATTTTACGTGGTCCCCGCCGCCGGTCCCCCGGGCCGCGGGCCCGGCCCGTACGGTCGGCGCAGGCCCGGCTCAGGCGGTCTCCAGCACCGCCAGCGCCCGGCGGGCCACCTCGCGTCCGATGGGCAGGGAGGCCGTCGCCGCCGGGCTCGGCGCGTTCAGCACATGGACCGCGCGCGGGCCCTCGCGGATCAGGAAGTCGTCCACCAGTGAGCCGTCCCGCAGGACCGCCTGGGCGCGGACCCCGGCCGCCGCCGGCACCAGGTCGCCGCCCTCCACGGCGGGCAGCAGCCGGCGCACCGCCTCCGTGAACGCCGCCTTGGACAGCGACCGGTGCAGCTCGCCCGCCCCGTACCGCCAGTGCCGCCGGGCCATGCGCCACGCCCCGGGCCAGGCCAGGGTCGTGCCGACCTCCCGGGGCCGTACGACGCCCCAGCGGTAGCCCTCGCGGGCCAGCGCGGGGACCGCGTTCGGGCCGATGTGCACGCCGTCGTCGATGCCGCGCGTGAGGTGCACGCCGAGGAACGGGAAGGCAGGGTCCGGCACCGGGTACACCAGGCCCCGCACCAGCTCGGGCCGCTTCAGCGTGTAGTACTCGCCCCGGAACGGCACGATCCGCGCCGCCGGGTCGTCCCCGGTCAGCCGGGCCACCTCGTCGCAGTGCAGCCCGGCGCAGTTCACCAGGACGCGGCCGCGCACGACGTCCCCGCGCGCGGTGCGCACGGCCACCCCCAGGGAGGGCCTGCGGTCGACACGCTCGACCCGCGCGCCGTAGCGGATCTCGGCGCCGGACGCCTCCGCCAGCCGGCGGGCCACCTCGGCGAAGTCGCAGACGCCGGTCGTCGGCACATGGAGGGCGGCCAGGCCCCGCACCTCGGGTTCGTGCTCCGCGATCTGCGCGGCGCCCAGCTCCCGCACCGCGATGCCGTTCTCCCGGCCGCGCTGGGCCAGGGCGTGCAGCCGGGGCAGCTCCTCGCGTCCGGTGGCGACGATCAGCTTGCCGGTCACGGCGTGCGCGACGCCGTACTCCGCGCAGAACTTGACCATCTCGGCGGCGCCACCCACCGCGTACCGGGCCTTGAGGGAGCCGGGGCGGTAGTAGACGCCGCTGTGGATCACCCCGCTGTTGCGTCCCGTCTGGTGGCGGGCGGGGCCGGGCTCCTTCTCCAGGACGATCACCCGGGTGCCCGGGGCGGCACGCGTGACCGCGTAGGCCGTGGCCAGCCCGACGATGCCGCCGCCGACCACGAGCACGTCACAGTCCAGAGCGAGCGCCCGCACCCGCACCACCTCCCGGTTCCGATAATGCCCTGCGCCACCGACAGCGCGGTCAAACCCGGGAGGCGCGCTCAGGCGGGTGTCATCAGCAGCGGGCGGGCCCGCTCCCGCAGCTCGACCACCCTCGGCTCGTCGCCGTACGGCTCCAGGCGGTGCAGCAGGTCCTTCACGTACTCGGTGGTGCGCGCGGACGATATCCGCCCGGCGACCTCCACCGCCCGCACCCCCTGCTCGCACGCCGCGTCGAGGTTGCCCGACTCCAGCTCGGCGACCGCCGACACGACGAGCCGCAGGCCGTGCGAGCGCACGAACTCCTCCGTCGGCTTCGACAGGGCCTGCTCGGTGAACCTGCGCACCTGGCGGGGCGCCTTCAGGTCCCGGTAGCACTCGGCGGCGTCCGCGCAGAAGCGGTCGTAGGAGTAGAAGCCGAGCCACGACGGGTCGTGGTCGCCCTCCCGGGAGCGCTCCAGCCAGCCCTCGGCCGACTTCAGGGCGGCGCCGGCCGCCTGCGCGTCGCCCGCGCGGGCGTGGGCGCGGGCCTCGACGAGGCGGAAGAAGCTCATGGTGCGGGCCGTGGCGAGGCCGCGGTTGCGCTCCAGGGCGGCCTGCGCGAGGTCGACGCCCTCGTCGCCGAAGCCCCGGTAGGTGGCCTGCAGGGACATCGACGCCAGCACGTAGCCGCCGAGGGGCACGTCGGCCGCCGCGCGGGCGAGCCGCAGCGCCTGGATGTAGTACCGCTGCGCGGCCTCCTGCTGACCGGTGTCGAAGGCCATCCAGCCCGCGAGGCGGGTGAGTTCGGCGGAGGCGCCGAACAGGGCGCGGCCCACCTCGTCGGAGTACGAGGCGAGCAGCAGGGGGGCCGCCTCGACCCGTAAGCACTCGGGCACCATGGACGAACGCCAGTCACCGCCGCCGTACTTGGAGTCCCACCGTCTGGCGTCCTCGGCCGCCTCGCGGAGCTTCTGCACATCGCTGTGGCCGACTTTGAGCGGTGCGCCGGAGCCCTCGGACGGGCCCACCTCGCGGGCGACCGACGAGTCGGCCGGTGTTATCAGCCACCGCGACGCGGGCGTCGCGTACGCGCTCACCGCGAAGGAGCCGGCCAGGGACTGCCAGATGCCGCCGGAGCCGGCGCGGCGCCCGGCCAGGTCGAGACGGTAGAGCTCCGTCGCCGACTTCACCGCCTGTCCTACGTCCCGGGGGAAGGCGAGGCCCACCTCCGGCGCCGGGTCGGCGTCCGCCAGGCCGATCTCGTGAAGCGGCACCGGGCGGCCGAGCTTCTGGCCGATCGCGGCGGCGATCAGGTGCGGCGCGGCGCCCTGCGGCACCATGCCCTTCGACACCCAGCGCGCCACCGACGTCTTGTCGTAGCGAAGTGTCAGTCCCCGCTGGGCGCCAAGGTCGTTGACGCGCCGCGCGAGGCCGGCGTTGCTGATTCCCGCGAGGGCGAGAACGGCGCCGAGTTTTTCGTTCGGCCCGCGTTGCTCCCTGGACATGCGCCACCCCTCGACACAGACGGCTGCCGCCCTGGCATAACCGTGCGGCATTCGTAAACCCAGCGTAGTTCGCCGCATCCCAAGCGTTAAGGGGCATTCTTCCGGATGGCGGGATTGTGGTCCGCACTCAAGTGCGCACCCCCTACGCACAGTTGTGCCGTGCTCCCGCTGTGTGGCCGTGCGCCCGCATGTGCGCTCTTCTCCGGCCACCGGGGGAGCGGTTCCATGGATCTCGCGTGGGTCGGCCCGCTGTACTGGATCCAGTGGGCTGGGGGATTCCGCCGCCTCCATCCCCGCGGGCGGTGGAACGGTCCGGGGGGCGCACTCCGTTCCCCGGACTGCGCGCGCGACGAGCACGGCGAGTAGTCCGCAGGGCTTGCACGGAGTGTGCGTAAGCCTGCCCCTACAGCGCCGATTTGGCCGAAAACCGACCCCACCTGGCACGGGTGATTTCCGCTCCCACCACGGTAGTTGAGGGCGCGAAAGGCGTTTTCGGGGAGCGTACCGGGGGCGCATTCAGGTCGCGGATGATGGCCGATCCGCCCCGGTCGTCCGCCCGATCGCCCAGCCTCGTACGGCAGTTGGGGTCGCACAAGACTCAGGCGGGGGCGCGGACGCGGGCGCATTCAACGACGTCGAGCGGCTCCGTCGCCGCTCCGGCGCGCCTCCTTCATGGCAGCATGGTGACCCGGTTCATACCGTGCACCTGGTTGTCCACAGCCTGTGGAGGCGTCGATGCGGTGGTTGGTGGGATGGAGCAGCACCGCCGCGGTGGCCGCCGGAATCGGCTCCGCCGGCGCCACCGGGCCGGACGGCGAGACCGTGCACCCGGTCGGCTCCCAGCTCCTGTGGGGCGACCCGGACCCGCTGTGGGCGGTCGGGGACTGGCGCCCCGACGAGGTGCGCGTGGTCAAGGCCGACGCACAGAACCGCATCGCCGTCCTCGGCACCTGCGGGGCCAGCGACGAGCAGCTGCGCCTCGGGCTGTTCGCCGCGCGCGGGGGCGCACTGCGCCATCTGACGGCCTGGCCCGGCAGCTACACCGCCGTCGTGCAGGTCGGCCGCCGGGTCACGGTGTGCGGCGACCTCGCGGGCGCCCGGCCCGTCTTCTACACCCCCTGGGCCGGTGGCACCGCCTACGCGACTGCCGCCCTGCCGCTCGCCGACCTCATCGAGGCCAACCTCGACTTCGGGCACCTGGCGGCGCTGCTCGCCGCCCCCGACGTACCGGCCGCGGTGCACGACTCCACGCCGTACGACGGCGTACGGCGCATCCCGCCCGGGCACGCGCTGATCCTGCGCGCCGGGGCGCGTGAGATCGCCGGGTACGAACCCGTCGCCTCGCTGGCGGTGGCGGCACCGTCGGCCGACCCCGACAGCGCGGTGGACGCCGTACGCGACGCGCTGGTGGACGCCGTACGCGCGCGTCTGTCCGCGCCCCGTCATGTGCCGGACATGGACCCGGGGCCGGTACCCGGAATGGGCCCGGCCGAGCGGCGCGCCGCGCGCGGGATGCCCGTCCCCGGCATCGGCGCCGACCTGTCCGGCGGGCCCGCCTCGGGCACCCTGGCCCTGCTCGCCGCCGGCCTGCCCGGTATGCCGGGAACCGTCCTGGGGCACGGCACCGGCGCGGGCGAGCGCCTGCTTGCGGTCACCTTCAACGACCTCGCCGTCGGCGGCCGCGAGGCCGAGCTGGAGCGGGCCGGGGCCCTGGCGGCCAACCCCCGCCTGCACCACGTGGTGGTGGCGGGCGGCGACGAGACCCTGCCCTACGCCGACCTGGACGGCCCGCTCACGGACGAGCCGGGGCCCAGCCTGGTGACGGCGGCACGGCACCGCGCCCGCCTGGCGTCCGGCAGCGCGGACCACTTCACCGGCTACGGCGCCCGGCAGGTCCTGGACGCCCACCCGGCCCGCCTGGCCGACCTGCTGATGGACCGCAAGCGCCGCCACCTGGTCCGCCCGGTCGCCGCGCTGACCAAGGCGGACGGCTCGGTGCTGGTCCCCGCGCGCGTGTACGGCGCGGCCCGCAAGCTCGCCCGCACCCCGTACCGCGCGGGCCTGGAGACCCTGGCCGCCCGGCTGATGGACCACCGCTTCGAGGAGCCGGGCGGCGCGGTGGGGGCCTCGCTCGCCGCGCTCACCTGGGCCAGACCCGGGCCGGCGGCCCGCTGGCTGACCGGGGAGGCACTGGCTGAAGTATCGGTTCGCCTGCAGACGGCGACGGGCCGCAACGGCGTCGGCCCCGGCCAGCGCCCCGGCGACTACCGCGCGCGGGCGGCCCTCGCCCGGCACGCCGCCGACATCCGCGTCCTCGAGCAGGCCGCCGAGATCCGCTCCCAGCGCCTGCACACCCCGTTCCTCGACAATCAGGTCGTCCGCGCCTGCCGGGCCCTGCCGGAGGCCCTACGCGTCCGGCCCGGCGCCCGCGCCGCGATCCTCCGCACGGTCCTGGAGGGCGCCGGCGTGGCCGACCTCCCGCCCGGCTGGGGCGCACCCTCGCACGCGCCGGCGGCGGTGGCGGCGCGGACCGGCCTCCGGGTGGCGTCCGAACCCCTGATGGACCTCTTCGGCAGCCCCCTGCTCGCCCAGGCGGGGCTGGTGGAGGCGCGGGTGGTCCGCAAGGCCCTGCGGTCCGCCGCCGAGGGCGAACCCCTCCCCCTGGACGGCCTGGCCGACCTGGTCTCCCTCGAACTGTGGCTGGGCCGCCTGCTGTCCCGCCGCGGCACCTGCTGGACGGGCACCCCGGCCCGCGCCCGCGCCGTACCGGAGGGCATCCGGCCCCAGCGCGGAGCCCTCGGGGCGGGCGCGGCGGGCCGGTAGGCGGCGGGCCCGGTCAGGGCACACCCAGCTCGAAGAGCACATAGCCCGCGTACGAGCCCGAGGCCACCGCGGCCAGACCGAGCAGCCCGCACAGCAACGGCATGCTCAGGGTGCGCAGTCTCACGGCGAGCGGCACGAACAGCGGGAACGCCGGGAGCAGATATCGGGAGACGTTCCCGAAGATCTGCTGGCTGCCGAGGACCAGGACGAAGGTCAGCACCGTGTAGACGACCAGCACGGACGGCGGGCGCAGCCGGATCAGCAGCGGGATCAGCGCCAGGCCCAGAAGGACCACCAGCACCCCGATCAGGTCCTCCACGGGGAACGGGAAGAGGTAGTCGCGCCGGCCCACCGCCACGGAGGCGAAGACGTCGAGGGTCTGCTCGCCGAAGTCGAAGGAGTGGGCCCAGGCGCCCTTCTGCAGCGCGAAGTAGCCGTCGAGCCGGCCCGTCCGGTCGCCTACGTACAGCAGATAGCCGGCCAGCCCGAGCGGGGCCACCAGGATCGCGGTGAGCGGGCGGGCCACGTCCCCGTCGTGGCGGCGGTGCAGCGCCCGCAGCGCGGCCACGGTGAGCGCGGCGATCAGGGCCACCGAGGTGGGGCGGCTCAGTCCTGCGGTGAAGGTGAGGACGCCCGCGATGAGCCAGCGGTCGTTCATCACCGCGTGGCACACCCACACGGCGAGAGCGACGTACAGGGACTCCGAGTACCCCGACCACTCCGTGCCCGAGCCGGGCCACACGGCCCACAGGCCGGCGGCGGCGAGCCCGGCGCGGTGGCCGCCGAAGCGGGCGGCGACGGCGTGGACGCCCAGGGCCGCGACGAACGAGCAGACGATCGAGACCAGCAGGCCCGCGCCGTACAGGCCGAGGCCGGTGATGTCGGAGACCAGCCGCATCGTGGCCGGGTAGAGCGGGAAGAACGCCGCGGAGTTGCCCTCCAGGGTGATCAGCCCGGTGGCGTCGGGGATGCGCACCAGCGCCGGGTCGTACCCGTGTGCGGCGATCTGCTGGTACCACCAGCCGTCCCAGCTGGCCAGGACGTCCCAGGCGTGGGCGCCGCCGCCGAAGCGGGGGTGCTTGCGCCGGAAGTCGCCCGACGAGTCCAGCAGGTGCAGGAAGACCAGGAAGCCGGTGAGCTTCAGGGCGCCGTACAGGAGGATGACCGGCAGGTGCGCGCGGGCGAGCTCCCCGGCCCGGCGCCGTACGTCGTCGAGGCGGTCCCGGCCGGTGCGGGCGGACGGGGCGGTGGCGGGGCGGACGACAGGGCTCAGGGTGCCGTTCATGCCCGCGCCCCCGTGCCGCGCCGGCCCGCGCGGAACACCCAGGCGCGCAGCAGCAGGAAGCGCAGCAGGGTCGCGGCCAGATTGGCGGCGACGAGCACGACGAGCTCCGTGAGATGGGCGGCGTCCGGTGCGAGGCGGTGCAGGACGGCCAGTGAACCGCTGGTCAGGGCCAGGCCGACCAGGAACACCAGCAGTCCCTTGGCCTGGTGGCGCAGCGCGCTGCCCCGGCCGCGCACGCCGAACGTCAGCCGCCGGTTCGCGGCCGTGTTGGCGAGCGCGCACACCAGCAGGGCGAGCGCGTTGGCCGCCTGCGGCCCCGCCGCCGGGCGCAGCAGCGCGTACAGCAGGACATAGCCCAGGGTGCTGACGGCCCCCACGGCGCCGAAGCGCAGCAACTGCCCCGCCAGGCCGTCGGGCTGCCCGTCGTCCCGCCGGCGCAGCCGGGCCGTGGGCAGGGTGCCCCGGGCCAGCGCCGCGCCGATCCGGGCGATGCCGCGCAGGTCGGCCAGTGCCGTGGCCCAGAGGTCGACGCGGCTGTCGGGGTCGTCGACCCAGTCCACCGGCACCTCGTGGATGCGCAGCCCCGCCCGCTCGGCGATCACCAGCATCTCGGTGTCGAAGAACCACCCCGAGTCCTGCACCAACGGCAGCAGCCGTTCGGCCACGTCCCGCCGCACCGCCTTGAACCCGCACTGCGCGTCGCTGAAGCCCACCGCCAGGGTCGAGCGCAACAGGACGTTGTAGCACCGGGAGATCACCTCCCGGCGGGGGCCGCGCACCACGCGCGAGCCGCGCGCGAGCCGGGTCCCGATCGCGATGTCGGAGTGCCCGGAGATCAGCGGGGCGACCAGCGGCAGCAGCGCGGCGAGATCCGTCGACAGGTCCACGTCCAGATACGCCAGGACCGGCGCCCGGGAACGGGACCACGCCGTGTGCAGCGCCCGGCCGCGCCCCTTCCCGGCGAGCCGCAGCCACTCCGTCTCCGGGAGTTCCGCGGCCAGCCGGGCGGCTATCGCCGGGGTCGCGTCCGTGCTGGCGTTGTCCGCGACGGTGATCCGGAACGGGTACGGGAAGGTCTCGCGCAGATGGGCGTGCAGCCGCCGCACACTGCGCTCCAGGTCCGCCTGCTCGTTGTGGACCGGGACGACCACGTCCAGGACCGGCTCGCGCTGGTCCGCCGCGAGCGGCGTACGGAGCGGCAGATGATCCATCAGGTTTGTCACGTTCCATCCAGGTTCGTTCTCTGGCGCAGGGCATGCCGAAGACGCGTGGGGCGTCACGGTGGTGACCTGCCGCGGGTGAGGTGGTCAGGGTCGGGAGGAGCCCGGTCGGCGGGGGCGGCTAGGAGGACTCCTCCGAGGCCGGTGCGGAGACCTCCGTGTACGAGGGGAGGCCGTCCGGGGTGTTCGTGGGCGGGCTGGTGTCCCGGTCCGGCGGGCGCTCGGTCGTCGTGTCCGCGTCCGACCCGGCCTCGGTCTCCGTCCCGTCCCCGCTCCGGTTCTCGGTCCTGGTCGGGTCGGCGGTCGGGGACTCCCGGCCGGCCGTCGGAGCGGTGGCCGACGGCGAGGAGGTGCCGGCGGGCCCGGTCGGCGACTCCGACGGCGACTCGCTGGGGTCCGGGAGCTCCGGCGAGGGCGTGGGGCCCGGGGAGGCAGGGGCCGTCGCCGGACGCGGGAACGGGCCCTGCGGGCGTCCGTCACCCCGGTCGTGGGGCAGGGCGAAGGAGGCGAAGCCGATACCGATGCCGACGACGGCCAGCACCGAGCCGGCGGCCCGCTTCACCGCCCGGACGCGCCGGTGGGTCCGCACCCCGGCGTGCAGCCGTGTCCGGTGCTCCGGCTCGAAGGGGATGTACTCCCGGGAGTCGCGCATCATCCGCGCCAGCTCCCGCTCGAAGTGGTCCATCGGCTTCTTCACCCCACCGGCTCGATCACGTCGGACAGGAGGCGGCGCAGCCGTGCCACGCCCCGCGAGGCGTGGGACCGCGCGGTGCCCACCGGGCACCCCAGCACCTCGGCCACCTGCCGTTCCGACAGGTCCTGGTAGTACCGCAGCACCACCGCGGCACGCTGCCGCGGCGGCAGCTGGGCCAGCGCGGCCTCCAGCCGGGAGCGCTCCACCACGGCGGCGGACACGTCCCCGGCCCCGGGCAGGTCGGGCAACTGCTCGACCGGCCGCTCCCCCCACCAGCGCCGCCGGGCCGACCGGGCCGCCGCGCGCACCAGCACTTTCCGTACGTACGCCTCCGGCGCCTCCTCCGCGATCCGGGGCCAGACGAACCACAGCTTGACCATCGCGTCCTGGAGCAGGTCCTCGGCCCGGTGCCGATCGCCACCCACGAGGAGACGGGACAGGTGGAACAACGCCGACCAGCGAGCTGCCACGAACCCGTCGAACCCTTCGGCCCGACTCTGCTCCACGCCCACCGTCCCCTGTCGCCACCGGCCCCCTACATCCAGGGAAAGACACTGGGCATCGCGAAACGATGCACCGTGTGCGTGTGATCCGGGTTACATCGTGTGGGGACGTTCCCGAACGGCGTCAGGAACAGCGGAACTTCGAGTCCGCCCAGTCCGCGAGCAGCAGCGTGTCGAAGGTGCTGTGCGGCTCCACGTCGAGCTGCACGGTCCGGCGCCCGGTGAGGTCCACATGGACGGGCACCGCGGCGTCACCCGCCTTCACCGTGCCGGAGTTCCACAGCCGGACCCCGTCGGCGCGCACCGAGAAGGTGAACCCGCCGAGCCCCAGCGTCGAGTCGTCGACGCCGACGCGCGCCTCGTAGGCGCCGCACCGCCGGTTGAGGTCGATGGTGACGGAGGACCGGCCGTGCACGGTCACCCCGTGCGCGTAGCGCCGGCCCGCGATCGACAGGCCCTGGCGCTGCCACACCCAACTGCTCCCGGCCAGCCGCATCTCGGGCCCGGTGCCGTCGCCGGTGAGGTCGTACGCGAGCTCGTCCCACCGGTACTCGACCGGGGCCGGCGGCGGAGGGGGCGTGGGGGTGGGCGCCGGGGTGGTCGGCGCCGGGGTCCGCGGCGGACCGGGTGACGGGGTCGGGCTGGGCCTGCGCGTCGGCGTGGGGGTGGGCGTGGGCGACGGGATCGGCTTTGGCTTCGGCTTCGGCGCGGTCCTGGGCGCGGGAGCCATCGGCGGGGGCGCGGGGCTCTCGGACCGCGGAGGCCGCGGGGCCGGCGGCTCCTCGACGACGGGGGAGGGCACCGGCGGCTGCTTGGCGTCCGTCTTCTCGGCGGGCTTGTCCTGCCCGACCAGGGCGAACACGATCGCCGCCGCCACGCCCACGGCCACGACTCCGGCCGCGATACCGGCCTTCAACGGGGCGCCCAGCCCTTCGGACGCGGCGCCGCCTCCACCCGCGCCGCCGGACGACCCACCGCCGCCCACCGCCGCGGCTCCCGCGGCACCGGCGGCGCCCGCTCCGGCGCCCCCGGCGACGAGCCCGGCCACCTTGGCGTACCCGGCGGCACCGAACCAGCCGATGACCGCGACCGGGACGACCGCCGGGATACCACCGGCGACCTCCTTGATCTGGCCCGCGGCCACCCGGCACCGGGCGCACTCGTCCAGGTGCTTGCGCAGGCCGCGTTCCGCCCGGGTGCGCAGGCTGCCGCGGGCGAACGCGCCGAGCCGGTCGGCGTAGCGGGCGCACTCCCCGTCCTGGGCGAGGCTGGCGCTGACATGGGCCTGCAGGTAGGCCTGCTTGAGCCCCTCACGCGCCCGACTGGCGAGCACGCGTGTGCCGTTGGCGTCGAGCCCGAACAGCGTGGCGACCTCGCTCGGCGACTCGTCCTCGACCTCGGTGTGCCACAGCACCGCCTGCCAGCGCTCGGGCAGCGACCGGAACGCCTGCATGGCCAGGGACTGCTCGGCCTCGTGCATGGCCCGCACGTCCGCGCCGAGGTCGAGGGTGTCGTCGTCGGACAGCTCGGCGGCCCGCGCCGACTGCGCCGCGAACACGGCGAAGTCGTCGACGAGTTGTTCCCGGCGCGCCGACCGCGTCCAGTCCGCGGCGGCCCGCCGGATCGAGGTGAGCAGATAGGCGCGTACGGCGTGTACGGGACCGGAGCCGGACCGCACCGCTTGGAGCATCCGGGCGAACACCTCGGCCGTCAGGTCGTCCGCGGTGTGCGCGTCACGGCAGCAGGTGCGCGCGTACCGGCGTACGGCCTGCGCGTGGCGCCGGTACAGCTCCTCGTAGGCGCTGTCGTCGCCGGCCCGCATCCGGCCGATCAGGTCGACGTCCGAGGGCGGCGGCATGTGCGGAGGCGGGGTGCTGTCCTCGCGCCGGTCGCGCTGCGCCGGGACGTTGCCCTCCGCGCGCGGTGCGCGGTCGTCCGGGACGTCACCGTGCGGCGGGACGTCCGGCCGGCCGCCCTGACTCGGCACCTGTGGGGTCGCCGCGTCGCCGTCGTCCCGCGACTCGTCCCACCCGTCAACGCTCATCGCGGAAAGCCCCCGCTGCCAGCTCCACCAGTCCCGGACACCGGGTCAGGGTGCCACATCAGGTTTTGCTCGGAACTGACGCGGACGGACATCCACCCGTCCGTGGGGACTGTCCGCGATACGGCATGAACATGCCCCGTATCGGGGAATACTCAACGACCGCTGTCTGCCGGTTAGTTGAGGGGGCGGCCCGGAACGCCCCGGTGTCTCCGCGACCGTGTTCGAGGGAGGCGGTGGGTCGGAACCCCCCGACACGTCCACCCTTTCGGGGGCGCGGCGTCCGGCGGTCAGGGTGACCGCCGGACCAGCGTGCCCCGCATGCCGGGGCGCCGGATCAGCCCTGCGGCCGCGACCGCAGACCCTCCAGCAGGATGTCGAGAAGCCGCGCCGAGGCCGCCGCCTGCTGGGCCGCGTCCGGCAGGGAGGGCGCGGCCGTCGCTATCACCAGCAGGACGTCCGACACGGACACGTCCGGCCGCAGCTCGCCCGCCGCACGCGCCCGCTCCACGAGCTGGCCCACCACGTCGAGCAGCGCCGCCGCACCGGCGTCGTCCACCGGGTCCGCCGCCACGGCCGGAGCCGGCTCGGACACCAGCCGCAGCTCACCCGTGCCCGGCTGCACCCGCTGCTGCGGCACCCGCGCCTCGTCGGAGGCGCCCTCGTCGGCGACTCCGACCCGCAGGACCTGCGGCGGCAGCAGCCGGCCCGCGCCGGACGCCACCGACGTCCGCAGGAAGCGCGACAGCGCCGACCACGGCTCGTCCTCCTGGCCGAGCGCGGCACGCGCCTGGTCGGTCAGCCGCGAGGTCTCCTCCTCGGCTATCCGCCGCACCAGGACGTCCTTGCTCGGGAAGCGGCGGTACACCGTCCCCACGCCGACCCGCGCCCGGCGGGCCACGTCCTCCATCGGCGCGCCGTAGCCCAGCTCGCCGAAGACCTCACGCGCCGCACGCAGCACGTGCTCCAGATTGCGCTGCGCGTCCACGCGCAGCGGCGTCGTACGCGACGACTCCCCGCGTCCGGCACTCGCGCCCATGGCGGAGCCCATCGCCCCACCCGCCGGCGCGATGGCGGCCGCGGAAGCCCATCGAGAATCCTGAACATGCATAGGTGATCCCCCGGTAATGACGTCTCCCCCCGGAGACACTCCCCGTCATTGCTAGCCGGAGCGTCGCGGAACAAGCCCGGGACAACGAGCCCGTCCCGTGTGTCTCACGGACCCGATGAGCGCATCCCCCTGCACCCCGTCGACACACGAACATAGTTGAGAGGGGGTCAATTCAGAAGGGGCACGTTCCGCACGGAGCGCCCCTCGATCGGAGCACGGGTCGTTTACGTCCCGATTCCGCCACCCGCACACCCCCGGCGCACCCCATCTGACCTGCATACTTTTGTAACACTCCGGCAATTCGGCCAAATCGCGGTGGCGTCGGCGACCGGTCATACAAATCGTCGAGGCTGTGGACAAACGCAAGCGACGGGTGCGTCATGGGATGGTGAAGGAACGCGCGCGCATTCTCGTTGTCGGCGGCGGCTACGTCGGGATGTACACGGCCCTGCGCCTCCAGCGCCGCCTCAGACGGGAACTGGCCCGGGGCGAGGCCGAGATCCGGGTCGTCACACCCGACCCGTACATGACGTACCAGCCGTTCCTCCCCGAGGCGGCGGCCGGCTCCATCTCGCCGCGGCACGTCGTCGTCCCGCTGCGCGCCGTCCTCCCGGGGTGCCGGATCGTCCTCGGCGAGGTCACCGCCGTCGACCACGCCGCCCGCACCGCCACCGTGACCACACTCGCCTCCGAGGGGCACGCGGGCAGCGAGCACCTCGCCTACGACGAACTGGTCCTCGCCCCCGGCTCGATCGCGCGCACCCTGCCCGTCCCCGGCCTCGCCGACCACGGCATCGGCTTCAAGACCGTCGAAGAGGCCATCGGTCTGCGCAACCACGTCATCGAGCAGATGGACATCGCCTCCTCCACCCGCGACCCCGAGGTCCGCGACGCCGCCCTCACCTTCGTCTTCGTCGGCGGCGGCTACGCCGGCGTCGAGGCACTCGGCGAACTGGAGGACATGGCCCGCTACGCCACGCGGTACTACCACAACGTCCGGCCCGAGGACATGCGGTGGATCCTCGTCGAGGCCTCCGACCGGATCCTCCCCGAGGTCGGCGCCGACATGGGCCGCTACACCGTCTCCGAACTGCGCCGCCGCAACATCGACGTACGGCTGCACACCCGCCTGGAGTCCTGCGCGGACCGCGTCGCCGTCCTCGACGACGGCTCCCGCTTCCCCACCCGCACCGTCGTGTGGACGGCCGGCGTCAGACCCCACCCCGTCCTCGCCGCCACCGACCTGCCCCTCGACGGGCGCGGCAGGCTGAAGTGCACCGCGGAACTCACGGTCGAGGGCACCGCCCACGCGTGGGCCGCCGGAGACGCCGCCTCCGTCCCCGACGTCACCGCCCGCGAACCCGGCACCCTGTGCGCGCCCAACGCCCAGCACGCCCTGCGCCAGGCCAGAGTGCTCGGCGACAACATCGTCCACACCCTGCGCGGCGAGCCCCTGGAGACGTACGCGCACGCGTACGCGGGCTCCGTCGCCTCCCTCGGCTTCCACCAGGGCGTCGCCCAGGTCTACGGCCGCAGGCTCAAGGGCTACCCGGCCTGGCTCATGCACCGCGTCTACCACCTCAGCCGGGTGCCGACCGTCAACCGCAAGGCCCGCGTCCTCGCCGAATGGACGCTCTCCGGTCTCTTCAAGAGGGAGATCGTCTCGCTCGGTTCACTCGAACATCCGCGGGCCGAGTTCGAACTCGCGGCCGGTGGAAAGCATCCACACAGGCCCGAGGACGACCCGAAGGGGTCGTCCTGACCGGACCCAGGAACTCCCCGGCCGGGGCAGGCGTCTGACGGGTGTCGGCCGGGACGGCCGCCCTGCCAGACTGACCCCCGACCGATCCCGGACGACGACCGACCTTTCACCCACCAGGCCCGACCACAGTGCTGCGACCCCGGGGTGCCGCCGCACCTCGGACCCCCGTCGGGTCCTGAGCCGGCCGAAGACGACGACACGAGGCAAGGATTCGTGAACTTCACGCGCTGGAGCGCCCGGCTCCCCGGAACGCAGCGTCGCGCCGCAGCGCGGACGGAACCCGCGGCGGCCTTCGCCCAGGACCGTCCGGGAGACGGCCCCGGAGCCGTCCCCACGGCCCGCGTCGAGCAGCTCACCGACGGGGACCGCCCGATCCCCGCCCTGGACGAGCTGCCGGCCCGTGAGGTCCTCGACCGCGTCCCCGCCCTGGTCGCCCTCGTCCACGGCCCCGACCACCGCCTCGCCTACGTCAACGACGCGTACGCCGCCGCCTTCGGCCCCCGCCTCACCGGCGAACCCGCGCGCGCGGCCCTGCCCGAACTGACCGAGCTGGGCCTGTTCCCGCTCCTCGACCAGGTCCTGCGCAGCGGCCGCCCCCGCACCCTGAAGTCCCGCAAGGCCACCGACGGCCGCTCCTACACGTTCACCTGCACACCGGTCACCGAGGGCGAGGCCGGCGTCCTCGTCTTCGCCACGGACGTCACCGACCACGCCGAGGCCGCCGAGCGCCTGCGCGCCAGCGAACGCCGCCAGCGCGAGACGGCCGTCACCCTCCAGCGCTCCCTGCTCCCGCAGGAGCTCGAAGAGCCCGACGACCTGCGCATCGCCGCCACCTACCACCCCGGCGGCACCGAGGCCGCGGTCGGCGGCGACTGGTACGACGTCATCACCCTCGGCGGCGGCCGCACCGCCCTGGTGATCGGCGACGTCATGGGCAGAGGCGTCCGCGCGGCGGCCGTGATGGGCCAGCTCCGGACGGCCGTGCGGGCGTACGCCCGTCTCGACCTCCCCCCGCACGAGGTACTCCAGCTGCTGGACGGCCTCGCCATGGAGATCGACGCGAACCAGATCGCCACCTGCGTCTACGCCATCCACGACCCCAACGAGGGCCGTCTGGTGTACGCGTCCGCCGGGCACCTGCCGATCCTCGTCCGCGACGAGCACGGCGCGGTCCAGCGCGCCGACGAACCCACCGGGCCGCCCCTCGGCACCGGCGGCTGGATGCACGCGTCCGGCTCGATCGCCCTCAGCCCCGGCTCCACCGCCGTCCTCTACACCGACGGCCTGGTCGAACGCCGGGACAAGGACCTGGACGAGGGCATCGCGTCCCTGGAGCGAGCCCTCGCCGGCGCCACCGGCACCCCGCAGGTCGTCTGCGACCGCCTGGTGCGCTCCGCAGGCGTCACCGCGGACCACGACGACGACGTCGCCGTCCTCGTCCTCCAGCACCCGGCCCGCACCGGCCCCGACCACGAGCTCTTCCGCAACGCCGCGCTGGAACTGCTCGGCGGCGTCGAGGCGGCCCCCCGCGCGCGTGCCTTCGCCTCCGGCGTGCTGACCAGCTGGCGCTTCCCGCCGGACCTGCACGACCACGGCGTCCTGGCCACCAGCGAACTCGTCGCGAACTCCCTGCAGCACGGCACCCCGCCCATGCGCCTGCGCCTGCGCCGCACCGACCGCCGCCTGATCATCGAGGTCACCGACGGCGACGACCACCTGCCGCGCCGCCGCCGCGCCGAACCGGTCGACGAGTCGGGCCGGGGCATCGCCATCGTCGCCAGCATCGCCTCGGCCTGGGGCTCCCGGCGCACCCCCGGCGGCGGCAAGGCCGTGTGGTGCGAGTTCGTCCTGCCCCAGGCCCGCTAGGGCATCACGCGTGCGCCGACTGACCGGCCGGTGAGGCGGCCCCCTGGGCCACGACCCGGCTGCGGTGCAGCCACGGCTGGTCCTGCGCGACGGTCAGCTGCCGGCCCAGCCGCAGCGCGAGCCAGGTGACCCCCAGCGAGAACAGCAGGAACGTCACCACGTACGGCCCGTGCAGCGACGCCCCCATCGGCCCGCCCACGGCCGGCCCCACCGCCAGCGCCAGCTGCTTGACCAGGGCGAACGCCGAGTTGTACTGGCCGGCCAGACCCGTCGGCGCCAGATCCGCGACAAGAGGGGCGATGGTCGGCGACAGCATCGCCTCACCGAGCCCGAACAGCGCGTAGGTGGAGATGAACGCGGCGGTGGCCATCTCCTTGCTGCCGTTCCCGAGGCCCGCGTACGCCGCCGCGACCCACGCGACGGCCCAGATCAGCCCGACCGCGGCGATGACCCGCGTCCGCCGGCCGCGCTCGACGAACCGCAGGACCGCGAACTGCGCCACCACGATCATCGCGGTGTTCGCCGCCAGTGCGGTGCCCAGCGCCGAGGTGGACACCCCGACCGCCTCCACGCCGTAGGCGCTGAGCCCCGACTCGAACTGCCCGTAGCAGGCGAAGAACAGCACGAACCCCAGCACGCACAGCTGCACCATCTGCCGGTGCCGCAGCATCTGCTTCCAGCCGCCCTTGGCCGTACGGCCGTCCGGCGCACCGCCGACCTGCGGCGCGCGCGGCATCCGCACGGTAGCCATCACCACCACGAGCGCCAGGAACATCACGGCCTCGATGGCGAACAGCAGGGTGAACGAGGAGACGCTCGTCGTGTCGACGAGGTGCCCGCCGATCAGTCCGCCGACCCCGAGCCCGAGGTTCTGGAGGAAGAACTGCGTCGCGAACGCGCGCGACCGGGTGTCCGCCGTGGAGCAGTCCACGATCATCGTGGCGAGCGCCGGCTGCATCACGGCCTGCCCGGCGCCGAGCACGGCCGACGCCAGCAGCACGGTCGCCGCGCTCCCCGCGAGCCCGAGGCCCAGCGCTCCCACGGCGGCGGCGATCAAAGCGACGAGCAGCACCGGCAGCGGGCCGCGCCGGACGATCGCGCGCCCGGCGAACGGCAGCACGACCAGCGCGGCCACGGCGAAGACGGCGAGGACCAGCCCCGCCGTCATGGCACCCAGCCCCCGCACCTGCGCCACATAGACGTACAGGTAGGGGACGGTGAAACCGAGCCCGAACGCGCTGAGTGCGTTGCCCACGTGGATCCGGCGCATCGCGGCGCCCATCGCCCTGGTCACGTTCACCTCACTCCTGGCAGACCCTTCATGCAGGCCTGAAGACTTCAAAGCTAAAGTTCGAAGGTAAACAGTACATGTTTAAGGACTTCAACGCGAAGCAGGGGCGTGTCATACTCGGCCCATGGGCGACCCCGACATCGGCGAACCGACGCTCGAAGAGCAGATCGCCGCCTATCAGCGCGAGTTCCAGGCCCTGGACCCCCAGGTCGAGAAGATCGTCTCGGCGCTGTCCCGGCTGAACCGGCGCATGAACGTCGCCTACGGACGCCAGACCGCGGCCCTGGGGATCAGCAACACCGACTGGGAGGTCCTCAAGGCCCTCGTCCTCTCCGGTGCCCCGTACCGGATGGGTCCCGGAGAGCTCGCCAAGCGCCTCGGCCTCACGCCGGCGGCGATGACCCACCGGATCGACCGCATGGTCACCGAGGGGCTGGTCACCCGGGAGCGCGACGAGGCCAACCGCGTCCGTGTCATCGTCGAGCTGACCGCGGAGGGGCGCGGGAAGTGGCTGGAGGCGATGCGCCTCGCGTCCGTCTTCGAGGAGGACCTCCTCCAGGACCTCTCTCCCGAGGAGCGCGCGACCCTGGGTGAAGCCCTGACGCGCCTGCTCCGCCGCGTCGAGGACGCCCAGCCCGACGCGGGCGGACGTCTCACCGACCTGGACTGACGAGGGCACCGCCCCGGCTATAAAAGATCTTGACAGGCGGTGGTTGACATCGCCCTGCCCGATCCGTAGAGTTCTTCGGGTTGCCGCCGAGCCGTAACGGTTCTGCGATGACACCTCCCGCCGCGACAGCGGCATCAAACCACCAGCACGACCTCCCTGACGGGTTGCTTTCGGCGTGCCCGAATTCAATTCGAATAAGGGGCCGGCACCCCGATTGGGAATCGCCGGAAGGATCCGCTAAGGTTTGAGACGTCGGAACGGCCCAACGGCCGGGAGGACGAACCCCGCTGACTGGGGATCAGGTCGGAAAAGGATCTGATAAAGTCGGAACCGCTGGAAAGGGAAACGCGGAAGCGGGAACCTGGAAAGCACCGAGGAAATCGGATCGGAAAGATCTGATAGAGTCGGAAACGCAAGACCGAAGGGAAGC
>NZ_JBHTWG010000038.1:0-26533 GCF_042792555.1 Streptomyces sp. NPDC056628
TCGCTACGAGCGCAAAGCCGAGCACTTCCTCGCCTTCACCAGCATCGCCTGCACCCTCATCTGCTACCGCAGGCTCACCAAATGAGATGGCCTCTTAGTGCCGAGTCCGCCGAGCGCCAGTCCTCGCCCAGCAGGACACCGATCCTGTCCAGTCGTTTCAGCAGGGTGTTCAGGTGCACGTGGAGGGCGCGGGCCGTCTGACTCAGGTTCCCCGAGTGGGCGAAGTACGCCGCCGCCGTCGCCACCAGGCAGGTGGACCGCCGGCGGTCGTACTCCAGGAGCGGGCCGAGGCTGTCGGTGAGGAAGCGGTCCAGGTCGTCGGCGCGGTCGGGGTCGAAGACGAGCGCGTACATCGCGTACTGCCGTGTACTGACCCCGCGGTCGGTCTCGCCGAGCGCGCGCATGACCTTCAGGCAGCGCAGTGCCAGCGCGTGGGAGCGGGACCGTTCCTGGCCCGTGATCCGGTCGCAGACCACCAGCGCGGGCGCGCCGAGAGCTCGGCGCAGGGAGTGGTGCAGGGTACCGGCCAGGTCGTTCTCGTCGCCGGCGCGCAGCAGCATCGTCGCCCGGCCGAGGTACTCGCCCGCCAGTCCCGACCACGAGGAGGAAAGGGGCTTGAGCTGCCGGACGATGTCGGCGGCCGACCGTCCGGTGCACTCGACCACGACGAGGGTGTCCAGATGGTCGACGTCGACCCCGCGGGCCAGAGCCCTGTCGCGCTGGGCGGGGTGCAGGGGCGCCGGGGACATCAGCTCCATGAGCAGTTCCCCGCGCACCCGTTCCTCCGCCTCGACCCGCGCGTCCCGCATGAGGATCAGCAACCCCATGATCTGGGCGGAGCGTTCGAGCATCCGCACCTCCGCCGCTTCCGGGGCGGCCCGGCGTGCCAGGGACAGGAAACCGAAGTGACTCCCACCGGCCCGCACGGCGATCACGCTGCGGAAGGTGCCGTCCTGGCCTTGCGCCGAGGCGCACCGCCCGGTGGTGCGCGCCTCCTCGCGCAGCCGGCGCCCCAGCTCCTCCGCGCCGTCCTCCGCCGGTTCTCCATGGGGCCGGACCGCCAGGACCCTGTCGTCCCGGTCCTGGATGGTGACGGTGCCCTGGAGCTGTTCCACCAGGAGCTGGGCGATGTCGCCCGGTCCGCCGCCGGTCAGCACCACGTGGGTCAGCGCCTCGTGCACGGCGGCGGCCCGCTCCAGCGTCGAGACCTGCTCCTCGATCGTCCTGTACGCGTCCTCGAGGCGCCGGAGCGAGACCCGGGTCTGCTCGTAGAGCCGCGCGTTGTTGAGCGCCACCGCGGCATGGCTGGCGAAGGCGCTGAAGAGCGCCACCTCGTCCTTCTCGAAGGGCCGTTCGCTGCGGTCGGCGGCGAAGAGCGCGCCGATGGCCTCCTCCCCCACGAGCAGCGGTACGCCCAGCAGCGCCGTGAGCCCTTCGCGGGGCACGAGCAGGTCGAAGGTGGGGTCGTGCGGCAGGGCCTGCGCCCGGCGGTAGTCGCTCACCCAGAAGGGGGCTTTGTGCTCCAGCACGCGCCCGCCCAGGCCCCGCCCCGGAGGGACGCGCGCGGACGAGAACTCCGAGGAGATCGTGCCGGCGGACGCCTTGAGCGTGAGGTAGCCCTCCGCGTCCAGCAACGACAGATAGACGAAGTCACTGCCGATGAGTTCATGGGCGTGCCGGACGATGGACCGCAGCACCTCGTCGACCTCGCCCAGCGCCGTCAGGGACCGGGCCGTCTGGTACAGGCTGCTCAGCTCCCGCTCGCGACGGAGCCGGTAGGAGGTCAGTTCGCCGTCGCCCACGGGACCGGCCGTGCCGGAATCGGTCTGTTCCATCGCTGCCACCACTCACGCCTCAGGTGGTGAATTCATACACCATCACCGCGTCAGCGGTGTACGTACGTTCCATCTCAGGTCGGCCGTGCGGCGCTCTACTGTCGCCCCACAGCGCCTCGTTGTCCTGCACGACGCAGTCGGCTGTCACTGCGCACCGACGACGATCCGACGGTCGGCCGGCCCGTCGACCGCGCACGCATCCCCGTCCCCGAGCCCGGCCTCCTGGGAGTGACCAGCATGTCGATTCCTGCTGTCGGCGGTCCGCACGCCGTCGCGACCCGCAAAGTGATGCTGCGGCTGCTGCCGCTCCTCTGCCTCACCTACTTCATGTCCTACGTCGACCGCACCAACATCGCCCTGGCCAAGACCCACTTGCAGGCGGACGTGGGCATCAGCGCGGCCGCGTTCGGCCTGGGCGCCGGTCTCTTCTTCCTGACGTACGCCCTGTTCGAGGTGCCCAGCAACCTCGTCATGTACCGCGTGGGCCCCCGGCGCTGGATCGCCCGGATCGCCCTGTCCTGGGGCGCGGTCACGTCCCTCATGATGTTCATCGCCGACGACGTCACCTTCTACATCGGCCGCATCGCCCTCGGTGCCGCCGAAGCGGGCCTCTACCCCGCGATGATGTTCATGATGACGCGATGGTTCGCGCAGAAGGACCGGGCCACCGCGATCGGCTTCATCTACCTCGCGCCCACCCTCGGTCTGCTCCTGGGCGGGCCGCTCGGGGGCGCTCTGATGGAACTCGACGACGTCGCCGGATTCCACGGCTGGCAGTGGATGTTCCTCATCGAGGGCCTGATCACGATGGCCATAGGGCTGGTCGTGATGGCCTTCCTGCCCGAGGTACCGGCCGACGCGAAGTGGCTCGCCCCGGAGGAGGCGGCCCTACTGAGCGAGCGGGCCGAACACACCGGACAGGATGGTCGGGGCAGCGGCGGGCACAGCTTGAAGGGCAATGTGGGGCAGGCGTTCGGACGGCCGTTCATCCTGCTCATCGGCGTCATCTACCTCCTGAACCAGCTCACGATGAACGGGGTGACGTTCAACGTGCCGTCGATCATCGAGTCGCTGGACGTGAGCGGCTCCTTCCTGGTCGGCCTGCTCAGCGGAGTGACGGGCATCGGCGGAACGATCGGCGTGCTGGTGATACCGGCGCTCTACCGCCGCTTCCCCCGCGAGTCCCTGACCATCGGCGTCCTGGCGGTGGCCCCCGCCCTGGTCGCGGCGGTCTTCCTGGCGGTCTCCTCACCCGCCGTGCGCATCGTGCTGATCGGCGTCATGGCGATGCTGCTGTTCGGCACCCTGCCCGTCTTCTGGTCGGTCGCCATGGCCCGGATGACGGGGATCGTGGCCGCCGCCGGACTGGCTTTCATCAACACGGTCGGCTTGACCGGCGGTTTCGTGGGCCCGTACCTGTTCGGTCTGGCCGAGTCGGACTCCGGCGACCCCACCTCCGGATTCCCCATCGTGATCGTCGCGTCCCTCGTCGCGGGCGCACTCGCGGTCGCCCTGCGCTGGGCTCTACGACGAGAGGACCGCACGGCCGCCGGGAGCGCACCGTCCACCGTCGAGCGCGACCCGGAGGTACTGGCGTGACGTTCCTGCCCGCAGAGGGATTCCCTCTGTCCGAAATCCCCGGCGCCTTCGCCGCCGAGGCCGGGGACACCGTGGTGGTGCGCGCTGGCACCGAGACACTGACCTGGGAGGAACTGCACCGGGGCAGCAACCGCGTCGCGCGCGGGCTGCTGGACGCCGGAGCGGCCACCGGACGGATCGTGACCCTGGTACTGCCCAACTCGACCGACCTCGTGCTCGCCGTGTTCGCCTGCTACAAGGCCGGCGCCACCCCGCAGGTCCTGTCACCGCGGATGAGGCCGGCCGAACTCGACGCCATCCTCGAACTGGGCGACCCCGCCGTGGTGGTCACCGAGCCGGACGGTGCGCCCGTCGACCGTACGAGGGCGCTGACGGTCGGGGACCTGGCAGCCGGGCGGAGCGACGACGACCTCGAACCGGCGATGGCGACGTCGTGGAAGGCCCCGACCTCCGGGGGATCGACCGGCCGCCCGAAGATCATCCTGTCCGGCAGGCCGGCGGTCGCCTCCGCGTTCGACTCGGACATGTGGGGGATCGGCGCCGGGGAGCAGGCGCTGATCACGGCTCCGCTCCACCACAACGCCCCGTTCGTCACCGCCCTGACGACGATCTTCCGCGGCGGCTCGGTGACCTTGCTGACCAGGTTCGACGCGGAGCGGACGCTGGCCGCGATCGACGAGCACGCGGTGACGTGGGTGTATCTGGTCCCCACGATGATGCGCCGCATCACCGCGCTCCCGGACGAAGTGCGCGACCGGTACTCGCTCGCCTCGCTGCGTTCCGTATGGCACTGCGCGGAACCCTGCCCCGTCTGGCTGAAGCGGACCTGGATCGAGTGGCTGGGCCCCGAGCGGGTCTGGGAGCTGTACGGCGGCACGGAAGCGGAAGCCGGTTGCACCCTTCGCGGCGACGAGTGGCTCCGGCACGTGGGCTCCATCGGCAAAGCGACATGGGGACAAATCAAGCTGCTGGACCCCGACGGGGTCGAGATCACCGAACCCGGCGTCTCCGGCGAGATCTATATGCGGGTCACTCCGGGGACGCCCGCGACCTACCGCTATATCGGCTCCGAAGCCACCACGCGCGACGGCTGGTCGTCACTCGGCGACATGGGACGGTTCGACGCCGACGGCTACCTGTACCTGCACGACCGCCGCTCGGACATGATCACCGTCGGAGGCGTCAACGTGTATCCCGCCGAGATCGAGGCGGCCCTGGTCGAACACGAGCACGTCCTGACCGCCGTCGTCATCGGCCTGCCCGACCCCGACACCGGCAACCGGCTCCACGCCATCGTCCACACGCCACACCGGGCCGACGTCACCGAGGGCGACATCCACGCCTTTCTCGACGGCCGGCTGTCACGGCACAAGCTGCCCAAGTCGATCGAACTGGTCCACGACTCCCTGCGGGACGCGGCGGGCAAGGTCCGGCGTTCGGAACTGCGCGCCCAGCGCATGCCCGAACCGAGCCGATGACGACACCTTCACGGCCCTCGTACCCGGCCCAGGGTCTCCCGGCCGGTGAGCCCGACGCCTCCCTCCGGTGGAAGGAATCCGAATGAACCCCAGGACGCTGACGGGGATCGCACTGGCCACGGCCGGCGCCCTCCTGGCCGTCCCCGCACAGGCGCGTCCGTCCGAGGCCACGGACCGGGGCGCCGCCTCCAGGAGCGCGGAGGCGCGGTGCGCGGCGCTGACCGGGACGGCCGTTCCAGCGGCTGTCATCTCCCTGCCCACGCGCGGCGGCCGCGTCCACGCCTCGTCCCCGGTGACGGAGACCGTCAGCGGAGTCGGCCTCACCTACTGCCGGGTCGACGCGGCCCTCTCCCCCGTCGACCGCTCCGCACCCGACATCACCCTGCGCGTCGCGCTCCCCCTCGACTGGAACCGCAGATCCCTGATGTTCGGGGGTGGCGGCTACAACGGCACCGTTCCCGACGTCCGGGCCGACGTGCCGTTCGCCCCGAAGGACGGGACCGCGCCACTGGCGCGCGGCTACGCGACGTACGCCAGTGACTCCGGGCACCAGGCGGACCCGGCCAAGCACCCCATCCTCTCGCTCGACGGGTCCTTCGCCGTCAACGACGAAGCGCTGCGGAACTTCGCCGCCGGTGACGCGCTCAAGAAGACGCACGACGCCGCCCAGTTCCTGATCCGCGCGTTCTACGGCGCGAAGCCCCGGTACACGTACTTCGCGGGCGGATCCACCGGTGGCCGGGAGGCGCTGGCGATGGTCCAGCGGTGGCCCACCGCCATGGACGGCGTGATCTCCGCCTACCCCGCCTGGAACAACCTCGCCGAAGCGCTCTATCTGGGCCACGCCACGCAGGTGCTGGCACAGCCCGGGGCGTTCCCCGGACCCGAGAAGCAGACACTGCTCCACGAGAGCGTGATGCGCGCGTGCGACCGACTGGACGGACTGACCGACCGGGTCGTCTCGCACCCGGACGCCTGCCGGTTCGATCCGGCCACCCTGCGCTGCCCGGATGGCGCCGACACGGGCCCCTCCTGCCTCTCGGACCGCCAGATCGCCGCGGTCCGGGCCATCTCGTTGCCGTGGAAGTGGCCGTACCGGGTCGCCAGCGGCGAGCGCGGCTACCCCGGCTTCCCCTTCCTCTCCGGCGCCGACATGAGAACCCCGGTCCTGGGGTTCGGCACGACGGCGCCCGCCCATCCGATGCCGCTCACCAGCGGATACGGCATGCAGTACTGGGACCAGTGGGTGAGGTACGTCCTCACCAGGGACCCCGGCCGTGACTCCCTGACCGTCGACCCGGCGCGTCCCGGCAAGTGGCTCAACCGCATCAGCCGGCTGTCCGAGCTGCAGGACATCAACGACCCGGACCTCTCCCCCTTCGCCCGAGCGGGCGGCAAGCTCCTGCTCCTCCACGGAGCGGCGGACGAACTGGTCTCGCACCGCGCGACGAACGACTACTACGAGCGGGTGGCCGACACGGTGGGGCCACGCAGGACACGGGAGTTCATGCGGTACTACCTCGTGCCGGGCGCCAATCACGCGAACTTCGGCAGCCCCGCCTTCGCTGCCGCGTGGGACTCGCTCACCGCCGTCCAGCGCTGGACCGAGCAGGACAGGGAACCCGTCGCGCAGGTCGTCACCGATGCGAACGACGACAGGGCACGCCCTCTGTGTGAGTACCCGGGCTGGCCGAAGTACCGGGCCGGTGACCCTGACAGCGCGGCCAGTTTCACGTGTGCCCGCGAGTGACGGACACACGACGCCGAGTGGCCGGCAACCCGTGGATCAACCGGCGGCCGCTCGCCATGCCCCGCCCCAAGCCGCCCGCTCCCACGGCGGCAGCCGTCTCACCACCAGACGGCACGGAAACCGGCGCATTCACCGGATTCTCCTCCGCCAGCACCGACACGATCCCCTCACGCCCCACCCGGGCCCGCTCGACCCCCTCCCGCGCGGCATCCACCTCCGCCTGAGCCTGCTCCAGAACCTCCGTCCAGGACTCCAGATCCTGGCTCGCCCGCGCCTCACGCCGTTCCATCAACCCCAGCACCGACGGCATCGCACCCTCCTCGATCAACAGAAGGAGTGAAGCTTTTACCCCGGATACGACTGCGCGTCAGCACTCGATTGCACAAGCTCCGGAGAGTGCCGGAACCTGTGGAGAGCGTGTTTGCATGCATGTCTCCGCCGGTCGGCGGAGACATGTTCCTGGTTGCGATCCCCGTTCATCGGTCATAGGTTTGTATGGCTCCCACGGCCGCAAAAGAACAGACGGATCAATTGCCCCGAAATTCTCGTTCCTTATTTCGGAACAGGAGCAGGACGTGACTGGGAGAAAGGTATCGAGCCGCGGCGTCGTCGCACTGCTGGCGACCCTCTGTATCGGGGGTTGCGCTACCCAGACATCCCTGGTGAGCTCGCAGGGCGATTCGAGGGAACCTCCCGGCACGCCCGCGCAGAACAAGCAACGCCTGCAGCCTTTCGCGGAATTCAACGGGGCTATGCCCACAGGAGTGAGCGTCTCGCGCACCGGCCGGGTGTTCGTGAACTTCCCCCACTGGGGCGACAAGGTGCAGTACTCGGTCGCCGAAGTGCGCAATGGGAAAACCCTCTCCTACCCGAACCGCGAGATCAACACCGCCGACACACGCGACCCCGCGCATCACTTCCTGGGGGTGCAGAGCGTCGTCGTCGACGCCGCCGACCGGCTGTGGGTCGTGGACACCGGGCGCATCAAGTTCGGCAACGCACCAGTGGGCGGGCCCAAACTCGTCGCCATAGACCTGCGCACCAACAAGGTCATCCGGACCATCCTGCTGCCCCGTCAGGTCGCCGGCCCCCGTAGTTTCGTGAACGATGTGCGACTCGACCTCACCCGAGGCAAGGCGGGCACCGCCTACCTCACGGACGCCTCCTCGGACGGCCCCAACGGGCTGATCGTCGTGGATCTGGCGTCCGGGACATCCTGGCGCCGACTGAACAACGTGCCCTCGGTACGCCCGGTGCCCGACTTCGTTCCCGTCATCGACGGGAAGCGAATGCTCAATCGGCCGGCACACGGTCGCACCAGCCCCATCAACATCGGGGTGGACGGCATCGCCCTGAGCCCGGATGGCAAGACCCTCTACTACTGCCCCCTGTCCAGCCGCACCTTGTACTCCGTGCCGACGAGCGGTCTGACCGACCGCCGGGTAGCGGATTCCAAGATCGCGAAGACCGTTCGCAATCTCGGCACGAAAGGGATGTCCGACGGGCTGGAAACGGACAACGCGGGCCGCGTGTACGGAGGCGACATCGAGCACAACGCGCTCGTCTTCCGCGACACCGACGGGCGATTCCGCACCCTGGTCCACGACAACCGGCTGATCTGGCCGGACACCTTGTCGATCGGCTACGACCGGAACCTGTACGTGATGGTCAATCAGCTGAACCGGCAGCCCGCATACAACGCCGGCGTCGATCTTCGGCGCAAGCCCTACGTGCTCTACCGGATCCCGGTCGACGGCGGCCCCGCCCGTCGGTAGACCTCGGGGCGGCCTTCCTCCGGCATCTGCGAGCGCGCCGAGTCCGTGATCAACGACGAACTGGCCGTCGCAAGGCGCCTGAGCACACCCCTTCCTGACGCGAACCCCGCTGCCGCCCCCCGCGCCACGGTGCCGGGCGGCAGTGCTTGAGCAGCCGTGCCGGCACCGCACCATGTCACTACCAAGGGGCCCGTTTCTTCATGCCCACCACCACACCGGCATCCCTGTCCGAATGATCACCCGCACCGCTTCGAACGAGATCCGGTTTGCCACAACGCACTGACACCGCCGGGACCAACCTCCTCGGCCTGGTCAAACACGTGGCCACCGTCGAGGCCAGGTATTCCGGCGAGGTCTTCGCCCGGCCTTCCCCGGAACCGCTGCCCCGGTGGCGGGACTCCGACGGCAGCGATCACTGGGCGGCCGAGGACGAGACCCGCGACCAGATCGTCGGGTTCTACCGGCGTACGTGGGAACACGCGGACGCGATCATCAACGAGCTTCCCCTCGCTCCCGGCCACATGCCGTGGTGGCCGGAACCCCTTCCCAACACGACCCTGTCCGCCGTCATGCTCCACGTCCTCGGGGAGACCGACGGCACACCGGGCACGCCGACATCCTGAGCGAGGGGCTCGACGGGCGGACCGGGTTGCGCGCCCAGTACGAGCAGGAAGTCGACGAGGAAGCCAGGGCTGCCCACTGGGCGAAGATCGAGCAGGCCGCCAGGGCCTCCTGACCCGAGTCGTCTCACGTGGCCTGATCGCCGGCCGTGGCGGCGGTACGTCGTGCCACGCGGGTACGGCGAACTCTCCCAGGCACCCCAGTCCCGTGGTCCCGTGGTCCCGTAGTCCCGTAGTCCCGTCCCTCAGCTTGCTCCGTGCACATCCGACGGCGGCCAGTCCCGCTTGAGCAGCCCGTACACCCACGAGTCGGACACGACGCCGTTCACGACGCAGTCCTCTCGCAACGTCCCCTCACGGACGAATCCCAGCTTCTCGAGGACCCGGGCCGACGCCTCGTTGCGCGTGTCGGCCTCGGCCTGGACGCGATTCAGGTCCAGGGAGTCGAACGCCCACCGGAGCAGAGCGCGTACGGCCTCCGTCGCGTAACCGTGACCCCACATCGCGTCGCCGAGGACGTAGCCCAGCGAGGCGCTGCGGTACTCCGGGTTCCAGTCGGACAGGCCGCACCAGCCGGCGAACGCCCCGTCGGAGAGACGGTCGATGGCCACCCGCGCCCCGGTGCCTTCGTCCTCCATCGTCCGGCAGACCGCGAGGAACCGCTGGGCGCGGGCCGGGTCGGTCCATGGCGGGGAGTCCCAGTAGCGCAGCACGTGGGAGCTGCTGTGCAGCGCGAAGAGGGAGTCCGCGTCGGCGCCGGTGAAGGGACGCAGCCTCAGGCGCTCGGTGCGCAGGACAGGAGTGGGCAGAGTCATGCGCGTCATCTTGTGCCCCCAACGACGGCCAGGACAACGCATATTCGAACTCGTCCGCCACGGTGCCCGCTCTCGTGTCACCAACGGCAGCACCTGCCGTGTCAGGGGCTGTTTCCTCGCGGTCAGCCCGCGCGGTGCCGTCGAGAGGGCGTCGCACACGAGGCTCCACGGTGGACCCGTAAGATCGCACATGCCATGCGCCCGCAGGGCTGTACCGGCTCATGCGATGCCACAGATGCTTTTGGCTGGCATGTGCGGCATTATCGTCGACGCATGCGCATCCAGCGGGTCGCGAGGCCGCGGCTGTGCCCGTCGAGGACCTGAGGAGTGGACCCGTGGTGACCCGTTCCGTGCGCCGGACCCGTCGGACGCTGAGGGTGACCGGCGTGAGCGCCGCCGCCCTGCTGGGTCTGAGCGCCTGCTCCTCCGACCACTCCCCCTCGTCGGCGTCCGCCTCGGGCAAGCCCTCCGGTGAGGTGACCGTCTTCGCGGCGGCCTCGCTGAAGGAGAGCTTCGAGAAACTGGGCGAGACGTTCGAGAAGGAGCATCCCGGCACGAAGGTCACGTTCAACTTCGGCGGCAGCGACGCCCTGGCCGCGAGCATCACCGGCGGAGCCCCGGCGGACGTGTTCGCCTCCGCCAGCCCCAAGACGATGAAGATCGTCACCGACGCGGGGGCCAACAGCGGCTCCCCGACCACCTTCGTGCGCAATCAGTTGGAGATCGCCACCCTGCCGGGCAACCCCGACAAGGTCGACTCACTCAAGGACCTCACCGGCTCGGGCATGAAGGTCGTGCTGTGCGACACGACGGTGCCGTGCGGTGCCGCCACACAGAAGGCCCTCGACGCCGGCAAGCTGAAGCTCACCCCCGTCTCTTGGGAGCAGGACGTCAAGTCCGCCCTCAACAAGGTCGCTCTGAGGGAAGCCGACGCGGCTGTCGTCTACAAGACCGACGTGAAGGCCGCGGGTGACAAGGTGGAGGGCGTGGAGTTCCCCGAGTCCGCCGACGCCGTCAACGACTACCCGATCACCCTGCTCAAGGAGTCCAGGAACCCCGGGACGGCGAAGGCGTTCGTCGAGCTCGTGAAGTCCCCCCAGGGCCGGACGGTGCTGAGCGAGGCCGGGTTCCTCACCTCGTGACCTCGCCCGGGCAGACCTGTGGCGGATGCGTGCCGTCCCTGTTCAAGGCGGTCGCCCTCGGCTGCTCCTGTACCCGTCGACGAGTCGGCGGCACCTCTGACTACGACGCGCAGCGCACCGACCATGCCTGACTCTTATCGGCTCTCATCGCAGACGCCAGACAGCTCTGTCTTCTCCGGGGATGTCCCTCGCGTACCCGGCACACGCGGCCCCCGCCGCAAATCCCGCCCCTCCCTGCTGTACGTCGTGTGCCACGTCGGCCTGAGTTTCCCAGCCGTCATCGCCGGGGGCTGGTCGTGCACGCCGACGGCTTGATCGCGACGTCCAAGGAGTAGGGCATCACCCTCGTGCCGGCGCTCGCCGCCCTCGCCGGGCTCGTGCGCAGCGGCTGCCGGGGCAAGGGGGAGCGGCTGTCGGCTCGGATGCCCGAGGCGTCACCGACCCCGCCGGGTCTATAATGAACAAGTCTGTCTAGAGAAAGGTGGGCGTCATGGCTGCCAGGACCTCGACCCGCGAGTCCGCGCGTGAGCGTCTCCTCACGGCGGCCGACGAGCTCTTCTACGGCGAAGGCGTGCAGACCGTCGGCATCGACCGGGTGATCGAGCACGCCGGTGTGGCCAAGGCGTCCCTGTACAACACCTTCGGGAGCAAGGAAGGCCTGGTCTGCGCCTACCTGGAGCTCCGCTTCGAGCGCCGGAAGGACCGCATCACCCGCACCCTGACGCGTTTCCGCACTCCGCGCGAGCAACTGCTCGGCGTCTTCGACGCACTCGGTGAAGCGTTCACCGAGCCGGGATACAACGGCTGCTCCTTCGCCCGGGCCACCTCCGAGGCCGCCGAGGACAGCGCTGTCCGTAAGATCGCCGACGGTTACCGCGCCTGGCTGCGCGGTCTGTTCGGCGATCTGGCCGCAGCCGCCGGGTACGCCGACCCCGACACCGTCGCCCGCCAGTTCCTTCTGCTGTACGACGGTGCCGGGCAGTCCGCGAAGATGGACCGCGACCCCTCCGCCGCCACGACCGCCCGCGCCGCCGCGGCCGTCCTGCTGGACGCGTCCCCGCTCGCGCCCGCCGTTCCCGACCCCGCCCAGTAGCCCCTCCCCACAGGGACCAAGGGACAGGGCAGCTCGTCGCATCGCCGTCACCGGTGGGATCCGCACGCACACCCCCACGGAGGCGACCGAGCTGGCGCGGCGAATGGGCCCGGTCTGTGTTCACGCACCGGTGCTCGGTTCCGTACCGACAGTCACCGCCGGCGCTGTCCTGCGATACCCGCTGCACCGGGCCGACGCGCTCGACCTGCCCCGGGCCGTGGCGCATGACCTCCTCGCGCCCGGCCGGCTCGGGGGTGCTCGTGGCCGCCACGTGCCCCTTCCTCACCGTTCCGCCCAGCGCCTCCGCGACGAGCGGCCCCGCACCGTCGACCTGACTCAGTCCCGCGTCTCCCCGTCGAGGTCCGCCAGCCCGTCCTCCCAGCGCCGTCGCCGCTCGTCGTCGGACTGTTCCCACCAGGGGGTGCCCCGTTCCCCGAGCGCGACCTTGGCCCGCTGCACGCGGGCCCGTGCCTCCCCTTCTGCCTTCGCATCGCTCGCCGTCGTCGCCGAGCGCACCGCGCGGCGGGCGGACATGAGGTGACGCCGCAGGCGTGCGCCGATGTCCTCGGGGAGGGACGGGTCGGTGGCCCGCCATCTTCTTCCGTCGACGACGACGAAGTGCCCGTCGGGGGTCATCTCCGGTGGTTCACGTGTGCTCATGCGGCCGATTCTGGTCCGGGGCGCCGCTCGGGTCGGTCTCAGCGGCGGCCGTCTGTCCCCCCTGCCGGCCGTCACCAAGCGCACCCCTCTTACGCCGCGCGGTGGCCACCGCACCGAGCAGTGCCCCGACGGCCACGATGGTGAGTCCACGCAGCCACACCGCGCCCTCGATCTGCGTGGCCAGCAGGACGCACGACGCGATGCCCAGCACCGGCAGGACCGTCGGGGTGCGGAAGTGGTCGGCCTCACCCTCGTCGCGGCGCAGGACGAGGACAGCCGTGTTGACCATGAGGAAGACGATCAGCAGGAGCAGGACCAGGGTCGAGGCCAGGGTGGCGACGCTTCCGGTGAGGGCGAGCAGCATCGCCAGCACGGTGGTGACCGCGATCGCGGCCCACGGGGTCCGGCGGCCGGGCAGCACCTTGGTCAGCGCGGAGGGGAGGAGGCCGTCCTTCGCCATGCCGTAGGTGAGGCGGGACGACATGATGCCGGTCAGCAGCGCGCCGTTGGCGACGGCGACGAGCGCGATGGCACTGAACAGGCGTTCGGGGACGCCGCCCGCTTCCTTGACGACCTCCAGCAGCGGGCCGCTCGACTCGGCCAGCCGCGTGGTCGGGACCGCCGCGGACGCGGCCAGGCCCACCAGCACGTAGACGGCACCTGCGGTGGCAAGGGCGCCGAACAGGGCGCGGGGGTAGGAGCGCCGGGGGTCGCGGGTCTCCTCGGCGACGTTCACCGAGGTCTCGAACCCGACGAAGGAGTAGTAGGCCAGCACGGACCCGCTCAGTACGGCCGCCGCGGCGCCCTGCTCGGCTGTGCCCAGCTGGGTGAGGCGGCCGACGTCGCCGTCGCCGCGCAGCAGCAGCCACGCGCCGAGGACGATGACGACCATCAGTCCGGCCACCTCGATGAGGGTGGCGACGACGTTGGCGCGGGTGGACTCCTTGATGCCGCGTGCGTTGATCAGGGCGAGGAGGGCCAGGAACAGGACGGCCACCAGGCCCACGGGCAGCGTCACGAAGGCCGAGAGGTAGTCGCCGCCGAAGCCCCGGGCGAGGGCGGCTACGGAGACCACGCCGGCGGCCAGCATGCAGAAGCCCGCGACGAATCCGGCGAACGGCCCGAAGGCGCGGGTCGCGTAGTGGGAGGCTCCGCCCGCCCTCGGATACTTCGTCGCCAGCTCGGCGTAGGAGGCGGCGGTCAGCAGGGCCAGCAGCAGGGCGACGACGAGCGGCACCCAGACGGCTCCCCCGGCGTCGGCGGCGACCTGCCCTACCAGGACGTACACCCCGGCGCCGAGGACGTCGCCCAGGATGAAGAAGTAGAGCAGCGGGGTGGTCAGGGCGCGCTTGAGCGCCGTGCCCTCCCGTGTCCCTCCGGGTGCCGCCGTGTCCGTCCTCGCCCGCGCCGACGTGCTGTTTCCGACTCTTCTTGCCATACCGCCTCGTGTCCCCCGTAAGGCGAGATGCACGCTCGCCGCTTTCGAGGACACGAGGACTCGAGGACGCGATCAGCACGCGCTGTGGGGCGGTCCCCCGTTCGGCTGAACGGTGTACCGCCCCACGGTCGGTTGCTGTCGGCTCCGGCGTGTCAGCGGGACGGGACTCCGGCCGGTGCCGTCGCCCGGTCCTCGGCGCTGGCCGCCGCCGGGTTCGCCGCTGTCGCGGTGTCCGGTGCGGAGGGCGCGGACGGTGCGGACGCTGCGGGGGTCACGTTGAGTTCGGTGAGCATCGTCTTGGTGAAGCCGAAGTAGTACGTGGCGAGGAAGCCGCCGATGTAGCCGACGACCAGGCCGCCCGCGTAGACGGCGACGGTCTGGCCAAGTCCGTGGTCGCCGTCGAGCAGCGGGAAGAGCGCCCAGCCCGACGGGCCGATCGCGGTGGACCCGACGTCGGTGCCCAGCTGGTTGAACAGCCCGATGAACGCGCCGCCGAGGGCGCCGCCGGTGCAGGCGGTGATGAAGGGGCGGCCCAGCGGCAGCGACACGCCGTAGATCAGCGGCTCGCCCACGCCGAGGAAGCCCGGCCACAGGGCCGACTTGATGGTCCGGCGGATGGAGGTGTTGCGGTGCAGGCGGAAGTAGACGGCGATCGCGGCACCGACCTGGCCCGCGCCGGCCATCGCGAGGATGGGGAGCAGCACGGTGTAGCCCTGCTGCTCGATGAGGGTCGTGTGGATCGGGATGAGCGCCTGGTGCAGGCCGAGCATGACCAGCGGCAGGAACAGGCCGCCGAGGATCAGACCGGCCCCGGCGCCGCCGTGCGACAGCAGCCAGTTCGCGGCCTCGCCGATCTTCGTGGAGACCTCACCGGCGAGGAACATCAGCCCGAAGAGGGTGACGAGACCGGACACCAGCACGGTGATGGTGGGCGTGACGAGGACGTCGATGGAGACAGGCACCCAGCGGCGGCACCACTTCTCGATCTGCACGGCGAGCCATGCCGCGCCGAGGGCGCCCAGGACGCCGCCCTGGCCCGGGGAGAGGTGCTGGCCGAACGCCTCCACGTTGGCGACGCCCGCGTAGACGATGATCGCGGCGACCGCGCCGCCGAGGATCGGTGTGCCGCCGAACTCCTGCGCCGTGTTGTAGCCGACGAACACGGCGATCAGCGCCATGAACCCGGAGGCCGTCGCGGCCAGCGCGGGGGTGATGCCGGGAAGCCAGCCGAGGTTGACGAGCAGGCCGTTCAGGCCGGCGATGATGCCGCAGCCGATGAGCGCGGGGATCAGCGGCACGAAGATGTTCGCGATGCGGCGCAGCAGCAGCTTGAAGGGGGTGGCGTTGCGCGCTTTGCGCTCGGCACGCAGGGCGGCGCCCTGGGCGGCGAGGTCCTCGGCGGTCACGGCCTCGGGGGCCGGGCCGCCGGCGGGGGCCGCCGCCTGGGGAGCGTGGGGAGCGGCGGCGCGCTCCTCCTCGACGAGGGTCTCGAACTCGGGGGTGACGCGGGCGACGGTGCCTGGGCCGAGCACGATCTGGTAGGTGTCGTCCTCGACGACGCCCATCACCGAGGGCAGCGCCTTGAGCTGTTCCTCCCGCACGAGGGTCCGGTCGTGCAGGCCCAGCCGGAGCCGGGTCATGCAGTGGGCCACCGACGCCACGTTCCGTGCTCCTCCGACGAGGGGCAGGATGGCGGCCGCGGTGTCGCGGTACTTGTTCTCGTTCGCCATGAGATCGGCCTTGCTGTGAGTAAGGGCTGGTGCGTCAGGCGGCCGCGGTTTCCAGGGCGCTGCGAAGGTGTCCGTGGGCGTTGCGGAGAAGTCGCTCGGCGGTCGGCGCGTCGACACCGCCGAGCAGGAGGAGGATCGCGTTCTTGACGTCGCCGCCGGTGGCGGCGAGCGCGGCGGAGACGGCCTCGTCGGAGGCGTCGGTCGCGAGGCCCACGATCCGGTGGGCGCGCGCCCGCAGCTTCTCGTTGGAGGCGCGCAGGTCGACCATCAGGTTCCCGTAGGTCTTGCCGAGTCTGATCATGGTGATGGTGGAGAACATGTTGAGCACCAGCTTCTGCGCGGTGCCCGCCTTGAGCCGGGTCGAGCCGGTCAGGATCTCCGGTCCGACGACGACCTCGATGCCGTGGTCGGCGGCCGCCGCGAGCGCGCTGCCGGCGTTGCAGGACAGTCCGACGGTGAGGGCGCCGAGGGAGCGGGCGTGGCGGACGGCCTCGACGGCGTACGGGGTGCGGCCGGAGGCGGAGATGCCGACCACCACGTCGTCGGCGGTCAGCTTCAGCGCGTCGAGGTCCTGACGGGCGCCCTCCTCGGAGTCCTCGGCACCTTCGACGGCGGTGACCATGGCGGAGGGGCCGCCCGCGATGAGGCCGACGACCTGGGAGGGGTCGGTGCTGAAGGTGGGCGGGCACTCGGAGGCGTCCAGCACACCGAGCCGCCCGGCGGTGCCCGCTCCGGCGTAGACGAGCCGTCCGCCACGGGACATCCGCTCGGCCATGCCGTCGATCGCGGCGGCGATCTCGGGGAGCCGGTCCGCGACCGCCGCGCTGACGATGGCGTCCTCGGCGTTCATGTGGCGGGCGATGTCCAGCGTGCTGCGGCGGTCGATGTCCGCCAACTCGGGCCGGTACGCCTCCGTGGCCAGGGTGGCCAGCTGGTCACGCAGCAGGGCGTCACCGCCGCCGGCGTCTTGGGTGGACATGAGCGTTCACGGCTCCTGTGGGTTCGGGCGTTTCAGGGGCTTGGGTGATGTCGGCACATTTCCGTCACACGTGACGGGAGCGGTTCGGCTGGCCTGTACGACAGGAAAGACAGGGTCGAAACTTTCTTTCACTATGTTCCGATGACATGAAACATATTTTCAGTCCCGGAGGTGCGTCAAGACTTCTTGGGTGATCCACAGGACGTCCAGCGTGCGCGCCGCCATGGTCCGGTGGCCGCCGGTGCATCCCTTGGATTGCCAGGGCGTGCCGCAGCACAGGACACCGAGTCCGTCCGGCACGGCGACGGGCACGTGCGCCCGTTCACACAGGCGCAGGAAGGCATGCGCCGCTCCCCCGGCCCCGCCTCCGTCCTCCTCGGGGGCGAAGAGACTGCCGATGCACGCGCCGAAGAAGAAGGCCTCCGCCCCGGCGGGATGCCGCGCGGCGGGCCGCTCGGGTCCGCCCCGGCGGGATGTCACCGGTCGGTCTGTTCCGCCCGCGACCAACCCATCCCGGCCTCCCGACCCGACCGTGATCAAGCAACACGGCCTCCGACATGACCGTGCTGAACGCACAGACCCTGCCGCCGCCGGGCGGACGGACCACCGCATGCACTCCAAAGTCGGCGGACCCTTCGGGGCTCACGAGACGCGTGCAGACCGATCGAGGAAGGAGCGCCGCTGACCTGGAGTGACAGGGCCTGTGCGGATGCCCTTCAAGCCGGGCGGGTACGTCAGACGGGGTGTTCCACCGGGGCTGGCCAGACCCCCCGTTCAGAGAGGTGAAGCACGAGGGCCGCGATGTTCCAGGCGTCGTCCTCGCCCCGGTGGTGACGGCCTTCGAGTCGCCGCCCGGCGATCTTCAGGGCCTGTGCCATGCCGGGGCGTTTCCGCAGACCATATGCCTCGGTGAAGACGGCCTTGGCGTTGGTGTGACGGCGGCCGAAAGGGTAGGGCGTGCGCGTGGCCTGACACTGCCGTGTGAACTGGTGGCGGTCGTAGTCGCCCCAACTGACCCACGGCCGGGCGCCCGCGTGGTGCTCGGCCGCCAGTAGCCGGCACGCCTCGGCGAATGTGACCCCCTGATCGACCTCCTGTTGAGTGAGGCCGGTCAGCTCCGTGCAGAACTCGCTGACCGTGGACCGGGCGGGCCTCACCAGGATCCGGTGCCGGGCGAGGCGCTCACCGGCGTCCAGGTCGATGACAGTCAGCCCGATCTCGATGATCTCGCTGACCTCGCCACGCGGCTGGGAACCAGCCCAACACGTCGCTTCGACGTCCACGACGTTGACGAGGCCCTCCGCCCAGGTGCTGTCCATGCCGGCAGCGTAAGGAGGCGCAACGGGCTGCGGCATGTCATTTTGCGACGCTGCCCTGACACTGACCCGCCCTGCACCGTACTCAGGCAGAAGTTCCTCACGGCCTCGCCAAGGGGAGCCGGATCAACGGCCGGGAGCGTGCCGCCGCCGTTCGGGGCGGTGCGAGGATGTGCCGATGGGGATCAGCGACAGCGAGGGCGTTCATTACCTGCGGTTCCAGTCGCCGCATCGCAACAACCGAGGTCGGTTCACCGGGGTCTTCGGGCTCGTGAACAACCTCGCGCGGGAGGGCAGGCTGTCGGAGGAGCAGGAGGCCTTCCGGCGTCGCAACAACCGTTGGTACGACGCCGCGTACACCGACCCTTCGACCGTCGACCCCAGCGTCTACGACGACAACGTGAATCCCGGCGCCGCGGCGTGGTTCAAGCCGTCGGCCACGCATCTCCTCGCTCGCGTTCCGGGCTACCTGGAGATCCTGTCCGCGCACGGCGTCGACTGTCAGGTTCTGCGGTCCGCCGATCCGGGACGTGTCGTCTACGAGGACGACGTGCAGATCGTGGTGGTGCCGTACGCGCGGAGTGCGCAGGACAACGACACTCAGGCCGCTCGGAGTTGACCCCGGGTTCTCCGTCCGGCGGCCCTCAGTCGAGCGCGTGCGCGCGGCACGTCCGCAGGATCTCGTCGGACAGGGCGGGCTCGACGTCGCGTACGGCGCGGGCGAGCACCATCGCGCCGACGAGCCGGCTGAGCAGCAGCACCGCCTGGTCGCGGGCCTCCTGCGGAGCGAGTTCCCCGTCGCGCTCACGGGCGAGTTCCGCGGCGAAGCCGGTCAGGTAGCCCTCCACGCCTGCGGCGTACGAACGCTGGATGGTCTCGTCGTGGCGTCCGGCGTCGATCACCAGAGAAGCGGACGGGCAGCCGCCGTCCTGGGCGTCGCGGTGCTCGGCCGAGAGGTAGTCGTCCACCACCCGTCGCAGCGGTGAGCCGGCGGGAGCCTCCCCGTCCTCGACGGCCTGCGCCAACACGCCCAGGGACGTCGCGAACGAGGCGTTGCACACCTCGGCGGCCAGGTCGTCCTTGGACGCGAAGTGGTTGTAGAAGCCGCCGTGCGTCAGGCCCGCTTCCTTCATGAGGTCGGCGATCCCGACGGCGTCGATGCCCTGCGCGCGGAACATGCGCCCGGCCGCCTCCACGATGTTCTGCCGATTCCTGGCCTTCTCTTCCTTGGTGATCCGCGGCATGTCCGCCCTCCCTCGCCTACTGTGTTTGACCTTTTCAAGGTTACCTCTCATCATTGCTTTAATGATACTCGTCATTAAAAGGGCTGGGAGGAACCATGCGCACCCTCGTGCACACCCGCCAAGGGGACCCCGCACAGGTACTCACGTTGAGGGAGGACCCCGATCCGCCGCCCCGTCACGGCGCCGGGCAGGTCCTCGTCCGCCTGCTGGTCCGGCCGGTCCATCCGGGCGATCTGATCGGCGTGGAGGGCCTGCCGGGGCTACCGGAGCAGCGGCGGCCGGAGGTCCGGACTCCCGGCGTGGAGGGCATGGGCGTCGTCGAGAGCGTCGGGCCGGACGTACGGACGCTGCGACCCGGTCGACGCGTCGCGGTCTTCCCGGCACCGGGCACCTGGGCCGACTTCGTCGTCGTCGCCGCCGAGCGCGCCGTTCCGGTGCCGGAGGGCGTCAGTGACGAGACCGCGGCCCTGATGCTGGTCAACCCGCTGACCCTGCTCATGCTGTACCGGGCGGTGGAGCACGCCCTGGGACAGCGCAAGGGGCCCGTCCTCCAGACGGCCGCCGGTTCCTCCATCGGCCGGCTCGTCAGCGCGGCCGCCGTCCGGCACGACCTGCCGTTGGTCAACCTCGTGCGCAGCGCGTCCGGCGCCCGCACGCTGCGGAGCCTGTATCCCACGCTGCCGGTGATCACGACCAGCGACGGGGACTGGCGGGAGCAGGTCCGTCACCTGACCGGCGGCCAGGACGTCCAGGTCGTCCTCGACTGTGTCGGCGGCGCCATGACCCAGGATCTCGTCGCACTGCTCGCCGACGGCGGCACCCTGATCACCTACGGCCGGCTCGGCCCCGGCACCACGACCCTGGAGCACCTGCCCCTCGGCCAGCGGGGACTGACGGTCCAGGGCGTGACGGTGTGGCACTGGACCCACCGCACCCCGGAGGAGCGCGCCCAGGACATCGCCTTCGCCGTGGATCTGGCGCAGAGCACACCGGATCTGTTCGAGGTGGCGGCCCGCTACGACCTCGCCGACTTCAAGACGGCCGTCGAGCACGCCCGTCGCCCGGGCAAGAGCGGGACCGTCCTGCTCACCTCACCGCGATCGGCCGGCACCGGGCGGGAGGCCGTCCGATGAGGATCGGCATGCTCGGAGCCGGAACCATCGCCCAGGCCATCGCGCGGCACGCGATCCGGCTCGGTCACGAGGTCGTGCTCAGCAACAGCCGCGGGCCCGACTCCCTGGCGCCCCTGGTCAAGGATCTCGGCGCGCTCGCGTCAGCCGCGACGCCCGCGGAGGCCGCCGCCGCGGATCTCGTCGTCCTCGCCGTCGGCTGGCCGCAGATCCCCGACGTCGCCGCCCGGCTCCCCCGTCTGGACGGGACCGTCGTCATCGACGCCACCAACCAGTTCGCGTCCCCTCCCCCGCAGCTGCGGATCGCCGACCTGGGCGATCTCACCGGGAGCGAGTACGTGGCCTCCCTGCTCCCTGGCGCACGCGTGGTGAAGGCCTTCAACTCCCTCTTCGCGCGGTACATCGCGCCCGACCCCCGCCATGCGGCCGGGCGGCAGGTGCTGTTCCTCGCCGGCGACGACGCCGACGCCAAGAACACCGTGATCGGCCTGACGTCCGCGTTCGGATTCGCCCCCGTCGACCTCGGAAGCCTGCGCGAAGGAGGACGTCTCATCCAGCTCGGCGGCCCCCTGTCCGGCCTCCACGTCCTCAAGCAGGACTGAACCCACCCCTCCTGCTCGTCCACACGTCCTCCTCGCGTCCGCGAGGAGCACCTCACCTCACGAAAGAGACGCTCATGTCCGACCAGACCACGGCACCCGACACCCAGCCCCTCCTGCGCCCCGTCCGGCTGGGCGCGCTCGAACCGCCCAACCGGGTCGTCATGGCTCCCATGACCCGCGCCCGCGCCACCAACGCCGAACTGGCCCCCACCGATCTGCACGCCGAGTACTACGCACAGCGCGCAAGCGCCGGCCTGATCATCAGTGAGGGGACCTGGGTCAGCCCTGACGCGATCGGCTTCATCCACGTCCCCGGCATCTACACCGACGAACAGACCGCCGCCTGGGCCGAGGTCACCGAGTCCGTGCACGCGGCGGGAGGCAGGATCGTCTCCCAGATCGGGCACCTCGGTGCCGTCTCGCACCCGGACCACCACGGCGGCCGCCTCCCCGCCGGCCCGTCGGCGGTCAACCCCGAGGAGATGGCCTTCACCCCGGACGGCCCGAAGGACACCGTCACGCCCCGGGCCCTGACCGGCGCCGAGATCGCGGACACCATCCGCGGCTACCGGCAGGCAGCCGCCAACGCCCTGCGCGCCGGGTTCGACGGCCTGGAGATCCACGCGCAGGGTTCCCATCTCGTGGCCCAGTTCCTCAACCCCCGGCTCAACCAGCGCACCGACGCCTACGGAGGCACCAGTGAGAAGCGCGCCCAGTTCCTCCTCGACGTCGTGGACGCCGTCAGCGACGTGTGGGGCGGCGAGCGTGTCGGGGTCAAGCTCTCCCCGTACTGGAACGGCGGACCGGCCTTCACCGCGGACGCCGACGTGCTGGCAGACTACGACCTGCTCCTGAAGCGCCTCGGCGACAGCGACCTGGCCTATCTCCACCTCGTCGGCCCGGCGCCCGACGCGGACACCGACGACACGTTCACGGCGTTCACCCGCTTACGCAGCCACTACCGCGGCGCCGTCATCGCCAACCTCGGCTTCACGCAAGCCACCGGGAACGAACTGCTCGAACGGCAGTTGGCGGACGCGGTGTCGTTCGGCGCGCCCTTCATCGCCAACCCCGACCTCGTCGACCGCTTCGCCCACGGCCACCCCCTCGCCGACGGCGACCGCGACACGTACTACGGCGGTGGAGTGAAGGGCTACACGGACTACCCCACGGTGGCCGGCTCCTAGAACGAACACGCGCGTTTACCCGAGGGGATGCGAGAAAGCGGGAGCTCCGAAGCAATGAAGTCGGCGTTCTGGGCACCCGCCTTTCCATGGCGTGACGCAAGGCCGTGACGACGGGACAGAGGAGGGGCGTGCGGATGAGCAACCTCACGGGATGGGAACAGGCGCTGGAACGGGTCGGCGGGCGGCTGTGGGAGCGGTGGTTCCCCAAGGAGCCGGTCGAGCTGGTGGCCGCGCTGCAGCGCGAGTGCGACCGTCAGGCGGTCGTGTGCAGTGAGAACCGGGTCGTGGTCCCCAACGCCTACGACGTGGAGCTCGCCGAGCACGTCCACACCGAACTCGGCGGCCAGTGCGCCCGGGTGGGGCAGGTCCTCACCGACAAGCTGGCCCAGTACGGCGCACGCCGCGGCTACGAGTGGGCGGGCCCTCTGGCCGTGCACGTGACCACGTCCCCTGACGTCCCCAACGACCGCTACCGGGTGACGAGCAAGGCGATGGCCCACGTGAGCGCCGTCGGCTTTCCCTCCGTCAGCGGCTGACGCACTGCTCGGTCCGTCGCCTCGTGCCAGGCTCGGGGACCGCGGTGGTGGCTCCGGTGACCTGCGGCCGGGACGTGGCGCAGCCGGGCGAGATCCCGCGTCGTCGGTGGGAGGTCCAGCCGGTCCTGGAGACCCGGGGCCGCGGCCGCCCGCAGACCTCGAAAGAGTGCAGGGTGCGGCGCGGGGAAGCCGGGCGACGGTGCCGTACGTCGTCCCCTTCACCGGACAGGGCACCGGACCGGAGCGCTCAAGGACCCCGCCGGCCCAGTACCGTGCGGGACCCGCCGCCTCTCCCCGCCCCGTCGCCGAGCGACCCGTGCGGGATGCGTACGCTTCCGGGCATGCGATTCTTCCGACGCGGCCGAAGTGACGCCGAGCGTATGAAGGGAACCCCGGTCTCCGAGGCCAAAGCGCTCTACGAGGCCGGGCGTTACGCCGAGGCGGAGGCCGAGGCCCGTGCCGTGGCCCGGTCGCGGCCGCGCGAGGACGAGTACACGGCCGTGGCGCTGAACATCGCCGCGCTCGCGGCAGGCGCCCAGGGCCGGCACGCCGAAGCACTCGCCACCTACGACGAGGCACTGCCCGTCTTCAGCGGGTTGTTCGGGGCCGATCACTGGCTGACTCTCAAACTGCGCTCGGACCGCGCCCAGCAGATGGTCTCGCTCGATCGGTACGCCGAGTGCGAGGCGGAGTGCGCGGCGGTCGCCGAGGCGGCGGCGCGCGGCACCGGCCCCGACATGGCCTTCCTGGCAGCGGCCGCCCGCAATGGACTGGTCTTCGCGCTCAACGCGCAGGGTCGCCACAAGGAGGCCGAGACGCACGCCCGCGAGGCCCTCGCCGCCCACGCCGCACGGGACCGGGCGGCCCTGGTCCTGCGGCTCGGGCTGGCGCGCAGCCTCAATGGCCAGGCCCGCCACGAAGAGGCCCTCGCCGTGGCCCAGGGCGCCGACGAGCTGTACCACGCGCTGCCCGCGGACCAGCGTCACCCGGACACGGGCGCCGTTGAACTGGCCGTGGGTAACGCCCTGTTGGGGCTGGGGCGCACCTCCGACGCCCGTCGCCGGGCCGTGGTCGCCCACGACGCCTGTCTGGCGTCCTTCGGTCCGGGGCACCACCGCACCGTCGAGGCCGCGACGCTCCTCGGGCGCATCGACGCCACTCGGCCGTAGGCGCGGCGGCGCACCCGGGCTTCCCTCCTGCGGGCGCCATGGCGCCCCCTGCGTGCGTGTCGGATTGCCCGGCGCGGCCAAAGCACCCAACGTCAGGAGCAGAATCGGAAAAAAGGGATACAACAGACCAGGAAGCAGGACGCCTACATGCCCGCCAGTGAGAGCGAGAACCCGGCAATCCCCTCCCCCACCCCGAAGCCCACCCCCCGGCCCCGGACGAACCAGGACTGGTGGCCGAACCAGCTGGACCTCCAGGTCCTCCATCAGCACTCGCCGCGTTCGAATCCGATGGACCCCGACTTCGACTACGCCGAGGAGTTCGCCTCCCTCGACGTCGAGGCGCTGAAGCGGGACGTGTTCGAGGTGATGACGACGTCGCAGGACTGGTGGCCGGCCGACTACGGGCACTACGGTCCGCTCTTCATCCGGATGAGCTGGCACTCGGCGGGCACGTACCGGATCGCGGACGGCCGGGGCGGCGGCGGCATGGGGGCGCAGCGGTTCGCCCCGCTGAACAGCTGGCCGGACAACGTGAGCCTGGACAAGGCGCGCCGCCTGCTGTGGCCGGTCAAGCAGAAGTACGGGAGGAAGATCTCCTGGGCCGACCTCCTGGTGTTCGCCGGGAACTGCGCCATGGAGTCCATGGGGTTCAGGACGTACGGGTTCGCCTTCGGGCGGGAGGACGTGTGGGAGCCCGAGGAGATCTTCTGGGGCCCGGAGGACACCTGGCTCGGCGACGAGCGCTACAGCGGGGACCGCGAGCTCACCGGTCCGTTCGGCGCTGTCCAGATGGGGCTGATCTACGTCAACCCGGAGGGCCCCAACGGCACCCCCGACCCGATGGCCGCCGCCCGGGACGTCCGTGAGACGTTCGGGCGGATGGCGATGAACGACGAGGAGACGGTCGCGCTCATCGCGGGCGGTCACACGTTCGGCAAGTGTCACGGCGCGGTCGACCCGAGCTACATCGGTCCGGAGCCCGAGGGTGCCCCCATCGAGCAGCAGGGCCTGGGCTGGCGGAACACCTACGGCACGGGCAAGGGCTCGGACGCGCTCACCAGCGGTCTCGAGGGAGCGTGGACGTACGAGCCGACCAAGTGGGACAACGGCTTCTTCGACAACCTCTTCCGCTACGACTGGGAGCTGACGAGGAGCCCGGCCGGCGCCCACCAGTGGACGCCCACCGACCCGGCCGCCCGGGACACGGTGCCCGACGCCCACGACCCGTCGAAGCGGCACGCGCCCATCATGCTGACCACGGACCTCGCGCTGAAGCTGGACCCGGTCTACGGGCCGATCTCCAAGCGCTTCCACGAGAACCCGGAGGAGTACGCGCTCGCCTTCGCCAAGGCGTGGTTCAAGCTGCTGCACCGCGACATGGGTCCCCGCTCGCGCTACCTCGGTCCCTGGATCCCCGAGCCGCAGCTGTGGCAGGACCCGGTGCCCGACGTCGACCATGACCTGGTCGGGGAGGCGGACATCGCCGCCCTCAAGCGCACCGTCCTCGACTCGGGCCTGTCCGTCTCCCAGCTCGTGACCACCGCCTGGGCCTCGGCCGCCAGCTTCCGCGGCACCGACAAGCGCGGCGGCGCCAACGGAGCACGCATCCGGCTCGCGCCGCAGAAGGACTGGGAGCTCAACGACGTCCCCGAGATCACCGAGACGGTCCGCAGGCTCGAGCAGATCCAGCAGGACTTCAACAGCTCCCAGACCGGCGGCACACGGATCTCCCTCGCCGATCTCATCGTCCTGGGCGGCAGCGCCGCCATCGAGAAGGCCGCGGCCGACGCCGGGCACGACCTCACCGTCCCCTTCGCGCCGGGGCGTACGGACGCCACACAGGAACAGACGGACGTGAACGCCTTCGCCGTCCTGGAACCCGCGGCCGACGGGTTCCGCAACTACCTGCGAGCCGGGGAGAAGCTCTCCCCGGAGACGCTTCTTCTGGACCGCGCGAACCTGCTCACCCTCACCGCCCCGGAGATGACCGTCCTGATCGGCGGCATGCGCGCCCTGACCACCGGATTCAAGGGCGCCCGGCACGGCGTCCTCACGGACCGGTCCGGGACGCTGACCAACGACTTCTTCGTGAACCTCCTCGACATGGGCACGGAGTGGGCCACGTCCACCTCGGCGGAGAACGTGTACGAGGGCCGCGACCGCGTCACGGGCGACGTCAAGTGGACCGCGACGGCCGCCGACCTCGTGTTCGGCTCGCACTCCCAACTGCGCGCCCTCAGCGAGGTGTACGCCTCCCGGGACGCCGACGAGAAGTTCGTCCGTGACTTCACGTCCGCGTGGGACAAGGTGATGAACCTCGACCGGTACGACCTTCACCGCTGACGGGCGCCCTCTTCGGCGTGGGGGGGGGGCGCCCCCGCGGGGCGCGCCGACAAAAACCGCGGCGAACCGGACCGCACCCACAAAAAAACCCG